>NZ_JANFYN010000098.1 GCF_024460475.1 Holdemanella sp. MSK.7.32 | reverse complement strand
TCATCTATATTACCAAATACTTCCCACTTCGTCAAATGTTTTTTTTATTTTTTTTTACATTTTTTAATAATTATTCAAAATCCCTTTTATATATACAGATTATCAACATTTTTAAAATTATTATTTTTATTAAATAATAAAGTTGTACTATAATTCAGTTATACATAATAGGAGGATTTTTATGAAGAAATTAGGTTTTGGATGTATGAGATTACCACTAACAAATCCAGAAGATCCAACTTCTGTCGATTTAGAACAATTTTGTAAAATGATTGATACTTTTATCGATAATGGATTTACATATTTTGACACTGCTTATCCTTATCACCAAAGACAAAGTGAATTATTTGTCAAAAAAGCGTTAGTTGAAAGATATCCACGAAATTCATTTACTTTAGCTGACAAATTACCTGTCCCATTTATGAAAACAAAAGAGGATGCAAAAAGAATTTTTGATGAACAATTGGAAAAATGTGGAGTTAATTACTTTGATTATTATCTTCTGCATTCTTTAAATCGTAATCATTACCAAACTGCTTTAAAATTTGGTTGTTTTGATTTTATTAAAAAAATGAAAGAAGAAGGTAAAATAAGAGAAATTGGATTCTCATTTCATGATACTGCTGATATTCTAGATCAAATTTTGACTGAACATCCTGAAATGGATTTTGTTTAACTTCAAATCAATTATCTTGATTGGAATAGTGAAAGTGTACAATCAAGATTATGTTATGAAACAGCTGTTAAACATGGGAAACAAGTTGTTATTATGGAACCTGTTAAGGGAGGAAGCCTTGTACACGTTCCAAAAGATATTCAAACTAAATTATTAAATTTAGATGGGTCGTTATCTATTGCATCATGGGCTATCCGTTTTGCAGCAAGCCTTAAAAATATCCGTGTTGTACTTAGTGGCATGTCAAACCTTGAACAATTAAATGACAATATTTCATATATGAAAAAATTTAAACCGTTGACACAAGAAGAAAATGATTTCTTGATTAAACTGGGTGATCAAATTCGAACATCTATCGCTATTCCGTGTACTGCATGTAACTATTGTACTCCTGGTTGTCCAAAACACATCTGTATACCTGAATACTTTAGTCTATTCAATAAAAGAAAACAAAATTTATCTAAAGGTAAATCATCAGAATATGATGATTTAAAAAATGAACACGGAAAGCCATACGATTGTATTGAATGTGGACAATGTGAGCGTGTATGTCCCCAAAAGCTTCCAATTATCAGTAATCTAAAGAAAGTAGCTGATGAATTTGAATAAATTTATCGCAAAAAGAAACAATATTGTATTTTATACTTCAAATGATATTGGGGTTAAACCAATCCTTTCAAAAATTAATGAAGATATGAATTTTTATAAAAACGCAGATATAGAAGATACAATAGTAGGTAAAGCAGCTGCTTGTCTATACGTTCTCGCAAAAATTAAATTTGTTTATGCTCATACTCTAAGTGAATCAGCAAAAATTTATTTAGAAAAGAATAATGTTTCTTTCAAATACGATAAACTTGTTAAGGAAATCCGAAATAGGACAAACACAGATATGTGTCCATTAGAAAAATCCGTGATTCATATAGAGGATCCAGTTGCCGCAAAAATCGCATTAGAAAATACAATTAAAGAATTAATGAATCTGAAAAAAGCCAAGTCAAAGTAAATAAAGACTTGGCTTTTGAATATAAAAGGCAAAAAAAAGGACCCGGCAGCTAGCTATCTTCGCAGGGGCAAGCCCAACTATTGTC
>NZ_JANFYN010000097.1 GCF_024460475.1 Holdemanella sp. MSK.7.32 | reverse complement strand
GGAAAATCATCAAAAAATGTGTCCTTCATGGAAAGACACAAAATTTTATGAATTAGGCTTGATTTTTATTATCTAATTTTTCTATTCACTTAATACATAAGCCAATGTTAGACGTGCACAATCCTCAATAGCTTGAACACTCGTTCTTTCATAGCCATGCGAATTCATACAACCAACCCCAAATACAGCAGGCATAATATTGTTTCCAGCACGAATCGCCGCTGTAGCATCTGAGCCAAAACGATAATATGTATCTACACAATAGTTAATATTGTTCGCTTTTGCCAAATTGATGATTTTAGTTGTTAATCCCCAATCATAAGGAGAATAGTTATCGCTAGCTCCAATGGAAACCTTCTTTTCAGAACCATGATTATCCGGCCCAATCAAGCCAATATCCAAAGCTACATACTCACTCACTTCACTAGGAACATAAGCTCCTCCATGGTCAATTTCTTCATAAATAGGAAACGCAAATAAAGTATCATAAGCAGGTTTTAGGTTCTCTTCTTTCAATTGACGCAATACATCAATCACGGCTGCAACCATAGCCTTATCATCAATATGTCGAGATTTTATAAAACCAGATTCTGTACGTCTAAAACGTGGTTCTACACTAATCAAATCTCCATGTTCAATTCCTAGATCATATACATCTTTAGCACAACTAACATCTTCATCCAATAAAATAGCTTCATTAAATTTATCACGTTCACGACTTCTCGCATCATCAAATACATGTGTAGAGTGTGACTTACAAATCACCATACCCTCATATGTTTTTCCACTACGCGTATGAATATATACATTTTCACCTTCCACATTATGAAAGTTGACTCCACCCAAGTTTTTTACTTCGATCCAGCCATTTTCCATCACATGACGAACCTGCATACCAATCGTATCTAAGTGAGCCCCTACACATACAATCTTACTAAAATCTTTACCTGGCACACGAACATAGGCAGTTCGTTTATTATCAAACTCAAGTTCATATCCAAACTTTCCTACCATCTCCGCTAATTTTTTGTGAATTTCAGGATAGAAACCTACCACACTCGGTGTATTGATCAATTCCTCTAAATTATTTAACATTTCTTCGGTTTTCACTATAATCTTCACTTTCTTTTCTTGACACCTATTATACAATATTATTATGAAAATAATTATCTCACCCGCTAAGAAAATGAAAATGATCGATGATATCAACATAGAGTGTACAACACCCCTATTCTTATCCAAGACAACTGAACTTTTAAATCATATTCAAAGTTTAGAGTATTCAGAATTAAAATCCTATTTAAAATGTTCAGACACAATTGCCCAAACTACATATGATCAATTCCAAAATATGAGTCTAAATAAAAATACAACACCAGCCATACTAAGCTATTCTGGCATACAATATCAATATATGGCACCCCATGTATTTACAGATAATCAAATCAAATATATTCAAGAACATCTTTATATTCTTTCTGGATTTTATGGTCTTTTAAAACCTCTTGATGCGATTACACCCTATCGTTTAGAAATGCAGACAAAGTGTCCATTCTCTTTGTACGACTTTTGGAAAGATAATCTTGCCAATCAAATAGATGAACCCATTTTAAATCTTGCAAGTGAAGAATATGCCAAAACCATTCGAAAATATAAACCATTGATTGATGTTCGTTTTGTCGAAGAAAACGGAAAAGAAAAAGGTGTTTATGCCAAGATGGCAAGAGGAGCCATGGTTCGCTATCTTGCCGAAAATCAGATTGAAAACATCAAAGATATTACTCAATTTTCAGATTTAGGATACACTTTTGATGCGAGTCAAAGTACTGAAAAAAATTATATTTTCAAAAAAAAGCTATCATCGTGATAGCTTTTCTAAGACTATATAAAAATAGTTGGGGTCTAGATACGCTATAAGATTACATAGGGTAATG
>NZ_JANFYN010000096.1 GCF_024460475.1 Holdemanella sp. MSK.7.32 | reverse complement strand
TCCCGTTTTCGACAGTTATATAACGCAACAATGAGCGTAAACCTTTAGTTCAAAGGCTTTACGCTCATTTTTTACTTTTATGAAATGTTGTATGGGAATTTTATTTTTCAAATTTTTTTAAATTTATTTAATGTTTTTGGTTGATAGTATTTTCGGTTCAGTTTTAAATCGAACAGTTGTTCAAGTGAATCTAGTACATCTGAGCCTGTGTAACAGGCCTGGTAGTACATATCGGAGCAGTTAACCACATTCATGTTCTGCAATGTTTCGATGATCTGTTCTGTTGTGAAATGAGTTTTATTTCTGTCTAATTTGACTTCGAGTAAGCGATAAATCAATAAGGCTGTGTAACAGATAAGGAAATGAGCTTTTATTCTGTTTTCTTTGTGATGATATACTGGTCTTGAGCTGAAATTTGTTTTCAAGACGCGGAAACAATCTTCGATTTTATATCTTCTTGACTGGATATCCAAAACTTCTGTTTCCTTCATATCAAATATATTTGTGGCAACAGCGTAGAATCCATCATATTTAGCTTCTTCTTCAATACGCGCCTCATCTAAATAGTAATTCTTCTTTTCTTTATCACCCTTAATAAATCTGGTCACATCGTTTGGTCCTTTTTTGAAGTTGTCAGGATCCATGTTGGCCAGTATTTTTTTAGCACGCTCGATCTGTCTGTTTCGTACTGTTTTCTGGTATTCGGCCATCTTTCTTGAATAGGTTACGATAATTCGTTGTTTTAGGTTTCCTTTTGATTTTACCTTCTTTGTTTTTCCGTTCTTGTATTGTTTGACTTCGAATAGACCTAAGTCCACAAGCTTATCAACTGGTATAGATTTATAGATGTATCCATCGTAATAATTTCTGTTTTCTTTTAATGTGCGATCAAATGTCTTCATTGTTTCTAAAGATGCAGGCTTTCCGTCTTGAGAAAAACGGTAATCGTAATCATTGAACACGGCCTGTTTTAGAATACTGTTCAATTTCTTGATGGATTGTGTTACTACAAACTTTCTTCCGCCAAAGTCGTTAAATAATCTTGTGTCATTATAGCCTAGTCCGGCATCTGAACAGTAGATGATATCCTTGTTCTCAAACATTTTAAGCATCTTCTTTTCAGCTGGAACAGCACAAAGGGACTCATTGTCACTTCCTGGATTGATACACATACTTAAAGGAATTCCATCGGCATCCATGAAAAGTCCCATCTGAACGATTGGATTTGGACGATGTTCTTTAGATACACCATATTTTAAAAGTCCTTTGATCAGTTCACCTGTGATTTCATCATATACATCCTCGTCTTCAGATTCTTTTTCAAAATAGAAGTTTGTACAGTCAAAATAACATACATTCGTATTCCTTTTGATTACTTTATTACTTGATTCAAATAAATGAGAAAGATACTCATCATAATTTTCTTCCAGTATATCCATGAAGCGAAGGATATCCTGGTGTGAGAAATCAAAATCACCATAGAAACCAGTAAGATTCTTTAAAGTATGCATCTTGCTTCCTGGATCAAGAATCCGAGAAAAAGTAAGAACCATATTTATCATATTAGGATTGAAAGCTATTTTACGTCCGCTGCATACTTTATCAAAGAAATCAGAGATTCCAAGAGATGAATAAAGTTCTTTCAAATAGAAATAGCCAGTATTCTTACAAGTAGATTTAGAAACAGTATTTCCTTGATTTATGACCTTGTCATCAAAATTAACAGTGATATTATATTCGACTTTACTGTTCTTTATATTTTCGTTATATTCCTTAACTCTTTGTTTGGCATATTCTAAAGGATCATCTGTAATCTTTAATAATTCTGAATGTTTACCAATACGTTCAACATTCTTTGTGGTAACCTTTTTACCATTGCGAATCCCAACCTGAATGAAGTAGGTAGGATCTTTAGATTTTCTGTCGTAGTTAAGTTTCATTGGGAAGACTCCTTATATAGAACTATTATACCACATATTACAACGCCGTACAACATCCATACAACAAAATAAAAAGAAAATTTGACATAAAAAAAGCGCTACATAAGCGACATTTGGAGTATTTACGATTTTACAACTGTCGAACTACCG
>NZ_JANFYN010000095.1 GCF_024460475.1 Holdemanella sp. MSK.7.32 | reverse complement strand
CTTCAGGGATTTTCAGCGTGCAATAAAAACCATGAAAAATCATTGATATTTTTTTAATTTTTACTTGATTTCTATTATCCAATTTTTTTAGGAGAATTTATGAATAATTTCAATGCACAGATTAAGCCAGCTTTAACATTCAATCAACAGCTAGATCACCTTATTAACGATAAAGGGTTGATTGTTAATAACTATGACAATGCTTTATCCATTTTAAAACATGAAAATTATTACAGATTAAGTGGATATATGATTGATTTTCTAGATAAAAACGACAATTTTATTGATAACATTTCCTTTGAGGATATCTATAATGTGTATAAAACTGATAAAGAAATTAGATCAACACTTTTTGAACTAATTAACGATATTGAGGTATATTTAAAAACTCAATTAGCAAATTATTTTTCATTGACATATGGTCCCGTTGGATATCTTGATCCATCAAACTTTAATTTTAAAAATCACCAAGAATATATTGACATCATTGATTTTTTAAAACGTTGTGGCGAAGTAAATAAAAGAAATGCATCCAGCCTTATTATTCAACATCACAACAACAAATATAATGGGTTTGTCCCAGTATGGGCATTAGTCGAACTTATACCTCTTGGCACCATTTCTAAATTTTATTCATTATTAAAGACAAAAGATAAAAAAGCAATTTTAAAAATCGGATATAATGACATTAGTTATGAAAAATTAGAAAGTTTCTACCATTGTGTATCATATCTAAGAAATCAATGTTGTCATTATCAAAGATTGTACAGAAAAAATCATCCTATCAAGCCAAAGCTTTACACACCTTCAAATATAAATTTAGGATCTTTTGTATCTGGAAGCACATATTCATTAGTTCTTCCTCTTCTGTATATAAATCCAAATCAAAGCCTTGGCAAAAGAGCAATTGAAAAGTTAAAAAATATTGAACGCAACTCAAAAGTTGATTTTGTTAAAAATTACGGTTTTGAAGCCAATTGGAAAAACAATTTATATTTAGCGAATGGGCATTGCGTTAAGTAATTATATAATCAAAATTGTTTCTTCATTAATTTTTGACGTACTCTCATCATTAAAATGACGAGATTCTCTTTCTCACAATGCGAGAAATGGAGCATCGCAAAGCTTTCAGCATGGTTCTAGTCCTTGCATATAGTCTTTGCATAACTCTTGTTTTTTGAGCATTTCCAATCCATATGGACTGTACTCTGTATACTCATACTGCATCCAGCAGGGCTTACGCCTAAGACCTGAACTAGATGAGAGATTCTTTAAGCTAGAATCCAAAGCAGTATTTCATTGTGTGTCCACATTTTTTCATATTTAGAATCAATGTATCCTGCATCTTGACAAAGTGTGGAAAATCAAAATGACAGGCTTCAAAATCAGGTGCAGTCAATGTATCGTCAGTATGATAAATTAGAAAGGCAGAATATAAATCTCTTTGTACTTTGCATCCTTCAACCGTTTTAAATCTTTCGTTTAAAGTAGGTTTAATATATTCACCCGTATCATGGTGAAGTTGAGAAGCACGGTATTGATGAATATCTATTTCGTAGTATGGTATTCCATACTGTGTTGCCTTTGTTTTTAAATCGGCCTGCATAAGACCTGGAGAACGGTTCTTGATAGAGTGCCCATAACGCTTTTTGCGTTTGTATTTACGTACCATCTTAAAAGAGCCGTCTTTTTGTTTAATTGCCGTTGCCTCATCTTTACGCTCTGTCTTCTTTGATTTCTTTTGAAGAGCCTTGAAGTTCATTGGTTCAAGGATGAATTCGCTTGTATTTTGAACAACTCTATTGATAAAAGTATGATGTGAAGTCTTAATGTAAGCAGATTGTTTTCGATAGAGAACTCGAACTTGGCGTTTTAAACGTCTACATCGTCTTGTGGTTTTCCATTTATGTTTTCCCTTTTTGACTGTACCATTCTTGTTGTAGTTTTCTGGATTGTGCTTACGCATAGAGGCATCTATCAGATTCTGCTTATGCCGAATCTCTTTTTCATATTGAACTGAATCTGGAGCTAGTTCTTCCAGATGGACCTCGTTGTTTGAGACTGTCGCAATCGTAGAGGTTCCAAAGTCAACACCTGTACGATGTCCGCCATCTTCTGACAGTTTAATTCGTTTTGGTGCATCACCTCGAAGTGTGATCACTACATAATATTTGAATCTACTGTTGAATTCGATTCTTTTTAAAAATGAATAAACAACATCTTCTTTTAAATCAACAGATGAAAGGATGTTCTGGATATATTCATTCTTTGGGACACGAACTTTGTAGTAATGTTTCATGAAACATATGGTATCCCATCTTAAAAGACGCACTCCTGTTGCAGCACATTTTTGTTTGATAC
>NZ_JANFYN010000094.1 GCF_024460475.1 Holdemanella sp. MSK.7.32 | reverse complement strand
TATACAATTCTATATTAACCAGAATACTTTTCTTCCTGGTTTCATAATACGAAAAGAACTCGGACAACTAAAATGTTGCCCGAGCCCAAAATTAGCTATAAACCGTTTTGGGGTATATGCCGCCCCTTAAATTCTTGGAGAGCAAATTCACCTAACCCCATCCAAATTTATTGCGCCAATTTATTGCGCCAATCAAAATGGGTATTGGACGGTAAAGGAGTAGCACGAGGCTACTCCTTTTGTGTTATTAACTTTGTTAAGCTTGTTGTGCTTCTTCGTCTTCATCGTCATTATCAACGTTTTTCCATTTACGTCCTACGAAGAATACTACGATTTGTACGAATCCAATAACAACCATCCAAATTGTCCATTGATCTGTCCAAGTCCAAGGAAGACTTAAGTCTTCAGTTACTAGGAAGAATACAACAGATACGATTGCGATTAGAACAGCAAGTACGCGAGTGAATAATCCACGTTTCTTTTCTTGTTCTTTATCTTCATCATCATTTGTAGTTGTTTGATCTTTAGTTTCATCATCTTCTTCGTCATCATCTTCATCTTTATGACGTTTAGAGATCAACAATAATAATCCGAATAATACTGTTAAGATTGCACAAATCAAGTTGATTAATGCCCAATAGTACTGAGGTGATGCCTTAGGCGTATACTCTTCTTCAACCTTTTCTTCTTTCTTAGGTTCAGCCTTAGGAGTTGTCTCTTTTTCAACTGTTTCAACAGGAGTCGTTACCTGAGGAGCACTTGGAGTACGAGGCGTTGTACTAGTTGTACTACTTGGTGTACTTGGTGTACTTGGTGTTGCTGGAGTTACAGGAGCAGGAGCTGATGTAATTGTTAATGTACCAACAACCTTAGTAATGTTATAGTTAGAAGCTAATGTATTTTCATTCAATTTGTATTCGAATGAGTTAGCACTATTTCCAACCTCTGTCTGAGTTCCAGTTACCTCATAAGAAGCACCTTCACCCTCTACGAATCCATCACCACTGACTGTGATAGAAGTATTCGTTAATGCACTACCATCATATACCTTGCTTACTGTAGCACTTGTCAATGTTACAGAACGCTTAGTAATCTTATAAGTCTTAGTGAATGATCCAGTATAGTTACCTAATCCAGCAACCTTAATTGTCACTGTACCAACATTTACTAGATCTGAACTGTAAGTTACTGAGTAATCTGTTCCAGCCACTAATTCTTTACCAGTCTTAGTATCTGTTACAGTTAATACTTCTTTATGTTCCTTACCATCATACTTAGAATCACTTGGTTCATTTACTGTAATACCAGTCTTTTCTGATTCAGGAGTATCCTTTCATCAGGAACGATTGACTTAGCCTTAACAGTTAATTTACCAATAGATTCCTTAGCCAATGTATAGTTAGTAGCCTTAGCAGACTTCCATACTAATTCATAAGTATTCTTAGAAGTACCCACTTCAGTCTGACTACCAGTAGTAGTAAATTCGACTGTTTCACCAGAAACAATACCCTCTACCTTACCACCAGCTGTTAATGCAGTACCAGAATAAGTCTTAGTTGCACTTTCAGTAGTTACTGTATATTCCTTAGGAGTTACTTTATAAGAACGTTTAACAGTTCCACTGTAGTTACCAATACCTGTAATAGTTACTTCAACAGTTCCTACATCTTTGAAATTCTTAGTTGAGTATTCTACTGTGTAATCTGTACCAGCTTCTAATTTCTTATCAGCCTTATCCGTTACTGTAGGGATCCACTTGTGTTCCTTACCATCATAAACTTTATCACTTGGACTATTTACCTTAGCACCTGTATAGTCTGGATTTGGTTTTTCTGGATCTGTACCTGGATCAATTGACTGACTTGTGATTGTCAATGTTCCAGCTACGTAAGTTACTGAGTAGTTGCCTTGTAGTTTATCACCTTTTACTGTGATTTCATACTTACCAGCAGCTTCTCCAGTTTCTCTTGACAATGTGTATTCAACTGTATCATTTCCAAGAGTTCCAGCTACTTTTGCCGTCAACTTAGGATCTGCTTCTCCAAATACCTTTGTCTTGTCTTCAGCTGTTACCGTCACACTCTTAGGAGTGATCTTATAAGTACGTGTTACTGTTCCAGTGTAGTTACCTTTACCAGTAATAGTTACTTTAATAGTTCCTACATCTTTGAAATTCTTAGTTGAGTATTCTACTGTGTAATCTTTACCAGCTTCTAATTTCTTATCAGCCTTATCTGTTACTGTAGGGATCCACTTGTGTTCATTACCATCGTATACTGCATCCTTAGGACTATTTACCTTAGCACCTGTATAGTCTGGATTTGGTTTTTCTGGATTTGTACCTGGATCAATTGATTGACTTGTGATTGTCAATGTTCCAGCTACGTAAGTTACTGAGTAGTTTCCTTGTTCAGCTTTACCACTTGGTGTGATTGTATAC
>NZ_JANFYN010000093.1 GCF_024460475.1 Holdemanella sp. MSK.7.32 | reverse complement strand
TTAAAAAGTAAGCGCCAAATAAAATGATGTAGTTAAATAAATGAAAAAGAATCAGTTGAACATTGCTAAAATGGTATGCTGATTCTTTTATTTACAGTTCTTTTGTACGAACTCGCTCCATGGCAGAAACTCGTCTATTATTTCTGGATTTTTGATTAGATCTTGGCTTGGAAGATATGTAAATATTGTTGTCAAATATTTATATGGATCCAATCCATTTGCTTTTGCTGTTTCAATTATACTGTATGCATTCGCACTTGATTCTGCTCCTGATACGCTTGTCGAGAACAACCAGTTCTTTCTTCCTGTCGTAAATGGTCGAATTACTCTTTCATCTAATGAGTTTGTCATTGGAATATATCCATCATATAAGTATTGTCTCAATCCTTCTTCATGATTCATTACATATTTGAATGCTTTGCTCAGTTTTGCACTAGCTGTGGCATTTTGATTGGATTTGCACCATAAAAAGAAGTCGTCTATTAATGGCTTTGACTTTAGCTGACGTATTTTGACCTTTTCATCAGGAGACAATGCTTCTATTTCTTTTTCTATTGCGAAGAGTTTCTTGATCTTATTCATCGCAATAATCGGAAGCGTATTTTCTGCATTTTCGAGATCATTTGGAAGGCTGTCTCTGAACTTTCTTCTTGCATGTGCCCAGCAGTATGCATTGACACAGTCTTCTATATTGTTATATCCGGAATATGCATCTGATATAACAGTTCCGTGAAAACCGTTGAAGAATATCTGTGGATTATATCCGCATCTGTTTGGTGCATATACAAATAGTCGGATTGGATATGCACTCTCTTTGATGCTTGAATATACCCACATATAGGATTTCGTTGTTGCCTTTTTACCAGGTTCATTTAGAACTTGAACAGGTGTTTCATCGGCATGGGCATGTTTTGATTCAAGCAGGATTTCATGCATTCTGTCTGTCAGTGGTTTTAACCAGTGCTCACTTGAATATATGATCCAGTTGGCCATTGTCGTTCTTGAAAGATCCAGACCCATTTGTTTCCATTCGGATTCTTGTCTATAGAGTGGAACGCCATTTACGAACTTTTGTTTCATAACGAAAGCCACACTTTCAGCAGAGGCATAAGAATGTGGAATGACAGGTTCTGGAATTCCAGGACTTTTCATAACACTCTTTCCATTTGCACGACATTTTCTGCATTCATATGTCGTTGTATATACATCTCTTACTTTTAACTTGGCTGGTACAAATTCAATTTCGTGTCGAACAAATTTCTTTCCGACAGGGACAAGTTTACTGTTACAGACTGGGCATACAAGTTCAGATTCTGGAAGCGTCATAATAACTTCGATATGTGCCAGTTTAGATAATTTATCATCCAACTGCCCTTTATACTTTTTCTTTTTATTGAATTTAACTTCTTCAAGAATAAATTGTTCTTCGTCTGGATTTGCTTCTGCTTCTGCCTCATCAAAAAGAGAAAGCTGCTCAAAACCAAGTGACTTTGATGTTTCACTTTTTGTTCCAAACAGCTTGCGCTTTAAATATTCATTTTCTTCCTTTAGATTCTTGTTTTCTTTTTGGATTTCTTCCAATGCCTTTGATAGTGCTACAACTGCTGACTGCATCTGTAGATATAATTCTTTGTAGTCGATACCTGCATTTTCAATCATTCGAAGCACTCCCTAACTGTCTATATTATACCATATTTAATACAAAATATCCTTAATATAAAGCTAAATAGCACATCTTTTATTACTCTTTTTTATTGTTCGTGGCTGCTCTATTTTAAGTCCTTCTAAAAGCCATCTGAACTGCTGATCTGTTATTTTCATTACTTCATCTTTATTTCTTGGCCATATGAACTTTCCATTTTCAAGCCGCTTATACAAAAGAACAAATCCGTCACCTTCCCAGTACAAGACTTTCATTTTTGTGCTGCTCCTTCCACAAAAGAGAAACAGTGAATTCGAAAATGGGTCCAGCTTGAAATTCTGTTGTACAATAGCAGCTAGCCCGTCGATCGATTTTCTCATATCTGTATATCCACAGGCAATATAGATATGTTCTGCTTTAGAAATATCACCTAACATATTTATTCAACAGCTCCTGGATCATCCATTCAGGACAATTAGAATTGATCTCTATTTTTGTGTTTCCTTGACAAATTGTCATTACTGAAGAAGACATGCATACAGGAGTAGATTGAGAAGCCTGTATTTCTACAATATCATTTGATTCAGGAACCAGAGGCAGTACATTATTTCTTTTTTTGTATGGAATCTGTTCAATTGCCATCTTTCTTAGTTTTGCTAGGTAATAGTAATAACTTTTAATATTAACGTTATTCTGTTCACACCATACTTCATTTGATAAATCACTATTTATACATTCACGAATGATTGCCAGCCACTTTTCCGCCTTCAGTCTCTGCTTGGGCGTTAAATCCTCTAATTTCATCTAATCATCTCCAATCATTTTATAGAGTTTTTAGACTGTACTCTAAAAACTCTAATGTTCTATATAATTGTCGATTTTTTTGAAATAATTTTCAATCCAGCATATTACTTGGCGCTTAC
>NZ_JANFYN010000092.1 GCF_024460475.1 Holdemanella sp. MSK.7.32 | reverse complement strand
TATAAATGATAATCTAAATATGTACATAAATGATCATTTAAGAATGTACACTTCTGATTACGCTTTGATATAATCCTTGAGGTTTACAAGGAGGTATATAAGTGTTAATCAACATAGAAGTAAACAACAATGTAGAAATACGTTCCTTAAATGATCTTTTTATATTGGGACGATTACAGGAGGTAAGCAGTATTAAAGTGAATAAATCAGAAATTGCAAGAGAACTTGGTGTCGATCGTAGAACTGTCAGCAAATATATTGATGGTTATTCGAAACGTGATACTCGAAAAAGAGGTAGTAAAATAGATGAATATCATGATGTTATTGATTACTTGCTCAATCAACAAGATGTTCAGGTGTTCTTCTATAAACGTGTGTTATGGCAGTACTTAGTCGACAACCATGGCTTAAATTGCGCTCAATCTTCTTTTAGAAGATGGATATCACAAAGAAATGAATTTCAATCGTATTTTGATGGCAAGACAAACAGAACCGTAAATGGAGTAAAGAGAGATTGTAAAAGCAAAGCACATATAATCACATATCAAACGGGAATGGGTGAAGAAGCGCAGCTCGATTGGAAAGAAGAATTAACTATTACATTAAAGACTGGTGAGCTAGTAACATTGAATGTTTTTGCCTTAGTTTATTCGTTTTCTAGATTTAAGATATATTTCTTATCCATGAGCAAAACTCAGACAGTCTTGTTTCATCATCTGGATACAGCTTTTGAAATAGCTGGTGGTGTTCCTAAAACGTTAAGAACCGACAACATGAAAACTGTCATGGATGATCCAAGGACTGAGTATTCTAAGGGTAAGATCAACAACAAATTCGCACAATTCGCAAAAGATTATGGTTTTGAAGTGAAGCCATGTATCGCAGGTGAACCTGAAGTTAAAGCTAAGGTTGAAGCTCCGATGAAATTACTTGATGAATTATACGCATACAATGGTTTATTGGATTTAGTTGGATTACGAAATCAGGTCACTAAGATATGTGACAGAGAAAACAATAAACTTCATTCCGAAACTGGTAAGATACCGATCTTACACTTACAAAAAGAAAAAGACTTCTTATCACCTTTACCACAAGACAATATAAGAAGCCTTTATAAAATCAAAGAATTGTCACTTAAAGCCGACTCGCAAGGATTTGTGAGTTATAGTGGCAAGAAGTATTCTACCCCAATCAAATATTGTGGCAAAGTACTTAATGCCCAGGCTTTCGATGACTATCTTTACGTGTATGATAACACAGAACTTATCGTAATACATCAAATAAGCAAAGATAACGTAAAGAAAATAGAATTAGCAGAACATGCTCTTGAAAAGGCAGAATACTCTTTGATGAGAAGTGGTCACACCATAAAGAAATTTGCAGAAAACAATTTAAAAGAACTGGGAGAAATGTATAAATGATTAGTACGTATCAAAGATTAAAAGATAATCTAGAATATCTAAAATTAAAGAAAGCAAGTGAAAGCTTGGATGAAGTAATAGATTTTATAACAGCTAATGAATTAAGTTTTACGGAAGGATTATTAAGACTTACAGATGTTGAAATGGACCATCGTAAAACGAATCTAATCAAAGCAATGGTCAAAGTTGGAGCATTCCCTTTTATTAAAGAAATTAAAGATTTTGACTTTGATTTCCAACCATCAGTAAACAAAGCACAAATATTAGAATTCGAATCATTGGGATTTATAGATAAAAAGGAAAACATTGTATTTCTAGGACCATCTGGTGTAGGTAAAACACATTTGGCGACAGCTATAGGTATTGCCTCTGCCAAGAAAAGAAATGCGACATATTTTATTAAATGTCATGATTTGATTATGCAGCTAAAAAAAGCAAAATTAGAAAATAGATTAGACGATCGATTAAAGCATTTCAATAAATATAAATTATTGATTATAGACGAACTTGGTTATCTGCCTATTGATAAAGAAGACTCTAAGCTATTTTTTCAATTGATTGACAGAAGATATGAGAACAAAAGTACCATCATCACAACAAACATAAACTTTGGTGAATGGGATGATATATTTGGTGATCCAGTTATCGCAAATGCGATTGTAGATAGAATCTTACATCACGCTAAGGTTGTAACAATCAACGGTAAATCTTACAGGTTGAAAGATCATTTAATTAAAAAGGAGAACAATGATTAATGAACAGTAAACTAATTGAATATTTGAACAAAACAAGAAACGGTAAAAAAGACAATATTAGAGCAATTCTATTCAGCGAAGATACATTAACTTATTATTATCTATTCGACATCAATATGGAAAACAAAGATTGTGTTATGATGTGTGAACCAATAAATGTATCAAGACCATATTGTGAACTATATCATGTTTATCTAGATGAAATACAATATTATATTGGTCCTTATCGAATAGTTGATGGGCAAAGTCTAGGAATGCCATATAAACAGGTTTTAAAAAGGTTACAAAAAATAGAAGAAAGATTACTTTCGATGTCTTATTAGATAAAAGACCACATCTTTACCATCTACTACAACAGGTATTGATGTGGTCAATATTGTACATTCTTAAATGATCAAAACTGTACATTTTTAAGTTGACATTTATA
>NZ_JANFYN010000091.1 GCF_024460475.1 Holdemanella sp. MSK.7.32 | reverse complement strand
TGAGTATTCCGCTATCTGAAGTCCATGCAATATGCTACAGAAGTCCACATAATCCGTTAAAGAAGTCCATCTTTTTTAAATCTTAATACGTAATACAAGTCCACTAAAAAACACGGTCAAATTAAATCAACCGTGTTTTTTGGTTATTTCTTATCTTTTAATTTAGAGTATGTTTCTCTTAATGATTTTCCATGTAATGTAATCAAATAAGATGAATTAATTATCCTATCTAATATCGCATCCGCTATAGGTCCTCCATTTAATAATTGATGCCAACCATCAAATGAATATTGACTACAGAATATTGTTGATTTCTTATTACACCTTATTTCCATCAATTCAAGTAGGTCACTTCTTTCTGATTCACTTGTCGATTTTAATAAGAATTCATCTAGTATCATTAAATCATACTTTCCTAGTTTTTTTAGATATTCATTATATTTTCCTTGAATCCTCATTTCTTCAAATTTTGAGAATAGTTCTGGTAATCGAATATATAAAACTGTTTTTCTATCTCTACAGGCATGGATCCCCAAAGCGTTTGATAACCATGTTTTACCACAGCCGGATGCCCCTACAAAAATTACATTTAAACCGTTGTTTATATAATTGTTTGTAGACAATTCCTCCATTTGCGAGCGATCGAGTTTTCTGTCTGGATTATAATTAATTGATTCCATACTTGCTGTAGAATCATAAAAATGTGCATTCTTGATAAATCTTTCTATTGTATGATTTACTCGACTATCATATTCCATATCAATTAATTCGCTGAACCGTTCATCGAATGATAATTGACTGTATTCTGGGTTTGCACTTTGTAATTCATATTGTTCTGCAATAACTGGTAATCTCATTTTCTTCAATTTTTCTATCAATTCACTCTTATCCATTGTTCCTGCCTCCGTAATAGTCTTTTCCTCGCACAAAGGCATGCATATCACATTCACTTTGTACATTATCATTTTTATCTTTCAAATCTTGATTTGACTGTAATATCATCTTAATATTTTTATAGCCAGGCTGACTGATGTGATCCAACGCCAATTGACACGCATTTTCCAGTCTGGTTTTTCCATATTTATCTGATAGTTTCAACAATGACATACAACCTTTATAAGCTTGTTCTTCAACTTTATAACGATCAAACAGTTTGGAAACTAAAATCGAAGTATTGTCTCCAATAGAGGCAGCCCACTTCATAAAACGGTCTTTGTTCCATTGAAATTTTTGGTGATTCTCCGGCATATGACTTTCATTTGTTGAGTATTGATTGATACGACCATATAATCGATCATGGGTACAAATTTGATTCATTTTATAATATACAGTTACAGTTCTTTTTGTGACTTTTACATCTACATAATTTCCAACGTATTCATATGGCACAGAATAATTCATTTTTTCTATCGAAATATGATAATTTAATTGAACTTTAGCTCGTTTCCATACACTCAACTCAAATGGCTGTTCAGGCAGAGCTTTCATAAACGGAAGTTCTTCGTCTAAATATACGCTTTTTCTGGAACCTTCCTTTTTCTGAAAAGGTCTGTTATTGAAATTGTCCAATTCTTTGATAATTGCTTTGTTTAGGTCCTCAAACGAAAAGAATTTCCTGTTTCTAAGTTTACCGACAATGGCTACTGTACAATCTCCAACCGCGCCTTCAACAGCTGCCTTATCTTTAGGCTTACGCACTCTTGTTGGAATAATAGTTGTATCATAATAGTCTGCCATTTCCTGATATGATTTGTTTAATATTGGATCCTCATATTTCTTGTTTTGGATAATTCCTACTTTTAGATTGTCTGGAATCAGAAGTCTTGTAACTCCGCCAAAATAACGGTAAGCCTGGATATGGCAATCGACCCAATCATTGATTTTCATGCTTGGACATGCTTGAACATAACTGTACATACTAAATGGTAATGTTGCCTCGAATAAATATGCAGGGATTGCTTCTCCTGTGTAACGATCATACACATACATACGGGTGCCATTCCAATCAACCATCATTTTATCACCCGGTTTATGATTGATATGCATCGTAAGATTATGCTTTTTAACGTAATCACGATATCGTTCGCAAAAGTAGCTATACTGGTAAAAAGGACTCTTGATTGACCGACAATCATCAACATATTCTTCCCATAGCAGTTTGATTGTGGTTCCTGGCTTTAACAGTTCCTTATGGATGTAATCAAAATCAGGTTGCTTAATGGATAAATTGATTTTCGTCTCCTGTTCAAATAATAAATTTTGGACATCTGATTCACTGAGATCTTTAACAGATGACCAACACACTTTCTTGTCATCAGCTACATTAAAAATTTTTCTTATTGTATCCCTTGAAATTTTAAGAGATACAGAAATCTGTCGCTGACTATAGTTTTGTGATCTCATTTCCAAAACTTTTTTAACATCTCGCATAAAAAAACACCTCCTAATCGCAAGACTAGATAAGTATACTTACTTACCTGTTTTTATCTTACAACAGGAGGATGATAGTTTATATCTACAATATAGGTGTGGACTTATACAACGGATTCAATGGACTTCGTCACCGTATCAACTGGACTTATTTTACCGTATTGGATGGGCTTGCCCATCCGTTATATTCA
>NZ_JANFYN010000090.1 GCF_024460475.1 Holdemanella sp. MSK.7.32 | reverse complement strand
TATACAATTCTATATTAACCAGAATACTTTTCTTCCTGGTTTCATAATACGAAAAGAGATATCTTTGCGATACCTCTTTTTTGGTTGAACTAAAATGTGAAATGGATTTGTTCAACCATATACATTCTAAATGATTTTCAAACGTATTCATAGACCAAAAAACGATAAATGGTCGATGAAAGAAGAGAAAATAAATATTTGTTAAAGAATTTCACATAATTCATATCCATTATGGATTTGATTCAACATTTTTTCTTTTGTTTGTTTAAATAAATCAAATTGCTTTTTAGCCTCATTCACGTTTTGATAGACCTTCCAATCTCCGACTAAGTAATAGGGCTTGTGTTCAATAAATCCAATTACATCATCTAAGGGATAACCAAGAAATACACCTATTTCATGAGGAAAGTTTTTTGTGTTAAGTCTTTTTTTGAGTTCTTGTATACACAGTTCAAAAGTATTTGGATATTGATAGGATTTTAGAAAATTTTGAACTGCATTTGAGGAAATATAGTCTTTAAGTTTGGAATTGTATACATAAATGGTGTATTGAGTTTCTTGTTCTATGAGGATAAAGAAGATCCCTTTTGAGTTGAATTGTTGATTGTATTGTTTGATAAATGATCGAATACTATCATCGTCTTTTGGAAGGTGGAACATATTGGCATATTTATATTGCTTCAGTGCAGGTGCACAATAATTGGCCAATAATGATTCAAAACGTTGTTTTGGCATAATTAAGCTCCAATCGCTTTTTTGATGTTTTCGATATCTTCAGGTGTACCAGAATTTTCTACTTTATATAGAATTTCACAACCATAATCTTCACTGATTTTATCAGCTGCCTGACAATATGCGTCACCGTAATTTGTATCTCCGGAGCAGACAACACCTTGAATCAATGTGCCATTGGCCATCAAAAAGTTTTCGACTTCAGCAGGTACATCTCCATAGCCATCTGTATAAGTAAATAAGATGTATGGTTCATCGATGCTTTCAGATCCATCATTGATGCGTAATGCATCAATACCTAATGAACTGATAATTTCTTCCACATTACCAGTACGACTTGCGAATGCATATTTCATGATTTTACCTCCTTAATAGTTAGGCATAACTAACTGTCATTAGTATAACTCTATAAGAGTTAGTTGTAAATAACTTTTTTAAGAAATTTATTGAATATGATATACTATTTCTGTTTAATGGGAGAGGTTTTATGCAAGTAAAAGATATGACGAAGGGAAATGAATTAAAGTTGATTTTTTTGTTTTCCCTACCTTTAATGCTTGGAAATATATTTCAGCAGCTATATACAGTTTGTGATACTATCATTGTTTCTAGACACCTTGGTGTGAAGGCGTTAGCAGCCATAGGATGTTCGGATTGGCTAACATGGATGGGAATTGCAGTCGTGACTGGGCTTGCCCAAGGTTTTTCAATTCCGATAGCTCATGCGTTTGGTACTCATGATAAGAGGAATGTACAAAAATGTATTTCTACTCTAGTTGTGAATGCGATTATATCAACAGTGGTTTTATTAGCCGTGATTTATCCGCTTCTACCCAATATTTTGATTTTATTAAAAACACCAGCTGATATTATGGATCGAGCTCTAGCGTATACACACGTTATTTATATCGGTTTGTTTGCAACTATGTTTTATAATGCGCTTGCCAGCATTTTACGTGCTTTTGGCAATTCGAAAACACCGCTACAAGCCATGATTATTGCCAGTATTTGTAACGTAGGCTTAGATGTACTATTCGTGATGGGACTTGAGTGGGGAATCATCGGTGCTGGTGTTGCGACAGTTATTGCACAAATTCTAGCTGGATGTTTCTGTTTATATCATGTATTAAAGTTAAAAGAATATATGCCTACATCCATTTGTAAGGATGCAACATACTATAAAAATCAATTTAGATTAGGAATTCCTATGGCACTACAAAATGTCTTGATTTCGATTGGTGGTATGGTATTAACAAGTGCCGTAAATCGATATGGAACTTATTTCCTTGCTGGATTTACAGCTATGAACAAGCTATATGGAGTGCTTGAAATTTCAGCTGTTTCTTATGGCTATGCCATGGTTACATATACGGGGCAAAATTATGGAGCACATCGTTATGATCGTATCAAGAGTGGTGTGAAAAAAGTTGTTTTATTATCTTTGGCTACTTCCATCTTGATTTCTATCATACTTTGGATTTTTGGACCATTCTTCTTATCTTGTTTTATATCAAAAACAAGTGAAGGTGCTAATGAAGCAATGACATATGGGTTGAATTTCTTACGATGTTTAACCGTTTGGCTTCCAATTTTATATATGTTACACGCCTATCGTTCTACTATACAGGGCTTATCCAATGCCTTTATTCCTATGGTATCTGGCTTATTTGAGTTATTGATGCGAATCTCTGGAGCTTTGATTCTACCTATCTATTTTGGTAAAGCTGGCCTATATCCTGTAGAAGTGTTGGCATGGATTGGTGCTGTTATAATCTTGGTTCCTAGTTATTATCACATGGAAAGAAACTTTCAAAATGTTTCAGAAAAATATTGACAAATTGTTTCGTGCAGAATAAAATACGTACATACATAAAGCGAAGGTGCTTATAGTTCATAAAATATATGAGCTGTAAGTGCCTTTTTTCTTTTGTATAAGGGAGCTAACTATATAAAATTCAAGTAGTTTTTTTATGAAATAGTTTGAAAATATAAAATAACTAGATTTTTTAGTTAGTTTTAAATTGATCTTTGA
>NZ_JANFYN010000089.1 GCF_024460475.1 Holdemanella sp. MSK.7.32 | reverse complement strand
CTTCAGGGATTTTCAGCGTGCAATAAAAACCATGAAAAATCATTGATATTTTTTTAATTTTTACTTGATTTCTATTATCCAATTTTTTTGGCCTTTTATATTCAAAAGCCAAGTCTTTATTTACTTTGACTTGGCTTTTTTCTTACACAAATATTTAGATATATCTTAAAATAACATTACATGTTTTCAGTAATTGTTAACAAAATGTCAAATATTTCACAAGCATTTAATAAGTTATAAATCTTTTTTACCTAAAAGCGTTTTCACGTCAATTTACTCTTTTTTAAACAATATTTATGTGGTATATTTATGATGATTAATAATGAGTCTATGGAGGACATATTATGGTTAAAAGAATTGGTATTTTGACTTCTGGTGGTGATTCACCGGGAATGAATGCTGCAATACGCGCGGTAACACGTGTTGGATTAAATAGTGGTCTTGAAGTATTTGGTATTTACAATGGTTATAAAGGAATGGTTGAAGGTTATATTGAACCATTAACTCGTGAAACTGTTGGAGATATCGTAAACAGAGGAGGAACTATATTAGGATCAGCTCGTTTACCAGAATTCAAGGACATCGAAGTCAGAAAAAAAGCAATTGCTCAATTAAAAAAGAGAGGTATTGAAGCCGTTGTAGTTATTGGTGGTGACGGTTCATATCGTGGAGCATTATCTTTAACTGAAATGGGCATTAACTGTATCGGATTACCTGGTACAATTGATAACGATATTACTTGTACAGATTATACGATTGGTTTTCAAACAGCATTAGAAACTGTAGTTGAATGTGTCGATAAACTAAGAGACACTTCTAATTCACATCACCGTTGTTCTATTGTTGAAGTTATGGGAAACCGTTGTGGAGACTTAGCGTTATGGTCAGGTATTGCTTGTGGAGCCGAAATTGTTGTAACAAGTGATACAGGATTTGATGAACAAGATGTCTTAGATCGTTTAAGAGATATCGATATTATTAAAAAGAAAAAACACGCGATTGTTGTAATTAGTGAAAAGATTACTGATGTAGATCAATTTGCGAAAAAGGTAAGTTTGAATACGGGCTTTTCAGGAAGAGCAACTGTTTTAGGCCATATTCAACGTGGAGGATCTCCATGTCCATTTGACCGTTTGTTAGCATCACAAATGGGTGAAAAAGCTGTAGATTTATTGATGCAAGGCATTGGTGGACAATGTATTTCAATTCGTGATAACAAGATTATTTCTTATCCAATTGAAGAAGCATTGAGCATGCCACAAGAATCTCGTAAACCACTAATGAATTTATTTGATCGTTTGGTTTAGGATATATTTAGAAGGAAGGATATAAATATGAGTAAAAAAACAAAAATTATTTGTACTATTGGTCCAGCTAGTGAGAGCAAAGAAGTTTTAACAAAACTTGTAGAAGCTGGAATGAACATCGCACGTTTAAATTTCTCTCATGGAGACTATGAAGAACATGCAGAACGTGTTAAACGTATTCGTGAGGTTAGTAAAGAAACAGGAAAACCTATTGGTATTTTATTAGATACTAAAGGCCCTGAAATTCGTTTAGGTGATTTCGAAAATGGTGGATGCGAGTTTAATGAAGGTGACGAAATCGATTTAGTAAAAGAAGAAGTTTTAGGAAACCACGAAAGATTTACATTACGTTGTCCGGAAGTGTTTAACGACGTTAAAGTTGGTGATTTCATTTTAATGGATGACGGAAAAATGAAAGTCACTTTTACAGAAGTAACTCCTGATCGTATTCACGGTGTTGTAAACAACCCTCACTTCTTAAAGAGTCGTAAAGGATGTAACTTACCAGGCATTAAATTAAGTATGCCATTTATTTCTGAAAAAGATGAATCAGATATTCGTTTCGGATGTAAAATGGATGTTGACTATATCGCAGCAAGTTTTACTCGTCGTAAAGATGATGTGCTAGCAATTCGTCAAATTTTGATTGATGAAAATAAAGATATGATTCAAATCTTCCCTAAAATTGAAAACCAGGAAGGTTTTGACAATATCCGTGAAATTATAGAAGTAGCTGATGGTGTTATGGTCGCTCGTGGAGATTTAGGTGTAGACGTAAGTTTAGAATTAGTACCTATTTATCAAAAACGTATGATTGCGGTTGCAAATGAAATTGGTAAACCAGCTATCACTGCAACACACATGTTAGAATCTATGCAGGAAAATCCTCGTCCAACACGTGCAGAAGCAAGTGACGTAGCAAACGCTATTATGGATGGAACAGACTGTATTATGTTATCTGGTGAATCAGCTGCAGGTCATTACCCAGTTGAATGTGTTCAAACAATGACAAAAATTGCGAATGCAATTGAACCAATGATTCCTTATAAAGAACGTTTAAAAGCTAACGTTAAATCAAGTAAACGTACTTTAAACGATGCTATTGGTATTTCAGTAGCTGATACTGCATTGGCAATTGATATTAAATGCATTATCGCATTTACACAAAGTGGAAATACAGTTCGTCGTTTAGCTAAATTCCGTCCATGTGCTCCAATTTTAGCTGTTACATTTGATGAAGTGACTCAACGTAGTTTATTACCTGTTCATGGTGTAACTCCAGTCGTTTCAAATATTCAAAATACAAAAGAAAATGATATTGATTTAGCTCGTAATTTAGCACTACAAGCTGGATTCAAAACAGGAGATCACATCATTGTTGTTGCTGGATATCCAGTAGGATCTGGTAATACAAATATGATGCGTATTGCACAAATCTAGTTAACATTGCCCTCATTTTGAGGGCTTTTTAAGGCGCAATAAATTTGGATGGGGTTATGTGAATTTGCTCTCCAAGAATTTAAGGGG
>NZ_JANFYN010000009.1 GCF_024460475.1 Holdemanella sp. MSK.7.32 | reverse complement strand
TTTGTTCTTAGGCGTTCGAGATGTAATCACAGATATTCGTAGATGCAGGTGCTTTCGATGAAGGACTTCTCTTTTTACAACTTGGACAAACCATCCTCACGGAAACCTCCAAAACACTCCCAATAGTTAAATAGAAGGCATAAAAAAAAAGCGGGTAAATTGATGAGGTTTACCCGTTACTAGTTTTGTCTATACATCAAAAAATTTCTTTGCGTTGTTATAGAAAATATCTTCTAAGCCCTGTTCATCAACGCCGCTCATTAATACTTTTTGCATCTCAACTGTAGGATGATGGAAAGGAGTATCCGTTCCAAATAGGATACGATCATGGCCAACCGTATCATACGCTTCTTTAATTTTTGTATGCATAGGCATACCCGACATTTCCAAGTAAATATTTGGATATCGTCGAGCCATTTTTAATGCTGCATCAATATATACACCATGACCATGACCCATATGAATCATTAATACTTTACAATTTGGATGTCTTTCGGCAAGTAATCCAATTTGCCAAGGAAGTGAATAAGGTGGATGGCCTGAATGAATACAAACAGGAATACCGTATTCTTCAGCCTTATCTAATATAGGATCCACAATTTCACTATCCGCACAATAAGCATGGCGTAATGGTTGTAGTTTAATAGCCTTAAAACCAAGCTTTACATATTTATCAATCAAATCTAAACAATCTGGCTCTAAAGGATTTACATAGACACACCCTTCAATACGTCCTGGATATTTCTGCATAGCCTTATAAGCCACTTCATTATCCAAAACACAAATCATTGTCGTTTCAATTTCATATGTATCCATCAATGAAATCAATTCATCAACATCCATTTTTACATTGGCCCATCCGCCAATATAGCCTAAATGTGCATGTGCATCGATTTTTTTCATGCGACAGCACCTTGTAAAGATAATACTTTAGATTTAGCTAAGATATTGGCAACAATCGCATAAATAACAAGTCCCATAATCGTTTGAGCTAAAAGTCTAGGTACAGACGCAAAGGCGACTGCTGCTGTAAATAAAGGAATCTTAAATAGTGTATATGCGAAACATTGAAACAAACCACCAAGGCTAGCTCCAACAATCCAATCTAATTTTTCATTGTTTCCCTTTTCAAGTACAACACCCATAATATATCCCATAATGAATTTAAAGATAAATGTAGGAAGCACCCAAATCATGGCTCCAGTCAATAAATCACTTAATGCGGCTCCTAAGCCTGCAGCTAAAGCCCCGTCTTTTTTACCTAAGACTAGCACTGCAAGAAATGCCATACAATCTCCCATATGTGTATATCCGCCTGTTGCTGGATTTGGAAGTTTAATTGTAAATGTACATACGAAGATCAATGCGATCATTAAAGCTGTTTTGGCAATTCTTCTTGTTGTTTCATTTGTCATAATCGTTTCTCCTTTTTAAAACTTGTCCCTATATTATCATTTTACTGTATTCTTTAAAACGTACAGTTTTAACTTAATTTTAAAGGACAGTAAATTTAAGAGATATTTAGGGATTACATGTTTTAATAAGTCCATGAAAAAATTATTAATGACTCTATTACTCACATTCTGTATAGGATGCACCTATACTTTACTCAACGAAAAAGATACAATAGTTTCTGCCAAAAGCACAAAAGAAACTATTATGATTGATGCAGGTCATGGAGGATATGATGTAGGGGCTGTAAGTAACTATGGCGATTATGAAAAAGATATCAATTTAGATATCGCACTACTTGTTGGAAAACAACTCAAATCCTATGGCTTTGAAGTTGTATATACACGTACAAGCGACTCTGTTTCATGGTCAGATGATAATACAGAAGATTTACAAACGCGTTGTGATTTAGCAAATAAAAAGAATGCCGATCTTTTTGTATCCATACATTTAAATTCAAGTGAATATGAAGCCAATGGATATGAAATCTATTGTGATTTCAACAACAAGAACACTGTAAAATTGTCCAATTCCATTCTTAAGCAACTTGATCAATTAGATTATTCAACCAATCGAGGTTTATTAGATACTAATGAAACACCATTGTATGTGGTTGCCAACAACGAAGTCGATGCCATTTTGATTGAAGCAGGCTTTATATCGGATGATTCCGATTTATATTATCTTAAAAATCATACAAAAAATATTGCCACAGCCATCGCCAAGGGCATCAAAAAAAGTCTGAATGATTAATCAGACTCTTTATTTTGCGAATTGAGCATTATACAACCTAGCATAAACTCCATTCCTATTCAATAATTCTTCATGTGTGCCTTGTTCAACGATATCTCCATGTTCAAGCACCAAAATCTTATCTGCATTAATGATTGTAGATAAACGGTGTGCAATCACAAAACATGTACGATTTTCCATGACACGATCCATTGCACCTTGAAGACGTCTTTCAAGCCTTGTATCTACACTACTCGTAGCTTCATCTAGAATCAAGACTTCTGGATTCTTTATAAGAGCACGTGCAATCGTTAATAATTGTTTTTCACCCTGAGAAACATTGCTACCTTCTTCATTGATCAAAGTATCATAACCATCGGTTAAAGTACGTATAAAATGATGAACATTCGCTTGTTTTGCGGCTTGGACAATTTCATTTTTTAATGCTTTTTCATTTCCATACGCAATATTTTGTTCAATACTTCCCTCAAACAACCACGTATCTTGTAGAACCAACGCAAAGAGTTTTCTTAAATCATGATATGACAATTCTCGAATATCAATACCATTAATTTTAATACTTCCACCCTTTACGTCATAGAACCGTAGTAATAAGTTTGTCAATGTTGTCTTACCTGCTCCTGTAGGACCTACAATAGCGATGGTTTGACCTTGATGTACATCAATATTAACATCCTTCATTAATAGATTATCATCATATCCAAATTGTACATGATCAAATTCAATGGTACGTACCTCATCAATTTGACATTTGGATATAACATCCTCTTCAATGGGTTGATTTAAGAAAGTGAATAAACGTGACATGGCACTAAAGGCAGATTGTACAGCACTTGATAATTGAGATATTTGAGAAATCGGATCGTTGATTTGCCAAATATAACGAATAAATGCTTGTAGTTGCCCTAATGCGATAGTTCCATTTAATACTTGAAGACAACCAACAAGGCTTGCACAACCAATACTTAAATAGGTAATCAAAGAACATAATGGATTGATCAAACTTGATACAAACTGCGCCTTAAAACTTGATACACGCATTCTTTCATTATCTTTTTGAAATCTTTCTAAAGCATGTTCTTGTTGATTATAAGAAAGAATCTCACTATATCCATCATACAATTCATTGATGGTACCATTCAAATCGGCTAATGTATTTTGTTGATCATCAAATAGAGGCTGTGATTTCTTAACTACAAATTTCGATAAAAGCGCAATAACAGGTAATGCCACTAGTATAATACACGTCATTAGTACATTGATTCTTAACATCATGAATAGCACAAAAGTAAATGTACATATAGCTGAAATTACTCGTGATAAAGTTTGTTGCAACGCATTCGATAATGTATCCACATCATTTGTGATACGTGATAATAACTCTCCCGTTTTTTCTTGATCAAAATAAGAAACAGGTAAATGATGAATTTTATTCTCAATCGCATTACGAACATCAAACATCGTCTTCTGAATCGCATCCGTCATAAAAACAGCCATTAAAAATTGAGATATTGTCTTCACAATATAGATGGAAAATAAGATACATAAGATATGTACAACTTTATCTACCTGAATTGGTTGATGCGCTGAAATATCTGCAGCTAATTGCGTAGTAATCATACCTTCTACAGTCGGATTTAAGGCAAAAGTCACTTGGGCTGTAATAACCATTAAAATTCCAAATAACAATTTAAAGCGATATGGCTTTATAAACACAAACAGATGAGATAGACATTCAGTAAACTTCATTTTCTTAGTTTCTTTCATAATCATCCAACTCCTTTTGTGTTAATTGCGAATGAGCAATCTCTTGATACACACTACAATCCTTTAACAATTGTGCATGTGTTCCCATTCCAATAATCTGACCTTCATCCAAAACAATGATCATATCCGAATCCATGATGGTAGAAATTCTTTGGGCAACCACAAAGAAAATCGCATTCTTTACTTCAGGTTTCAATGCCTTTCTTAATGTCGCATCCGTTTTAAAATCTAAAGCACTAAAACTATCATCATAAATATAAAGGGATGGCTTTTTTAAGATGACACGAGCAATCGATAGCCTTTGTTTCTGACCACCCGAAATATTCGTTCCATCCTCTGCAATTTCATCTTCATACCCATGCTCTCTTGTCGAAATAAAATTGCTGGCTTGTGCAACCGTTGCCGCATGAACCATCTCTTCAACACTAGCCTCAGGCTTTCCAAAACAAATATTAGAACGAATACTTCCCTTAAACATATGTGCCTTTTGTGCAACATATCCAATTTGGGTACGTAAACTCTCTAAATTATATTTACGAATATCAACACCATTGATTTCAATCGATCCACGACTTACATCATAAAATCGATTCATTAATTTTACTAATGTACTCTTACCAGATCCTGTACTTCCAATCACAGCAATCTTTTGTCCTTTATGACAAGAAAAATCAATGTTCTTTAAAACGGCTTCTTCTCCATTTGGATACGAAAACGTAACATCTTTAAAACTCAATGTTTGAATAGAATCCAATTGAATAGAATTTTCATCATTGACAATACTTGGCTTTGTATCCAACACTTCCATAATACGCTTAGCCGATACATTCGCTCTAGGATACATCATAAACACCATACAGAAAATCAATACAGACATCATAACGTGGAATAAGTATTCTACAAAGGCCACTACATTTCCTAAGGTAACCGCATTCGAATTCAGTAAAGTACAACTTAAATAATATACGATCACCGTTGCGATATTCATCAAAAAGAAAAAAGATGGTTCCGTACAAGACATCAATTTAAATAGTTTTGCGCTTTGATCTCGATAGAAATCATTTTCATTAGAGAAACGTTTCTTTTCATACTCTTGTTTATTAAAAGAACGAATCACACGAATTCCCGTAATATTTTCACGCAAAATTTGATTAATGTGGTCAATCGACTTTTGTTGGTTCTCACTCAATGGTTCACTTACTTTGGCAACAATGATCACGCCCAAAATAACAACAGGAATCGTAGCTAAGACTACGTAAGATAGTTCTAAAGAGATTTTTAAAATTAACATAACCGAAACACACATCATAACCGGTGTTAATAATGCAGATTTTAAAATCACATTTAAAAATAACATAATTTGATAGGCATCATTATTTGTACGTGTAATCATACTGGATACACCAAACTTTTCCATTTCAGCAGTCGAGAATGCTTGTGCATGTTCAAAAACATCATTACGAATATCACGCGTAATATTTGTGGATATTTTGGAGCAGCAATAGCCAAGTAGCACAACCCCACTTACACCAATCACACTAATCAATGCCATAATTCCAAAACGACTATATAAATAAGTTGTGTCTTGTGTTTCAATACCATGATCAATCATATCTGAAATGATAGTTGGAATTCCAAGTTCAACAAGGGCAAAGCCAAACACGCTTATAAAATCCAACAAAAACCATTTTTTATATTTCATTAAATATTTCCATATAAGCTTCATAAATTCCCCCTACAAAATAAAAGGGGTTCAATAGAACCCCGAATTAATTATTCACCTAATTTAGTTTTAACTGTTTCTAAAACTTCATCAGCAGTGTCTTTATTTAAGCATTCTTGAGCTAATCCTTGCATTTCTTCATAGCTTAAAGATTTAACAACCTTACGAGCCTTTAAGATTTGAGTAGCACTCATTGAGAATTCATCAAGACCTAAACCTAAAAGAATAGGAACTGCATGTGGTTCACCAGCCATAGCTCCACACATTCCAACCCATTTACCATGTTCGTGAGCACCTTTGATTGTGTTAGCAACTAAACGTAATACACTTGGGTTGTATGGTTGATACAAGTATGAAACGTGTTCAGACATACGGTCAGCAGCCATAGAGTATTGGATCAAGTCATTTGTACCAATTGAGAAGAAGTCTGCATATTTAGCAAATTGATCAGCAAGAACTGCAGCAGCAGGAATTTCAACCATCATACCTACTTCAATGCTGTCACTAACTGCAACACCTTCAGCAACTAAATCAGCCTTAACTTCTTCAAAGATTGCTTTCGCATCACAGAATTCTTTAACTGTAGCAATCATTGGGAACATGATGCAAAGTCTTCCATATACAGATGCACGACATAATGCACGTAATTGAGTTTTAAAGATATCTGTTTCTTTTAAGCAAAGACGAATTGCACGGTATCCTAAGAATGGGTTCATTTCTTGTGGGAACTCATAGTAAGATAAGTGTTTATCTCCACCAATGTCTAGTGTACGTACAACAACTTTTTTACCTTGCATACCTTCTAATACTTGTTTGTATGCTTCAAATTGTTCGTCTTCTGTTGGGAAGTGATCTGAATCCATGTATAAGAATTCTGTACGGAATAATCCGACACCTTCACCACCATTAGTCAACACACCTTCAACATCTTTGAATCCACCGATGTTACCAGCAAGTTCAACTTCGTGTCCGTCTTTAGTTACTGATTTTTCGTTTTTCAATACTTTCAATTCTTCTTTTTCTTTTAAGAATGCTTCAGCCTTAGCTTCATATTTAGCAATTGTTGCTTCATCAGGATTGATTTCAACAACACCATCTAATGCATCTAATGCCAAAGTATCACCAGTTTTACATGCATCACATACACCTGGGCATCCTACAACTGCAGGGATTTCCAATGAGTTAGCCATGATAGCTGAGTGAGATGTTTTACCACCGATTTCAGTAGCGAAACCTTTAACAAATTCATTTAACTGAGCTGTATCACTTGGAGTCAAGTCGTGAGCAACGATGATTGAATCTTCTGCAATGCTTGTTAAATCAGGAATTGTTAATCCTAATAAGTTACATTTTAAACGGAAAGTAACGTCTTTGATGTCAGCTGCTCTTTCACGGAAATAATCATTATCCATGCTTTCGAACATTTCAACCATTTGGTTAGCTACTTGTTCAGTTGCATATTCAGCATTTACACCATCATTTTCGATCATAGCTTTAATTTGACCAGCTAATTCAGGGTCACCAGCCATCATCAAGTGGGCATCGAATACAGCTAATTCTTCGTCACTTAAACGTTTAGCTGCTCTTTCTTTTACTCCTTCGATATCCTTTTTAGTTTTTTCTAGAGCATCTTCGAATTTTTTAACTTCTTCTTCAGCTACTCCTGCTTTTTTTTCAATAACAACTTTTGGTGTTTCCAATTTGTAAACTTTAGCTACTGATACACCAGCACTTGCTGCTATCCCTTTTAACATGATAAATTCCTCCTAAAACAAGCGAAAAACGCTTTCATTTACGACTTAAATTTTATCACTTTTTTTTCAAAGATACAAGAAAAGCAGACATTTGCATGCCTGCTAATTTAGCCCTTCAAATTGAAGCTTATAATATTTCGCATAAGTACCATTTAATTTCATCAATTCGTCATGTGTTCCACGTTCATGCATACCTGTCGCATCAATTACGACAATCTCATCTGCATTACGAATCGTAGATAAACGATGGGCAATCGTAATACAAGTACGATTCTTGCTTAAATCTTCTAAACTTTTTTGAATGATTCTCTCACTCTCATTATCCAAAGCACTTGTCGCTTCATCTAAAATCAAGATTTTAGGATTTTTTAAGAATACACGTGCAATCGAGATACGTTGTTTTTGTCCACCAGATAAACGCGTTCCTCTTTCCCCACAGAACGTATTATATCCTTCTGGTAAAGACATAATAAAATCATGGATATTCGCTTTTTTAGCCGCTTCCACAATATCCTCATGGCTTGCATCAGGTCTTCCATAAGCGATGTTTTGTTCAATTGTTCCGGTAAACAAATATACATCTTGTTGTACTAAACCAATGTTTGAACGAAGAGATTTTAAAGTTACATCTTTAATATTTTGACCATCAATACGAATAGATCCATTTGTGACATCATAAAAACGAGACAATAACGAACAAAGTGTAGTTTTACCAGAACCACTTGGTCCCACTAAAGCAATCTTTTCACCGGCCTTGATATGTAAATTTACATCATCAATAACCTTTTCATTCTCATTATATTGGAAAGACACATGATCAAAATCAATATTTCCAGAAACATTTTCTAAATCCTTGGCATTTTTAGAATCTTGAATTTCAGGAACTTCATTCATAACCTCTTCAAAACGTCTAAATCCAGAGAATCCTTTTTGGAACATCTCCGTAAATTCAACCAAGACTTCAATTGGAGAAACAAAGACATTGATATATAAGGCAAACGTAGCTAACACAATTGGGTTTAAATCGCCATTAGCGATAAACAGCCCACCAAATACAATGATTGTGACATATAAAAGTCCTTGGAAGAAATTATTTCCACCTTGAAAAGTACCCATAACACGATAATTGTCTTTTTTAGATTCCAAAAATTCCATGTTTGAATGATTGAATTTATCAATTTCAATATCTTCATTCGCAAAAGACTGTACAACACGAATACCACCTAAGGAATCTTGAAGACTTGCATTCACACTACCAATCTTCTTTCTGTTTTCCATAAAGGTTCTTCGCATCTTTTTATTTTGAGAATAACTAAACACCATCATCACAACAGTCACTGCCAAAAGAATCAATGCCAATGGCCAATAAATCGTAGCCAAAATAATGAAAGATCCAACAATTTTGAATAATGAAATAAATAAGTTTTCAGGACCATGATGTGCAAACTCACAAATATCAAATAAGTCTGAAACAACACGAGACATCATAACCCCTGTATTGTGTTTATCATAATAGGAGAAAGATAAACGTTGATATTGATTGAATAAGTCTTGACGCATATCACTTTCCATGTTGGCTCCCATCACATGGCCTTGACAACTCACATAATAACGACACAATGCACGTATCACATACATAACGAGTAAACCTATTCCTAATACGAAAACTCCTTTTAAAATTTCATTCGATGATTTCAAAAAAAATTGTCCTGTACAATAACTTAGAATCAAAGGAAACGAAAGATCTACAATACACATGATAAGTGCACAAAATAGATCCATAAAGAAAATCCCTTTATATGGTTTATAATATTGTAAAAATCGCTTAAATGTACTCATATATACCCTCCCCGATTTCTGTATTATACACAAAATTTATTGAATTTTCCAAAGTAATGCTAAAATAAAATAAGAATGGAGAATGGATTATGATTAAAATTTTATTTTTTGATATTGATGGCACACTTTTAGAACTTGGCAAGAAGGAAATGCACCAAGAATTGATTATTGCATTAAACTTAGTTAAGCAAAAAGGCATCAAAATCATTTTAGCCACGGGAAGGCCTCCTTTTGTCGTTCCTAAATTTCATGGCATCGAATTTGATGGAGTACTTTCCTTTAATGGATCTTATTGTTTCACACCTAACGAATTGATATACAAAAATCCCCTAAATAAAAAAGATATTCAAACATTCGTAGATAATGCCAAGAAATTAAAAAAGGCTGTTACTCTAGCTGGAATCAATAAGATGGGATGTAATTTTGATGATGAAATCTTAGAAGAATATTTCATGATTGCCAACCAACATGTTCATGTACTTGATGAATTTAATAATTTTATGGAAGAAGAAATTTATCAAATGATGGTTGCCACTACAGAAGATCAAAATGAGTTGATTCTAGAAAACACAACCACATTAAAAGTAGCTCGCTGGTGGAATAGAGCTTGTGACATTATTCCTTGTAACGGTGGAAAAGATATAGGTATTCAAAAGATATTGGATTATTTCAATTTCAACAAAGAGGAAGCTATGGCCTTTGGTGATGGAGGAAATGATATCTCTATGTTGAAATATGTTGGTACCGGTGTTGCGATGGGTAATGCCAAAGATGACGTTAAAGCTATAGCTGACTACATTACAGATTCTGTACAAGAAGATGGAATAGTCAGTGCGTTAAAACATTTTGAAATTATATAGAAAAAGACAGCCTTTTTTTGCTGTCTTTTTACGTATGTCCTATTCTTTTTCTTTCTTGCTATCTTCGATCACTCTTGAAGCATAAGGTTCTGGTACTGGATCATAACGGTCCATTTCCATTGTATATGTTCCTAAACCAGTTGTCATACTTCTAAGTTCAACACAATATCTAGACATGTTTGCCATTGGAACTTGTGCATCAATTTCTTGATCTGAATCCACTGGAGTCATACCCATGATTGAACCTCTACGCTTGTTCAAATCACCAATGACAGCACCTGTAAATTCATCTGGAACACGAATCTTGACATTCATGATTGGTTCTAATAAGATTGGGCGAACTTTTGTCATCGCATCTTTAAAAGCTAAGTGAGCAGCCATCTTAAATGCCATTTCACTTGAGTCAACATCATGATATTTACCATCTAACAATGTCGTTTTTACATTTACCATCTTATATCCTGCTAAAGGACCCTTTTGGCAACATTCACGAAGACCCGTTTCAACAGCTGGGAAGTATTGTTTCGGAACAGCTCCACCAAATACCTTTTCTGCAAATACCATTTCTTCTTCATCAGGATTAGGACTAAATTCTACAAATACATGTCCAAATTGTCCATGTCCACCCGATTGTTTTTTATGACGACCTTCACCAACAGCTGTCTTTGTGATAGTTTCACGATAAGTAACCTTTGGATTACTTAAGACAACTTCAGCTTTAAATTTAGAATTTAATTTATTCACAATCACGTCTAAATGCTGATCACCAATACCATAAATCACTGTTTCTTTTGTTTCCGGATTATTCACCACTTTAAATGTTGGATCTTCTTCTTGTAAACGAGCAAGACCATTTGATAAACGATCCTCATCATTTTTAGTCTTAGGTACAACAGCCTGTCCATACATTGGAGTTTCAAATGTGATTGGATCAGCCATCAACAATTTACCTTTATCACACAATGTATCGTTTGTTCTAGTATTTTGTAGTTTTACTAAAGCGCCAATATCTCCTGTAAATAATTTACCAGCCGCTGTCTGATGTTTACCCTTAACAATATAGATTTGACTGATTTTTTCTGGTTTACCATTATTGGCATTCACAACTGTACTATCAGCTGCAAGTACACCACTCAATACTTTTACATAACTAATTCTTCCAACAAATGGGTCCATAATCGTTTTAAATACTTGTGCTGTTAAAACTTCTGTTTCACTTGTCAACAATTCAACTTTAACACCATTTGGAGTTGTAGCTGTGTACATACCTCTTTCTGAGTATGTTGGGAAATAATCAACGATTAAATCCATCAAACGTTGGATACCAATTGAATTGACTGCACTACCAGAATATACTGGACAAATTTCTCCATTACGCACACCAATTCGAACACCACGTTTTAATTCGGCATCACTAAATTCTTCACCAGAGAAGAATTTTTCCATTAATTCATCATCCCCCATAGCTACAGCTTCTGCAATCTGATCTTTATAAAGAGCTACTTCTTCTTGCATAGATTCAGGAACTGGGCATGGTTTATCTGCCAATTCTGGATTATAATACCAAGCTTTATTTTTAATGATATTTACAGATCCAACGATTTTACCATCTTCAACGATAGGAACTTCAAACGGAATAACACTTTTACCAAATTCTTCACGCAACGCTTGATAACTTGCATCAAAGCTTGTGTGTTCTTCATCTAATTTATTAATAAAGAAAATAGTAGGTTTCTTTTCAGCAACGGCTTGTTTATACGCAAGTTTTGTTCCTGATTGTAAAGGATCTTTGGCATTAACTACGATTAAACTTGAATCACCTACCGAAAAACCACCTTGTTTTTCACCAACAAAGTCTAAATAACCTGGTGTGTCAATGAAATTAATTTTACTATCTTCCCATTCAATTGGAACAATTGTTGTATAAACAGATAGTCCACGGCGAATTTCTTCAGCATCGAAATCGATCATTGAACTTCCTTCTGTTGTTTTACCAAAACGATCTGTTGCCTTTGTATAATATAACATAGCTTCTAGAACACTTGTTTTTCCTGCTCCACTATGTCCGATTACGCTTACGTTACGTACTTCAAAACTCTGATAATCTCTCATACGCTTAACCTCATCTTAAGATCGGCTCTAATTGAGCTCTACAGTGTTCACGAACATAATCTAATGCAACGCGACCTTGTTTATCTGTCATATCTTTATCAGCGCCATATGCCAATAATTTTTCTACTAAACTTGGATATCCTCCATAAGCTGCACGCATCAATGCAGTTACACCATTATTATCAAATAAGTTTACATCTGCGTTTCTTTCAAGCAATAAGTGAATTGTGTCACGCTTAAACGCAATACAAGCTTCCATTAAAGCACTACGACCTACTTCATCTTGATCATTGATTTTTGCCCCAGCATCTAATAATACTTCAACACAACGATCTTGTCCTAATAAGCAAGCACGCATTAAAGCTGTACGTCCTCTGTCATCTTTGGCATTGACATCTGCACCTGCATCAATCAAAGCCTTTAAAATTGTTTTATTACCTTTTTTTGCAGCTGTCATTAAAGCTGTTTTCCCTTTATTATCTGAAATATTCACATCAGCCCCATTATCAAGTAAAACCTGCACAACATCTTTACGGTCACGCTTACTTGCACGCATCAATGCAGTACGTCCATCACCATTTTGATAGTTTACGTCCGCTCCTGCTTTGATTTGAGAACAAACCATTGGGAAATCTCCATTCGCACATGCATCCCAAAATACCTTATTAAAATTCTGATCCATTTCAACCATCCTCCTCATCATTATTGCTCTTGAAATCACAGAAAAACTGGAATGATAGTTCACCCCAGTTTACATATGTACAAAGAAAAGATTGAAATTTTTATTTACTTTTACGCCTTGAACTTGATTCATCTCAATCACTCCTTTGTTTAACTGATTCCATTCTAACAAAGAAAATATTTAGTGCAAATCAAGTACCAACTTGGACAGAAAACCTACCAATTATGCCTTTTCACAAAATAATTCGATAGATTCATGAAGCGGACCTTCAATAAAAGCTACACGAATAGGAAATACAGGATCTGTTTTCATAACTACATCTACAGGTTCAACACTCACTATATAGCCATCATTACGAACTTTTTCAACAATTTTATCCACATGATCTGTTTCAAACGCAAAATGACGAATACATCCTTCACCGACGGATTTTGTGCCATCCAAAAAGATTTCAATACAACTATTAAAACAATCCAAATGAATTCCTGAATCCCACTTTCTTAAAATAGGAAGTCCAAGTAATTCGTGATAAAAATAAATCATTTCATCAAATTGTTCTTGTGTCTCACATTTAAATGCGACATGATGAATACCTTTAATCATAATTTCTCCTTTCCAACAAGCTAAATGTAACTTGTCCTTTTTCTCTTTGGACATCCGTACAAACAACACGTACACGCATTCCCATTTGGAACACTTTACCATGTGTCTGTCCCTTTAAAGTCATTGTATCTGCATCATAATCGTAGAAGTCATTTGATAAAGTATGAACTGGGACAAGTCCTTCCACTGTATTATCCATTTCTACAAAGAAACCAAAACTCATCACACCAACAATTGTTCCTTCAAAAACTTGACCAATTCTTTTTTCCATGAACTGTGCCTTCTTATAGTCATTCACCATTCTTTCCATCATGATCGCATCTCTTTCTTTTTCAGAAATATGGAAAGCCTGTTTTTTGATTTTCTTTTCATCATTTGATGGTGTACGCTTTTGTTCATTAAAACAATACGCATGCAGCATACGATGTACTACTAAGTCTGAATAACGACGAATTGGACTTGTAAAATGACAATACTCTTCAAGTGCCAAACCAAAGTGTCCTAAACAATGCGCATCATAACGCGCCTTTTGCATAGAACGCAAAGCAACCATAGACAAGACTTCATATGCATTTTCATCTTGAATCGATTCTAAGAATTTTTGAATTTGACTGGCATTCACTTCATCTGGATAGAAATCAAATGGAATACGCAAAGAATTCGCAACAGTACAAATTGTTGCCACTTTTTTAGGATCTGGATTTTCATGCACACGATACATGCTTGGAATTTTATTCACATGCATATGGTGAGCCACACAAACATTGGCTAAGATCATACATTCTTCAATCATTTGTTCGGCAAAACCGCGCTCTAAAACTGTTACATCTACAGGATAGCCATTTTTATCCATAATGATCTTTGCTTCTTTGGTATTAAAATCAATACATCCACGATTGTGTGACTGTTTCTTTAATAATTTAGCCAAAGACTCTAAAGTAAACAATAAATCTTTAACTTCTGAATACTCTTCCAGTATAGTTTCATCTCCAGCTAAACATGCGTTTACCTTTTTATATGTACAGCGCTTATCGGAATGAATCACACTCGGGAAGACATTATATGTTAATAGATTTCCCCTCTCATCCACTTGCATAGCACAAGTAATCGTTAAACGGTCTACATTTGGATTTAATGAACAAATACCGTTACTCAAATCAAATGGAAGCATAGGCACAACTCGATCACAAACATATATAGAATTTCCTCGTAAATAGGCTTCTTGATCAAGGGCACTATTTTCTTTTACATAATGTGAAACATCGGCAATATGTACATACAATAAATATCCCTTTTCATTTTTCACAATCGAAATTGCATCATCAAAATCCTTGGCATCATCCCCATCAATTGTGACAGTTAATAGATTTCTTAAATCTTTACGATTTTCAAGTTCATCCTTTTGTACTTTTGCTGGGATTCTTTTACACTCTTTTACAATTTTCCCATTAAATACCTGACGAACCTGGTTGCTTGTAAGCATAGCACTAATATCTACGCCTGCATCGTCTGGATGTCCTAAGACTTGGATGATCCTTACTTCTAGAGGATCTGCATACTTCACAATTTGGCATACAACTTTTGTACGTTTTTTAAAACTAAATTCTTTTTCATTGACTACACGAATTGAACAGTGTAAATCTAAATCGCTATAGAAGAATGTTTTCTTCTTTTTAACAATCATAACGCCTGTAATATTTGTCAATCCATGATTAAACACTTTGATTAAAGACGGTTCTGGCTTTAAGCGTACTAAAACTTCATCTTTATCAAAGATCTTCATCTTTTTATTTTTAGGAACATACACCTTATTATTTTCATTAAAAACAGCAATTTCATATCTGGAAATATCTTTCGCACTTCCAGCCATAAAATGTATATCATCAATCAAATATAGGCTTGTATGATCGTTATAAATCAATTTTTCATCTTCTAATTCATTTAAAGACTTCACCATTTCTGTAAATTCTTTACTTGACTTAGGTCGAACGACTTTTTCTAAATCACGTATTTTACATTCTTTTTTTTCTTCTAAATATTGAATGATTTTTTCTTTCATTTCTTCCTCCTTTAAAACAGAAAAAAGACCTTAACGGTCTTTTAATTACACAATCTGCAATGCGATCACAATCGCAAAGAACAAAATTCCACAAACCAAAGTTAAACGAGAGATAACTTTTTCAGGGCCTCTTTCTTTTTGTACCGCAAACAAGTTCAAATCTCCACTTCCTGTAAAGGCAGCAGACAACCCGTCTGATTTACCACTTTGTAATAATGTCAATATAATAATAACACCAGATAATGTCATTAAAACCACGTTTAATATATCTTTCATTTTTTCATCACACCTTCTACGATATTTCGATTATACCAATAATTCAATAAAAATACTAGTCAAAATTATAGTCTACTAAATCCATCAACGTATTCACCACATGAGTTGGATATATTTTTAGTCGTTCAATATCTTCCTTGTTGTGAACCCCCGTCTGTACAAGCACAGTTTCAATATTTTGTTCATACCCAAGTTTAATATCCGTTTCAAGATTATCACCAATTAATACAATTTCATCTTCTTTTAAGCCAAAATATTCTAAACACAAATCAAGGATTGCTCGATTAGGCTTACCAATACGAGGAGATTTTTGATTGGCTGCATACTCAAACATATCGACTACACTTCCATTACCTACTTCAAATCCGCCAGGTTTTGCTAAGATACGATCATTATTTGTACCAATAATTTTGGCTCCATTTAAAATCAAAGATAGAGCTTTTGAGTAAGATGCATATGTGGCATCTTTATCCAATCCTATGAAGACAAAATCTGGATTTTCATCATCAATAATAAAACCTTCTTGATTCAATGCATCTTTCATGCCTTGTTTTCCAATGTAATAAGCTTTATTCCCTTCATAATGTTTCTTAACATATTGGCTAGCTGCCATAGCACTATTATAAAACATCTCTGGCTTAATATTTGTATATCCCATCTCTTCCATATGCTTTACATTTTCTTGTGGGGTACGCATCGAGTTGTTTGTCAAAAAAATAAATGGAATGTCCTTTTGGATACAATAATCTAAAAATTGATGAGCACTTTCAATGATCTGCGTCCCACGATACATTGTGCCATCTAAGTCAAATACTAAAGTTTTCATTATTCACCTAAAAAAAGAAAGTCTTAGTCGACTTTCTTTAAATCCATATATGGAATTTCTGTTGGTGTTTCACGACCAAATAAGATTAATAGAACTGTAGCTTCTTTCTTTTCTTCGTCCATAGCTTCAATAACACCTTCGGAGTTTTTGAAAGCTCCATTTGTGATTTCTACACGGTCTCCCACTTCAAAATCAACTTGAACATTTACATCCTGACGTCCTAGACGGCGTAATACAGCATCAACTTCTTCTTGAGCTACTGGGAATGGTTTAGCACCCTTTCCACTTGATCCGATAAATCCAGTTACACCTGGAGTGTTACGTACAACATACCAAGCTTCATCTGTCATGATCATTTGCACTAATAAATAACCAGAGAATAGATTGTGTGTTTTTTCTACTGGTTTACCATTTTTATATTCAATTTCTTTTTCTTCAGCAACGACGATCTGGAACAAAGAATCTTCAAGACCCATAGTTTTTACACGACGTTCCAAGTTTTCTTTTACACGATTTTCTTGACCTGCATATGTATTTACTACATACCATTCTTTTTTTAACTCTGACATATTTTCCTCCCTATGCGCCAACGATCATTTTCACAAGACCGCTTGATAAAACCTCACAAACAAAGAAATACAAACCAAATAATACTGTAAATACGATTACCAAACCACTTGATGACATTAATTCTTTAAATGTTGGCCATTTAACAGTTTTTAATTCTTTGAACACTTTTGATGGTGAATATGTTCTTTCTTTTTTTTCTTTACTCATATGGATTCCTCACTTTGTTTCCTTATGCAAAGTATGCTTGCCACACTTTGGACAATACTTTTTAATTTCAAGACGTTGCGTGTTGGTCTTCTTATTCTTTGGGGTCGTATAATTTCTTGATAAACACTCTGTACACGTCAAAACAACTTTATCTGCCAATTCCTTCACGCTCCTTAACTCAATAAATGTACCATTTTATCCAGTCAACTGTCAATTGTCGTATACCACTTTTTTACCTTTTCAAACATAAAACTTACCTTTGAAGCGCTTAAGCCAAGTTCTTCCGCTATATTTTTTAAAGTATAGCCCTCCATTCGATAGTCAATGATCTGTACATAATCTTCACCAAAAACTCGGTTGATACGATTTTTTGTATATTCCCACATGAGTTTATCTAAAACAACATCATGAACTTCTAATGAATCAAACATGTTCACATCACCATAGTATAGTTTTGTATCCTCACGAATTCTTTGGTCTAAACTAATACAGGTTTGATTTAAGTAACACTGCTTTCTTATGCTATGACGCAAAATATCATAGGCCTTATTTTTAGTGCAACGCCTATAAAATCCTGAAAACGAAAGTGCACGATCCATTCGATATTCAAATATACAATGATACAACAATAAATCGGCATGACGATAGAATTCTTCTTTTTCGCAAAGAATTGTGTTTGTCTTTCGTACAAATACATCCGCCCATATGTCCGTCACCATAGGTCTATAGTATTGAATCAAATTTTTCATTTCCGTAAAATCATTCATTTGAACCATGTATATACATTCATATATATTCATCTTTATCACCTAAATCCATTATAACGAGGCAATGTGAAAAAGACATTAAAAAAGCCGATTTTATAAAAAATCGACTTATTTGATTGGATTTCTTTGGTTGTATACCTCATACATCAAGACTGCTGCTGCAACACTCGCATTTAATGAAGTGATACTTCCGACCATTGGTAGATACACCATATAGTCACATTGTTTCTTTACAAGATTTGAAATACCCTGACCTTCAGATCCTATAACCAATACAGTTGGTGAATCATACATACCTTCACGATATTCTCTTGCATCCTTCATATCTGTACCAACAACCCAATATCCTTCTTGTTTCAAGTTTCTTAATGTCTGCGATAAATTCGTCACAATCGAAACAGGTACAGTATAAGCAGCTCCTGTACTTGCCTTAACAACCGTTGGAGTTAATCCACAACTATTGTGTTTCGTCAAGATGACACCATCAACACCCGTACAATCACAAGTCCTTAAAATAGCACCTACATTATGTGGATCTTGAACACCGTCCAAAGCCACTAATAAGCCAGGCTTTTTAGCACGTCTAACTAATTCTTCAATACTATATGTTTCAATTTCACTTACTTTTACCGCAACTCCATTATGATGTGTCGAATTCGCAATTTTATCTAATTTTGCACGATTACAATATTCTACCTTTAAATTTGATTTTTGAATCGATTTTAAAAGCTTTGCGTCTTTCAATCCCTGAAGTACATATACTTTTTCGATTGAATCCGGATCATTTTGAAGTGTAGAATACACATTTTTTCCATATACGATCATAGACTGTCCCCTATCTCAATTATTCTATCTAGACAAAACTTAAGTCTATCCTGATGTCCATATAAATATAAATATCCCAACATAGATTCTAATGCAGTTGCCTCTAAATATGTTTTGTGCGTCGCATTTTTAGCTTTTGAATGAATCGTCGCATTTCTTCCACGTGCAAGAATCGTTTTCTCATCCTCGGTAAAGAAATCTTCATCCATCATTGTATTTAACATAACAGATTGCCCTTTAGCACTACAAATAACAGCGTTTTTCTTTTGAAGAACATGGGCCTTACGATACCCTAAACTTAGAAGGTGTTCGCGCACAGCCAAAGACATAACGGCATCACCAATCCATGCTAGACTTGTCGCATTTTCCGTTACAATTTCCATTACAGAATTCCTTTTTCAATCAATGCAGCACGAAGTGAATCCGCTGTTTCAAAATCTTTTTCTTTAACTGCACTTCTCCAGTTTTGATACAATTCTTTATCTTCTTCACTCATTGTGATCTTATCAAATTCAATACCCAAAATATAAAGCATCTTTTCTAATGTATGTACTAAAACAGCTAAATTTTCAACATCGATTTCTCTTTGACGAACCGCCTGATTGATTTTTTTAACGACTTCATAAACAACACTGATCGCATTAGGTGTATTTAAATCATCATTTAATGCATCAATAAATGAAGTATACGTTTCATCAAATGCAGTTGTTTCTTTAGCATTTGATAAAGCCAATTTTACACAAGCCTGTTTATAAGCAGCTGCAATCTTATCTAATTCTTTCTTTGAAGTTGAAAATGCCTCTTCATTTAAGTTTAGTGGAGCGCGATAATGTGTAGAAATCATCAACCAACGAGTTAAGTTTCCTCCATGGTTAGCGATCAAGTCTTTAGCCCACCATACATTACCTAATGATTTTGACATCTTGATACCATTGATATTGATCATACCATTGTGTACCCAAATATTTGCCAAGTGTGTATCGTTGCATACTTCACATTGAGCAATCTCATTTTCGTGGTGAGGAAATTTTAAATCTAAACCACCACCATGGATATCAATCAATGTTTTCTTAAATACATCCTGTATCATAACCACACATTCTGTATGCCATCCTGGACGTCCTTTTGACCAAGGTGAATCCCATTTAATTCCTTCTGTTGTCTCTTTCCACAAAGTAAAATCTAATGGGTTCTCCTTCTTTTCATTTTCATCAATACGAGCACCAACCATTAGATCATCAATACTTTGATGAGACAGTTCTCCATATTTTTTATCACTATTAACTCGGAAATAAACATCGCCTCCCACTTGATAAGCTGAACCATTTTTAACCATCTTATCAATAAATTCGATAATACGATCCATTGTTTCTGTAACGCGAGGTGCATAATCTGGAAGATCTGCATGTAAACCTTTACGTACATCGTTATAGGCAACTATAAATTTGTCTGTGATTTCCTTTTCAGTCACATTTTGTTCAATAGCTGTTTTAATGATCTTATCGTCTACATCTGTATAGTTTGAAGCAAAAGTCACTTCGTAGCCTTGTGCAGACAATGCTTTTTTTAATGTATCAAATACAACGATAGGACGAGCATTTCCAATATGTGGATAGTTATAGACTGTTGGTCCACATACGTACATGGAAATCTTTCCTGGTTCGATTGGTTTTAATTCTTCAATGGTTTGAGAATAACTATTATATAATTTCATAATAAAATGTCCTCCAATTCATACTGTTTATTATACAATACAAAACATGAAAAAAAAAGCTAACCAAATGGTTAGCCTACATGTAAATTAGTCATGATACGACGAATATCTTCTTCATATGGTGTACCTGCTAAATTTTCTAATGCAGGATTAAAGTATTCCATCATATGATCCACATCTTTTAAATAAGAATATTGAAGCCCAATTAAATATTGAATGGTTCCAACAGGGAATTTTTTATTGTTGTCTAGTCCGGACTTACCATCCCACATACCATTTAAAATTTCTTTACAGTCATCAATATATTTGGCTTCTTTCTTCATTAATATGCTGAATTGAATCTGCATATTCTTGAATGTCTTTTCATCAATATAGCTTTTTCCGTAAGAAAGCATGCCCTCTGCTTTTTTGATTTTTCCTTTTTCTAAATAATAATAAAATCCACGAGTTGCGACACTAGCCTTTTGTTTATTTGAAATACGCATATTTTTCAACAATTCAAATTGTTCTTCGATTTTCGCATCATTTCTTTGTGCCAAATAACCACTTAAACGCATATACTCACGGTTAAATGCCTGATATGAGAATTTACATGCGCCTGTATCTAATGTTTTGTAGAATTCGTCATATTGTTCATTGTTCAATTGAACTAATAACTTCTTCCATACAACTTTTTTCATAATCATTGGCACTAAGATAAATACTAATGTCAATACAATTATGATTATTACATTCATTGTCTTACTATCCATTTTGTTCCTTATCCTTTTCTAATTCTAAAGTTAAATCACGGAACTGAGCTAATAAATCTTCGTCAATTCCATCTTTTCTTAATTTTTCCATGTAAACAGCATCTAAATCGTCTACATCTTTTGTTAAATCATCACGCTCAGAATCCGTCAAACGATGTCGAATACCCATCGCTAACACCTCACAATCTCTAAAGGTTAGAATACATGATTTACCTATTTATTTCAAGGTTTTGATTTGCACTTTTTAGTAAAGTATTAAAAAAAAGGAACCCAAACTGCTCCGAAACCAAAATCATAATATACAAAAAAAAGGAACCCTATTGGATTCCTTTAAAAGTCTTACAATTATTAAGCTAATTCTGAGAAGTACTTAATTGTACGAACCATTTGGCTTGTGTAAGAGTTTTCGTTGTCGTACCAAGAAACAACTTGTACGTGAGTAGTTCCGTCACCTAATGAGTGAGCCATTGTTTGAGTTGCATCGAACAATGATCCGTAACGCATACCAACGATATCACTAGATACTAATTGTTCTTCAGTGTATCCGAATGATTCAGTTGTAGCAGCTTTCATAGCAGCGTTGATTTGGTCAACTGTAACTTCTCCGTCAACAACAGCTACTAAAATAGTAGTTGATCCTGTAGGAGTTGGAACACGTTGAGCAGATCCGATTAATTTTCCGTTTAATTCAGGGATAACTAATCCGATAGCTTTTGCAGCACCTGTTGAGTTAGGAACAATGTTAACTGCAGCAGCACGGCTACGACGTAAATCACCTTTACGTTGAGGTCCGTCTAATGTCATTTGGTCACCAGTGTAAGCGTGAACTGTAGTCATGATACCTGATTTAATTGGAGCTAATTTGTTCAAAGCGTTAGCCATTGGGGCTAAACAGTTTGTTGTACAAGAAGCTGCAGAAATTACTGTATCTTCTGGTTTCAATGTTTCGTGGTTTACATTGTAAACGATTGTTGGTAAGTCATTTCCTGCTGGAGCAGAGATAACAACTTTACGAGCACCTGCTTTAATGTGTGCTTCTGCTTTAGCTTTTGAAGTATAGAATCCTGTACATTCTAATACTACGTCAACTCCTAATTCACCCCAAGGTAATTTAGAAGCATCAGCTTCTGCGTAGATAGTGATTTCTTTTCCATCTACTGTAATTGAATTTTCACCAGCAACAACTGTGTCAGCCTTAGCGTAAGTTCCTTGAGTTGAATCATATTTCAACAAGTGAGCTAACATCTTAGGGCTAGTCAAGTCATTGATAGCTACTACTTCGTAGCCTTCAGCACCAAACATTTGACGGAATGCCAAACGTCCGATACGTCCAAAACCGTTAATCGCAACTTTTACTGTCATGTCAGTAAATCCTCCTTTAAATACCATTGTTATTATAAAAGCCTACTGTTGATTTGTCAATTCTCTAACAAGTAAAACTTTTTACAACTAACAACCATTTATATTTTAGACTATTTACAGTTCATTCTCAAGCATTTTCACACTTTTTACATAACCTTAATTGTGCTATTATATTCAAAAGGAGGAATTAAAAATGAACCAAAGTTTAATCCTAGATTTACTAGAAAATAACGCTCGTCTAACTTCACAAGATCTAGCGGATATTTTGAATGAAGATGAAGCAAGTATAAAATCAGAGATTCAATCTTTAGAAAAAAACAAAATTATTTGTGGCTATCACACAATTATCAACTACAATAAAGCGTTAAAAGATCAAAAAGTTTTAGCTTATATTGAAGTAAGTTGTACACCTACAAGAAATAGAGGCTATGACAAGACAGCAGCATTAATTGCCAACTATCCAGAAGTAGATACAATGTATCTATTAAGTGGAGATTGTGATTTCTTATGTTTAGTACAAGGTAAAACCATGTTTGAAGTGGCTCGCTTTGTTTCAGATAAGATTGCCTGTGTTGAAGATGTTCGTTCCACAAAGACATTATTTGTCTTAAAACAATATAAGCAAAGTGGTATTGTCATGATTGACAAGCCAGAAGATAAAGAATCAAGATTGGTTGTGACTCCATAATGAAAAGTTTATCTACAAAAGCAACATCTATTAAACCAAGTGGAATTCGTAAATTCTTTGATTTAGCAAGCACAATGGAAGGCGTTATCTCTTTAGGTGTTGGTGAACCCGATTTCGCTACGCCATGGCACATTTGTGAAAATGCGATTCACTACATGAGTACAGGACATACGCACTATACAGCCAATCGTGGATTGTTGGAGCTTCGTGAAGAAATCTGTAAATTCCATAAGGAACATTACAATCAAACATATGATCCTGAAAATGAAGTAATTGTCACAATTGGTGGTAGTGAAGCCATTGACTTATGTATGCGTGCCCTGTTGAATCCTGGCGATGAAGTTATTGTATTAGATCCTAACTACGTTGCTTATGCACCAAGTGTTATACTAAGTGATGGTGTTGTTGTTCCTTTACAGTTAAAAGAAGAAAATGACTTTAAAATTCTTCCAGAAGATTTAAAGAAAGTCATCACACCAAAGACAAAAGCTATGATTATCAATTATCCTAGCAACCCTACAGGTGGTGTCATGACAAAAGAGGACTACGCAAAAATTGTTGATATCATCAAAGAATCCGGTATATATGTTGTGAGTGATGAAATCTATGCCGAACTAAGCTTTGATCAGCCTTTTGCATCATTAGCCCAATTTGACGAAATCAAATCTCAAATTATTGTCGTAAATGGTTTTTCAAAAGCATATGCGATGACAGGATGGCGTCTAGGCTATTGTATGGCCAACAAAGAACTTTCTTCTGTTATGAATAAGATTCACCAATATGTAATCATGTCAGCTCCTGTTATGTCTCAATATGCAGGAATCGAAGCCATTAAAAACGGTTATGATGATGTTTTGATGATGAAAGATGATTATCTAAAAAGAAGAAACTTCTTAGTCAACAGACTCAATCGTATGGGACTAAAGACAAATATGCCTCATGGTACATTCTATGTTTTCTGTAACATTCAATCGACAGGACTGGATTCAGAAACGTTCTGCGAAAGATTACTACAAGAACAAAAAGTTGCCTGTGTTCCAGGAAATGCTTTTGGACAAAGTGGTGAAGGATATATCCGTATCTCTTATGCATATAGCATAGATCACATCAAAGAAGCTGTTGTTCGCTTAGAACAATTCTTGAAGGATTTAGACAAATAAGTCTAGATTCTTTTTTTTATGAAAAATCAAAAAAGGATGCCCTTAGACATCCTTTAATACTACTTGGCAATCAAATCATCCATTGCCTTTTGGAAATGAACTGTTTTGTTGTGAGCATCCTCTTTTGAAGCTCCCTTGATACAATAGTAGAATTTACATTTTGGTTCTGTTCCACTAGGACGTACCGCAATCCAACTTCCATCTTCTAGATAATATTTTAATACATCCGATTTAGTGAATCCAGTAAGTTCAGTTACTTTATCTGCTTCTTTGATTACACATTCTTTATAGTCTTCACTACGAACCACTTTTGTGCCACCAATGTGAGTTGGAGCATCTTTTCTTAAATTAGCTAAGATTTCTTTAATACGTTTAGCACCCGCTTCACCCGCTAATGATAACGCAACTTGACTTTCTTCATATGTACCATGACGGTCATATAAGCTATCTAATACATCGACTAAATCTTTTCCTTGTTCTTTGTAGAATGCACAAGCTTCTGCCAGCATTAAACAAGCTTGAGGAGCATCTTTATCACGTACAAAAGGTTTAATTAATGAACCATAACTTTCTTCATATCCAAATACATAGTTCTTTTCGTGCGTTTTTTCATATTTTGCAACTTTTTCACCAATGAATTTAAATCCAGTTAAAGTTTTTTCTGTTGTAACACCATAATCAGAAGCTACTTTTTCTCCTAGATCACTTGTAACAACCGTATTGAACATTACAGGATTTTCAGGCATTTTGCCTTGTTTTTGAAGTTGTGAACAAATATATTCAATTTCAACAGAACCAGATTGGTTTCCTGTTAATACAACATATTCACCATTATGCAAGACTCCAACTCCCATACGGTCAGCATCTGGGTCACAAACTAAAATTAAGTCTGCTTGATTTTCTTTTGCGTATTTTAATGACAATTCATAAGCACCCGCTTGTTCTGGGTTTGGTGTAGGTGTATTAGAGAAATCAGGATCTGGACTACATTGCTCTACAACTGGAATGCAAGTGTATCCTGCACGTTTATAAACTTCTTGAACAGGAATATTAGCAGTTCCATGTTCTGGTGAAAATACGATTTTAATATCTTTTTTAACCTCAGGATTCAATTGAATACTTAATACATTTTTGTAGTATTCCTCATCCACATCTTTACCAATAACTGTAATTAATTTCTTTTGTTCTTCTGTACAGTTTGCATCAATCGCCAATTCATCTTCAATTGCGTTAACCTTATCAATAACCTGACTAGCTAAACAAGGAATCAACTGACATCCTTTATCATCATACAATTTATATCCATTGTATTCTTTAGGGTTGTGACTGGCAGTAATCATAATACCACCAAAGCAATTTAAGTGACGTACCGCAAAGCTCAATTCTGGAGTTGGACGTAATGACTCAAACACATATGATTTAATGTTGTTTTTTGCTAATAAGTCAGCACAATCAAACGCAAACTCTTTTGACATGTGACGGTTATCATAACCAATCGCAATACCAGCTTCACCACCGTTATTTTCATTAATGTAATTTGCGTATCCTTGAGTTGCCTTACGAATTGTATGAATATTAATTCGGTTTGTTCCCGGACCTAAAAGACCACGCATACCTGCTGTACCAAACTCAATTGTAGTATAGAATGCATCATTTTTTTCTTCTGCATCCATTGCTTCTAAAACAGGTTTGTATTGAGGGGCTAAATTTTCATGATTTAACCATTTTGAATATCTTTCTTCAACAATAGACATTATTTATTCTCCTTCTTTTCTAACTTTGAAATAAAAAAGTCTCATAAAACTATGAGACTTTCTTTAATTAAGCAATGATCTTTTGAGCACGCAATACTTCTTCGATTGCAGCTACAGCAGCATCTTCATCTTCGCCTGAGCAGCTAATTGTGATTTCTGACTGTGTAGGAATTCCTAAAGACATAACTCCCATGATAGATTTCATGTTTACTTCACGTCCTTTGAAAGCTACATTGATTTCACTTTTAAATTTACTAGCAGCGTTAACAGCTACAGTTGCTGGACGTGCGTGAAGACCTACTGGATCTACTACAGTTACAGTTACTTGTTTCATAATTATCCTCCTAAATCAAATCTAAATGTATTTTATGACATTTTGCCAAAGAAAACAATACCTAAACGAATTTTTCTGATTCCGCTTCCATAATCGGTATATTTAAACCTTGCAACATTTGTGCAAAGACACCACTACCAGTTACTAGATTACCTGTAAAAGTCCCATCATAAATAACAGAATATCCACAACTAGGTGATCTTCTTTGTAAAATTGCAAAATCTACTTGTTTTTCTTTCGCTATATTCAGAGCAATTTCTGCCCCTTTGATAAACTGTTTTGTACAATCATTTCCCTCTTTATCCAAAATTCTATCTCCTACTTTTTCACAAGGAATACGAGGACAACAAAGTCCTCCAAGCATCTCTGGGCATACAGGAATCACTTCATGATCTTTTAAAAGCTCAACAATTTTTTTGTTTAAATTGTTTTTTCCGTTATACTTACAGTTATATCCTAATAAACATGCACTAACAAGAATTCTCATCAGTCAACTAATTCATCATACAACAAAGAATATGTTTTAGCACTTTGTTGCCATGACACATCTGTATTCAATGCATTTCTTTGTAACATTTCCCAATCCTCTTTACGATTGTAATAAACGTCACAAGCATAATATAAAGTATGAATCAATTCATTCGAATCGTAGTTTTCAAAACTAAATCCATTTCCTGATTTTTCATACTCATTGTATGCATCAACCGTATCTTTTAAGCCACCAGTTTCACGAACAAGAGGTAAAGTACCATAACGCATAGAACACAATTGTGAAATTCCACATGGTTCAAATAAACTAGGCATCAAGAACAAATCACTTGCCGCATAGATACGGTGTGCCAAGCTTTCATTGTATCCATAATAGAAACAAATCTTTCCTTTATTTCCATCTTCAAGTTCACGGAACTTATTTTCAATTTGACTTTCACCACTACCCAAAATAACCAATTGGATTGGAGCTGCACATAATGCGTCTAATTGTTCCATCAATAGATAGAATCCTTTTTGCCAAGTCAAACGAGAAACGACACCTACCATCATTACATCAGGATTCTTTTCTAATCCAAGTTCTTCTTGTAGAGCCATTTTTGCCTTTTTCTTTTGAGCCGCAATATTCACTTTATTAAAGTGATATGGAATTTCTGGATCTGTGTTAGGGTTCCATAACTCGATATCAATACCGTTGACAATACCCCATAGATCATATTTACGCATATTCAATACAGCTTCTAAGTGTTCACCATATTGAGGCGATAAAATTTCTTGTGCATAAGTTGGTGATACAGTTGTAACTTTGTCCGCATATAAAATACCAGACTTCATAAATGAAATACCACCATCAAAACGTACATTACCATTGTCTAACAAATAGTATGGTAATCCTAAACAACTATCTAGCATTTCAGGACCGAAATTTCCTTGATAAGCCATGTTGTGGATTGTATACACAAAACGAATTGCACGATATCTAGGATCTGCATCGTGAGTTTCTTTAACCATACAAGGAATCATACCTGTATGCCAGTCGTGGCAATGGATAATATTTGGCCAGTAATTCAACTGGTTCAACATTTCAATAACAGCCTTTTGGAAATATCCAAAACGCTCGCCATCATCTTGATAACCGTATAATGAATCTCTTTCAAAGTAACCTTGATGTTGAATGAAGAAGAAACATACATTATCTACTACTTTTGAGAATACACGTACGGGTACTTCATGATAATTGATTGAAACTGAATATTCACAATCAAAGTGAAGTTCATTATAGTATTTATCACTAATTTTCTTATATAAAGGCATGACAACCTTTACTTCATGTCCTCTTTCAGTAAGTGCCTTTGGTAAAGAACCAATTACATCAGCAAGTCCACCTGTCTTAATGAATGGTAATCCTTCCCCAGCAACCATCAAAATTGATGCCATTAAACGTTCTCCCTTCTACCAATATACAAAGGTTGTTCTTCTAACCCTGCTAAATCTTTTTTCTTTGCGATTCTAGAATGTTTATCTACAATCACATTCTTTAAGTGAGCACCATCTGCAATTTCTACATCTGGCATAATAATGCAATTTTCAATCAATGCATCTTTTCCAATTTTACAAGAACGACCAACAATTGAATTCTTAACTACACCACTGATTTCACAACCATTCGAAATTAATGAACCTGTTGCAGTACCACCATTCAAATAAATGGCTGGAGCTGAATCGCTTGTACGAGTATATACAGGCCATTCTGGATCTGCGATATCTTTCATTTTTTCTTCCGTTAAGAATTGCATATTACTTTCATAATATGATTTCAAATCATTAATTACATAAATGTGTCCACGATAATTCAATCCACGAATATCCATATCTACACATTTATCATTTAAGATATCTTTAAACCAATACATTGAACTTGTTTCTTGCGCTTCTTCAACTAATGTTTTAAAGATTTCTTTTGACATGATGTAAGTCTGTAAAGATAAATATCTAGATTTATAGTTACCTAAGTTTTGATCAATACTTAATACGCCACGTTGTTTATTCATTTGAAGTACATCACATCCAATGTAGTTTTCTTTTGCGTTATCAACATGTTGATATAAAACAGAAACTTCTGCGCCACTTTCGATGTGTTGTTTCAACAATTCCTCATAATTTCCTTTATAAAGCATATTAACAGGAGCAATCACAACATAATCATTGTGATTTTCCATCACAGCATGAATGTTTTCAGCATAACATGAAATATCTGTAGTAAAACGTGAAGTTCCACCTTCAGAATATACAGGCACTAAAGATAAGTGTCCATGTTTAGAGTTGATGTTATAGTGACGACCAGTACCAACGTGATCAATTAAAGAACGAGGATTTCCATTTACATAAATTTGAATATCATCAATTCCTGAATTTGACATATTTGAAATCGCAAAGTCAACTAAACGATAACGTCCTAAAAAACTGAATCCAGCGATTGGACGATATTTTTGCATACCTTCTACATATACAGAAGAATCGTTGTAAGTAATTATTCCTAAAGCGTTACACATAATTATTCACCCTTCTTTACTCTTTTTGAAATCAATACGATTTCTTCACTGTCTGGACTACCCACAACAGCACCATCATCAATCTTCACACCATCCGCAACAATTGCACGATAGATTTTTGCACCTTTACCAACTTTTACATTTGGCATTAATACAGCTTGAGATACAAATGCACCTTCATCAATGTCAACATTGTTAAATAATACGGAATCTACTGCTTCACCACGAATGATAGCTCCCTGGTTGATGTAGCAATGTTCAACTTTTCCAGTTGGACCTACATAGTGAGGTAAAGTTGGAATATCTTCTGTATAGATTTTCCAGTTTGGATCATCCAAATTCAATTCATTGTTTTTGTTCAACAAGTCCATATTTGCTTCCCACAATGAATCAATTGTTCCAACATCTTTCCAATAACCTTCAAACTTGTAAGCATATAAACGTTTGTTGGCATTTAAGAAGTTAGGAATAATATCTTTACCAAAGTCATGGTGTGATCCTTCTGCAGTCATATCCGAAATCAATTCTTTACGTAATTGTTTCCAGTTAAAGATATAAATACCCATACTAGCTAAATTGCTCTTTGGATGTTCTGGCTTTTCTTCGAATTCAACAATTCTTCCTTCATCATCTGTATTCATAATACCGAAACGGCTAGCTTCCTTCATTGGCACTGGAAGTACCGCAATTGTACAATCGGCATTATTTGCCTTGTGACAAGATAACATATCCGCATAATCCATTTTATAGATGTGGTCACCTGAAAGAATTAAAACGTATTCAGGATCAAACTTATCAATAAAGTCAATGTTTTGTGTGATGGCATCTGCTGTTCCTTGATAAACGTCAAATTTTGTACCATCTTTTTCACGTGGTGGCAAAACATAAACACCACTTCCACGTGCATCAAGTCCCCATCTTTGTCCAGCACCAGCGTACGCATTTAATTCTACAGATTCGTACTGCGTTAAAACACCTACAACATTGATATCTGAATTCGCACAGTTACTTAGCGGGAAATCAATAATACGATATTTTCCTCCGAAATAAACAGCCGGTTTCGCATTCTTTTTAGTTAGTTCCAAAAGACGTGTTCCACGGCCCCCCGCTAAAATCATGGCGAGCATATTATTCTGTTTCATAATCATCCTCCTAATAATACTCTTTATATAACTAAAGTATATCACTTTTTCAAATAAAATCTACTTGTTCCCTTAAATTTGTATGCGTTTTCAAAATGCTACAAAAAAAGACAAATCATTCTCTGACTTGTCTTTGCAAAGCATAAATCGATTCATTTTGATTTACTATATAAGCTATAGCACACACTACAAAGAAGAATGGAAAATATTGATATCCAAACACTTCCATGCCTATCGCAATCGGCGCTAAAAAAGTATTCGTTGCAGCACCAAAAACGCTGCAATATCCTAAAGCTGCCACAAATAAAGGGTTTAACCCAAAAACAGGTGCAATTATAACTCCTAGACTTGATCCAATCGCAAATAATGGTGTAACTTCTCCACCTTGAAAACCAGCTGATAAAGTTAAAATTGTTAAAACAAATTTTAAGATCCAATCATAACTATATATCTTTTCAGATGTTAAAGATCCCACAATCAAGTTTTCACCAACCCCAGAATAACGACACTTGCCAAATACAAACAATAAAATTGCAACAAGAATACCCATCATAAAAATGCGTTTATAAGGATTCTTTATTTTATTTGCCACAAAAGCTTTTGTATGCTTTAAAGAAAATGCAAACAATCCGCCAATCAAGCCAAATAAAATTCCTAAAACTAAAAGTTTTATGGATAGTTCGACATCTAAATCACTTACACTTCCAATTTTAAATGTACTCTTATGTAATCCAAATAAACTAGAAACATAGGCTGCTGTAAAACTAGCCGGAATTGCACATGACATAGCTCGATATTTTAAGGTTCCCGCAACAAGTACTTCTAAGGCAAAGAAAATAGCCGTAATTGGAGTCCCAAATAAACCGGCAAAACCAGCTGCCATACCTGCAACCATGAAGATAACACCACTATTTTTAAAACGAAAATACTTACCGAAATAATGAGATACAGTCGCTCCAATCTGCATTGCAACTCCTTCTCGACCAGCACTACCACCAAAGAAATGTGTAATCCATGTTGACACAACCATAAACGGTGCCATACGAAGAGGAATCCAATCACTCTTTCCTTGATCAACTTCAAAGACAAGCCCCATACCTTTTCTTGAGATTCTTCCCCAATGATCAAACAAGAACACAATTGCTAAACCAGCAAACGGAAGTCCTACTAACATAACACATCCCATATGTTCTCTAAAATTTAAGATCCATTCTAATCCTTTACCAAAAATGACTTCACATATCGCAACAATAGCACCAATAAAAATACCACAAAAACACTTTAAAACAATTTCATCATAAACTTTAAACGATTCTCTCAACTTTTCTTTATACATACGATTATTATAGAAAAACAGATTGTTTATTTCAACAATCTGTCATTATTTTTACATTTTAATTACAATTCTATTTCATTTTTCCACAAGCCATGCAAGTTACAATACTCATACACAGTCACCTTACCTGTTCTTCCTTTTAGATCAAAAACATATTCTGGTTTCATTCCTGGTACTAATCCTGCACGATCCACAGTTCCATCACTATACTCAACCCAAATATTTGTGATATAGTGTGCTTCTAACATTGGATGTTCAACACTTCCAACTACAACTTTAAGTTTATTATCTTCTACACTCACTTGTGGAACATGTTTTTCTTGTGCCGCATCCACTTCACCAGCTTTTAATTCACGATACCCATTAGGAACTACATCCATCAACAATCCTTCAACAACACTACCGTTTTCTAAATTTTTAAAGATTTTCATAAGTATTCCTCCTGTTCTTCTATTGACATTATGACACGCATCATTAAAATATTCTATTGATATGCTCATAAAAAACATAAATGAAAACTACATGCGCTATACAACAACTTCTCAAGAAATCTTTGAGACTTTTTGTATTTCAAAAACACATAAAAAGCATCTTAAAATAGATGAAGAGAAAAAGACGATTTATTTTAATTACCCAGAAAAAGATGTTGAAATAAATTATGAACCGGTTGACATTTTATACGAAAATACATTTTTGATTGTAGCCTTTAAACCTCCATTTTTATTGGTTCACGATGATGGAAACAACCAAGACACTCTACAAGCTCGAGTCAATGGATATTTACAATTAAACCAAAACAAATATCCAGCTCAAGCTATCCATCGAATTGACTATGAAACAAGTGGTTTGGTGTTATTTTGTAAGCATCCATTCTTTCAGGCATATTGCGATAAAAATATGGAAGAGCACCATATAAAAAAAGAATATATTGCCTTAGTACAAGGTCATACAAATTATAAAAATAAAAAGATCATTTCAAATATCGCAAGAGATCGTCATAATGCCAAGAAAATGATCATTCATCCAAATGGAAAAGAAAGTGTTTCAATATTTAACACACTTAAAAACTATAAAGATTATTCGCTGATTCAAGTAACGATTCTTACCGGAAGAAAACATCAAATCCGGGTTCAATGCGCTTCTTTGAAACATCCCATTTTAAACGATTCCTTATATGGAGGTAAAAAAATTGATAATACTGGACTTTTACTTCAAAGTCATCATATTCAATTTAATGATGTAGATATTACTTGTCCTCAAGAAAAAAGATTCATTAGAAAATAGAATATCGTATATCCTTTCAAAACGGCAATCCATACACCGATGCATAAACATGACACATATGGAAGGATATGCTTTTTTTTATATAAAATCCAAAGTATTCCAAGTAAAACACTAATATATAAAGCTACAAGCATTCTTTCTATGCCCAAATAAAATCCAAAAAAAGTCAAATAACACACATCGGCACTGCCAATCCAATCGGATTTAATCAATTTAATGGTTCCACTGACAAAAAGAAAAACTAGACTTGTACAGACTCGATTTAATAATGGCACATAACTTGAACAAAAGAATAAAAGAAGTATCGATGGAAAAATCCAATACTTTTCAATATACATCGTTTCATAGTCTTTTTTGGCAAGAAAATACAAGAATAAAACGAAATAAACAGTCGATAGTTGAAATGGTTTTATTAAAAATGTAATTATAAACATAAATAAAAGAGTCTTCATACTTTCAGTATAAAGACTCAATGTGAAAATAATATTAACAATTTGCAGTTTGTACAAAATCTGCATCATTTGGTTTCTTTTTGTATACGATTTTTAATAAGATTGGTGTAATAACCGTTGTGAAAACGACACACAATAATACTGGAGTCACAAAGACCTCAGGTAAAATACCTAATGCCATACCTTTATTTGCGACAATCAAGGCAACTTCTCCACGACTAATCATACCACATCCAATACGAATAGCTTGTGTAGGTGTATATTTACATACAATAGCACCTAAACCACATCCAATAATTTTTGTCAAAACGGCAACCACACATAATACAATAACTAACTCAATAAGTTTGGCATTCCATGTGATTGGAGAAAGTTTTAATCCAATACTCGCAAAGAATACAGGTGTAATCAACATATAAGATAATGTTGAAATACGTTTAGTGACATAAGCACATTGTCTTGTACCCGAAAGAATCAAACCAGCCACAAAACTTCCTGTGATATCCGCTACACCAAAGAATGCTTCTGAACAAAAGGCCATGATCAATGCGAACGCAAATGATACGATTGAATATCTTTGAAGTCCACCACATGAATCGTGTTCAAACCACCATGAAAATACTTTGTGTAAAATCAGACCTACAACAACGGCAAACACAAAGAATAGTAAAATTTTAAACATAACAACGCCGATGTTCACTGAACTGTCAGCCATTCCTGTTACTAATGTCAAACAAATAATACCTAAAACATCATCAATAACAGCGGCTGCTAGAATCGCATTTCCACTTTCTGTAGACATACAACCCATTTCTTTCAATGTTTCTACCGTAATACCAACACTTGTGGCTGTTAAAATAACACCTAAGAATAGGTTGTGTAACCAAGCGTCTGGCCCAACATTATAGAATCCACCAACTACATATCCAACAGCTAATGGAACTAATACACCCAATGTTGCGATGATAAAAGCTTTTAACCCAGCCTTTTTTAAATCTGTAATACTTGTTTCAAGACCGGCCGCAAACATTAAGACAATAACACCAATTTCTGACAAAGATTCAATCAACTTACTTGGCTCAACTATATTTAACACCGCAGGCCCTAAAACAATACCTGCGATCAATGCACCTACTACAGATGGCATACGTAAACGACGAGAAAAAAGTCCAAAGGCTTTTGTCATTAATAAAATTAAGGCAATATCTAATAGATATCGATATTCTTGCATATTCATACCTCCTACTATGCTCTTGGAATTTCAAACACCGTTTGTTGAAGTGGCAAATCTACATCATGAAACTCCAACCGATATGCCATCAATTGTATCGGCCTTTTCTTTCCATGATATCCATATTTGACGTCACCCAACAAAGGATGCTTTATATGCCCCATCAGGGCACGAATCTGATGAAATCTTCCTGTATGAAGTGTAATTGTACATATTGAATTCTCGCCATCATTTCTTTCAACATGCACATCCATCAATGCTTTTTGATAGCCCTCTAATTTTTTATCACTTACTTTCGCAACAGTATTTTCTTTGCGAATGTAATAACACATACTAAAATCTTTTTCTTTAAAAGTACCAGTAATATATGCCCGATACATCTTCTGGATTTTACGATTTGCGATTGCTTCGTTTACTTTTCTTAAAGCATTCGCATTCTTTGCAGCAATCACTAGACCTGTCGTATTCCGATCCAGTCTATGACAAATACTTGGAGCAAAAGAATGTTCCTTATTTGGATCATACTCGTTTTTTTCCATTAAGTATGCTTGTACACGATTTACCAAACAATCTTGAGTTTTGCTTCGATCACTCTGTGACAATAAACCATAGGGTTTATTCACAATCAAGATATTTTCATCTTCATAAATAACATCCAACTGTGATGATATATATTGCGTGTCTACTTGTTTCTCTTCTAAAACATCCGGAGGTAAAAATAATAAAATACTATCATTTTCCTGGATTTTCTGATCAAAAGTACAACGTTTACGATTCACTTTTATTTTCTTATTTCGAATCGCCTTATACATCATTGACTTGCCTAGTTTAGGAAAAGTTTTCATTAAAAACTTATCTAATCTTTGATTCGCATCATTTTGATTGATCTTAATCTCTTTCATAAATAAAATCCAAACTTTCCATTAAACTGTCCATAACCGGTACATTTACACTTTCTAAAGTTGCTCGATTTTGATGCCCTGTAGTCACCAAGATACATTTGGCATCAATACTTTTTGCGACTTCATAATCATGAACGCTATCTCCTACAAAATAAATTTCATCATCTAGGCTACAAGTTTGTTTAAACGCATGAGCTAATTCCACTTTACTTTTTGCATAGATATCATTGATTCCGTATATCGAATCGAATAAATCATCTACATGCAAGGTTTTCATTTGTTTAAGAAGATAATCCATTTTACTTGCAGAAAGCACGGTTTGCGAAAAGCCTAGATTCTTTGCCTTATTCACAACATCCAATACATCTGAATGCAAATCACAAGCATAGCTTTTTTCTTGATAATCCTCCATATATTCGTGAGCCAACATGGAAAAAGGTATTTTGTCAAAATCAAAGCCTACCCTTTTATAATAATCTTCTATTGGAAAAGTAAATACTTCACGATATTGACTTAGAGTATCCAGAGGTTTCAAATCATGACTGACTAAAAGACGGTTGATACAAGAAAAACATAAGTCAACATCATTCAATAATGTTCCATTCCAATCCCATACAATTTTTACCAAACAATTCACCCCGCACGGTATTATATCACTATTAGAAAAAAATAATAACATTTTATACTAATTAAAACTTTCACAAATATAGTTTTTACTATATAATATTGTATGAGTCTATATGAGGAATAAAAATAGGAGGAAATATGAGAGGAATTTATAACTCGGTAACTGACCTTCGTCGTCAGGTCTTTACTGCCATCGCTTCAATGGCGTACGATGACAATACAGATTATTCTAAGCGTATGGAAGAAATCCCATATGAAATCTTACCTGGTACAAAAGCAAAATATCGTGATAGTATTTTTCTAGAACGTGCAATTATCGGGGAAAGATTACGTTTGGGTATGGGCTTGCCTGTTCGTGATATTACTGAATATACAAACATTTCAGATGGAATTGAAGAAAGTACAATTGCGAAAAAATATTATGATGATCCCCTTATCAATATTATTAAATTCGCATGTAATGCGTGTCCAGAAAAGAAAGTATTTGTAACAAACGCTTGTCAAGGATGTTTATCACACCAATGTACAGAAGTATGTCCTAAAGATGCAATCCATATTGTAAATGGAAAGAGCTGTATTGATCAAGAAAAATGTATTAAGTGTGGACGTTGTATGGATGCATGTCCTTATCACGCAATCACTAAATTAGAACGTCCATGTGCTGCAAGCTGTGGAATGGACGCAATCAAATCCGATGCAGATGGAAAAGCAGAAATTGATTACGATAAATGCGTTAGCTGCGGAATGTGTCTAGTTAACTGTCCATTTGGAGCTATTGTAGATAAAGGACAAATTTTCCAAACAATCTATGCCATGAAAGAAGGCTATGACGTCATTGCGGCTGTTGCCCCTGCTTTCGTTGGTCAATTTGGTCCAGCTGTAACGCCAGACAAAGTAAAAGCAGCATTAAAAGCTGTAGGTTTTGCGGATGTTGTGGAAGTTGCGATTGGTGCTGACTTATGTACAATTGAAGAAGCTGAAGACTTCTTAGATAAAGTGCCTGAAAAACAACCATTTATTGCTACAAGTTGCTGTCCTGCATGGTCCGTTATGGCGAAGAAAAACTTCCCTGACTTTGCACCATACATTTCAATGGCATTAACTCCAATGGTATTAACGGGTCGTTTAATCAAAAAAGAAAAGCCAAACGCTAAAGTTGTATTCATCGGTCCTTGTGCTGCTAAGAAATTGGAAGCAAGCCGTAAATCAATCCGTAGTGATATTGACTTCGTATTAACTTTTGAAGAAGTTATGGGTATGTTCAATGCGAAAGGTATTGCATTAGACCAAATCACTACTTCTGATCCATTAACAGAAGGAACAAATGCTGGTCGCGGATTTGCTGTCAGTGGTGGTGTTGCCAAAGCCGTTAAAGACTTGATTCAAAAAGAACATCCTGGAACGGAAGTAAAAGTTCAGGCTGCAGAAGGATTAAAGAACTGTAAGACAATGTTGATGATGGCTAAAGCTGGAAGACTAAACGGATACCTACTTGAAGGTATGGCTTGTCCTGGTGGATGTGTTGCCGGTGCTGGTACTTTACAACCAATCAACAAATCAAGTGCATTAGTTAAAAAATACGCTACTGAAAGCGATAAGAAAGATGCAGATGAATCTGCATATGGAGATCGTCTTCACGAACTAAGTGAACTTTAATCAAAGACGTCCTTAAAATGGACGTTTTTTTTTGATATAATCATGTTTGGAAATGAGGTATGAACATGCATCGTTATTCATATTATAAAACGGCTGCCTGTACTTTAAATGTTTCAATTGGAGATCCACAGGCAAATAAAGAAGAAATTTTAAAATGTATCCAAGAATTGGATTCAGATACACAACTTGTAGTATTTCCAGAACTATGTATTACAGGATATACATGTCAGGATTTATTCTATGAACATACATTATTAAATAGCGCAAAACAAGTCCTATTTGAAATTGTAGAAGAACTACCAGAAAACCTAGTTACAGTTTTAGGCTTACCTTTAGAAATCGGAAACAAGCTTTATAACTGTGCCGCCATTTGTTTCAACCATGATATTCTAGGTATTCAAGTAAAAACATATATTCCAAGCTATAATGAATTCTATGAAACAAGGTGGTTCTCGAGTGCTAGTGAATTAAAAGAAAACACAACTTTTACATACAAAGATAAAAAGGTTCCCGTTTCAAATCATATCGTATTTAAAGATACAACAACATCGGCTTGTTTAGGTATTGAAATATGTGAAGATCTATGGGTGACTATTCCAGTAAGTTCAACCCATGCATTAGCTGGAGCGAATGTATTATGTAATCTAAGTGCTTCCAATGAAATCATCTCAAAAGCAAATTACAGAAGAAATCTAGTCAAAGATCAAAGTGCTAAATGTTATGCGGGATACGTATATGCCAGTGCAGGACCTACAGAAAGTTCGAGTGACTTGGTTTTCTCTGGACACAATTTAATTTGTGAAAATGGGACTATATTAAGTGAAACTAAAACAGACAAAACCATTTATGGACAAATCGATTTAGACCATTTAAATCATGATCGTCTACACTATAAGACAAGCATGCAAGATTTATTCCATGTAAACTATACAACCGTGGAATTCACATCAAAACCCATCGAAGAAATTGAATTTGATCGCTATATCGATGCTTATCCTTTTGTTCCAAACAATCAAGATGAAAGAATTGTTCGCTGTTTAGAAATATTACACATTCAAGCTCAAGGCTTGGCAACCCGCCTTTCAAAAATTCATTGTAAAGATGTTGTGATTGGAATTAGTGGAGGACTCGATTCTACTTTAGCTTTGCTTGTATGTCATGAAGCCTTTAAAATTAACAATTATGATTCAAAAGGAATTCATGCGATCACAATGCCTGGATTTGGTACGACGAAACGTACTAAATCCAATGCGCAAATCTTAATGGACCTACTTCATGTATCTAGTGAAGAAATTTCTATCGTGGATGGTGTAAACCAGCACTTTAAAGATATTCACCATGATCCAGAAGTTCATAATATTACGTATGAAAACTCACAAGCTCGTGAAAGAACACAAATTCTGATGGATTTAAGCAATGCCTATAATGCGATTGTTGTTGGTACTGGAGACTTAAGTGAACTTGCCTTAGGATGGTGTACATATAATGGAGATCACATGAGTATGTATGCGGTAAACGCTAGTGTTCCTAAGACACTTGTTCGTTATATTGTTGAAAGTGTTGCCTTAAAAGATGAAATATTACATGATGTATTGATGGATATTTGTGATACACCAGTATCCCCAGAGCTTTTACCACCAGATAAAAATGGTAAGATTGCTCAAAAAACAGAAGAAGTATTGGGTTCTTATGATCTTCATGATTTCTTCTTATATCAAATGTTAAGACATCACGATGAGCCTAAGAAAATCTATGATTTAGCTTGTGTTGCATTTAAAGATGTAGAAAAGGAAACAATTAAAAAGGCCATCACAACATTCTATAATCGTTTCTTTACCCAACAATTTAAAAGAAACTGTATGCCAGATGGTGTTAAGGTCGGATCTATTTGTTTCTCACCTAGAGGTGATTGGAGAATGCCAAGCGACGCATCAAGAAATCTATGGACAAAACAAGTGGAGGAAATTTAGTTCCCCCACTTTTCTTATACTTTATCCATATTATTTGAAAAAATATCTGCAACTTCACTCATAATAAAATAAGCACCCAAATCGATTTCATGAACTTGTTCTTTCATGCGGTGTCCCTGATATCGATTGACTATAAAATAAACTATGGATTTAGGCCTTTTTGAACAACCACCCGTGGCATCTACACGAGTAACGCCACTTCCAAATGTATCACTTAATGCTTCACATATTTCTTATTGTAAGCATAAATAAATTCATAATACGAGTGTTGGGTTTTGTTTCATAAGCTCAGCACTCCTTTTTAGGGTTTCATTTTTACATACTCATGCACCAAAATCATTTCATTCTCAAATCTTTTAGACAATTTAAAAGAACAAATTATTTTTTAGCCTGTTCTACTATTTCTTAGTCAGATTCTACCACATAAGGGATTTCATTTTCTGCAAGAAAAAAATTATTAGTAATATTTTGCGAATGATGAATAACTCTTAATATATAAACTTTATCATCCATTATTTCATAAATTATTTTATATTTTTTGTATATTGCATATCTAACATTAGTTTCTTTTTTTAATAATTCAAATCTTGGATATCTTTCTGGCAAATATTCTAAAGATTTAATGAGTGAAACAATTCCGTTAATTAAGTGCTTCACATAATTCAAATCAAAATTATTCATGACATAATACTCATAGATGTGTCGAATATCCAAATTTGCCTTATATGATATTTCTACTTCAAAATTCATAGTTTTAGATCCTTTTTCAATGTTTCATAAAACTGATCAAAAGGAATTGTATTCCCTTTTAAAACTTCATCATGAGCAGCAAATATCTCTTTAGCTAATTCCTCTTTTGTAAGTTCATCTTCATTTAAAATTTTATTTGATGGAATTTTCACATCAAAAGGCAATCCATTATTTAAAATAATTTGATTATAAAACATGTTAATTGCGACAGAAGATGGTATTCCTAATTTTGATAAAATTGCTTCTGCTCGTTCTTTTGTTTCTGGTTCAATTCTTGCGTATACATTTGATGTTTTTGGCATAAAATAAGCTCCTTTTTTTCTTTATTATAAGTCAATGTACTTACATACGCAATCGATTATCATACATTATAATAAAAGAACAGACTATTTTTTAGCCTGTTCTACTATTTCATTGATTCTTTCTAAGACAGGTTCAAAACCTGTTTTTTCTGTACTACTGATACCGAAAATATTCTTCATTGGCAAATGAAGCTGTTGAGAAATATCTTTCAACGCACGAACACGTTTTGTCTTAGGAATCTTGTCAACTTTTGTAGCTACAATAACGATTTGAATTCCAAGACTTTGAATCATTTCAATCATATCTAAATCATCATGCGTTGCGCCATGTCTTGCATCAACAAGTTGTACAACACAACAAATCTGCTCTCTTTGGTTAAAATATGTATCCATCATTTTACCCATCTTGATCAGCATTTGTTTAGACATTTTCGCATAGCCATATCCAGGAACATCCACTAACATCCAAGTATCATCAATCTTAAAGAAATTGATCAACCGTGTTTTACCTGGTGTATTTCCTACATAGGCAAGTTTTTTCTTATTAGTCAATGCATTAATAAAGCTTGATTTTCCAACATTACTACGTCCAACGACTACAACTTCTGGTAGATCAGATTCTGGCCATTGTTCTTTTTCAACAGCACTAATCACAAATTCACTGATCATACTATTTTACCAATGCGTTATGTAACACTTGAGATACATTTGAACAAGGAATAAAAGTAACTGCATCTTTTACTTCTTGAGGAACATCATCTAAGTCTTTTACATTTTCTTTTGGAATCAAGATCGTATCAATTCCAGAACGATGTGCTGCCAATGATTTCTCTTTCAATCCACCAATAGGAAGAACATTTCCTCTAAGTGTAACTTCACCAGTCATAGCTAAATTCGCCTTAACTGGAATATTAGAGAAACAAGATACCAATGCCGTTGTCATTGTAACACCAGCACTCGGTCCATCTTTAGGAACCGCACCTTCTGGTACGTGAATATGTACATCATTTTCTTCAAACAATTTAGGATCAATTTTGAATTCATTTGCATGCGTACGAACGTAGTCTAGCGCAATACTAGCACTTTCCTTCATGACATCACCTAATTGTCCAGTAAGAACAAGTCTTCCTTTACCTGTAAAGCGAGTTGCCTCGATTTGAAGGATATCCCCACCAAAACTTGTATAGGCAAGTCCTGTTACAGTTCCAACTTGATCTTTCTTTTCTTTTTTACCATAATCAACTTTTTCATTACCCAACCACTCATGAATTAATTTTTTAGTCAATTTAATGCTACGTTTGTTGTTTTTTAAGATAGCAAGTACTGTTTTACGGCAAATTGTCGCAATTGTACGCTCTAAAGAACGAACTCCAGCTTCACGAGTATAGTAACGAATTAAATATAGTAACATATCATCATCAATTTTTAACTGAGACGCTTTTAAACCATTTAATTCTATTTGTTTAGGAACTAAGTGATCCTTTGCAATATGAACCTTTTCTGCATCTGTATAGCTTGATAATTCGATAATTTCCAAACGATCTCTTAATGCAGGTGGAATATTTTCTAAATAGTTTGCCGTCGCGATAAACAACACTTTTGATAAGTCATAAGGCTCTTCAATATAGTGATCTGAGAATACTGAATTTTGTTCAGGATCCAATACTTCAAGCATTGCACTTGATGGATCTCCCTTATAATCACTTGCCATTTTATCAATTTCATCAATCAAGAACACAGGATTCGTAACGCCTGCCTTTTTCATACCTTGAATGATACGACCAGGTAAAGCTCCTAAATATGTTCTTCTGTGACCACGAATCTCTGCTTCATCGCGAACACCACCAAGTGACATTTTCACAAATTTACGATCTAAAGCTCTCGCAACACTTTTTGCCAAAGACGTTTTACCAACTCCTGGAGGACCTACCAAACAAATAATTGGTGCATTCAATGAATTTGTCATTTGTTTAACAGCCAAATACTCTAGAATACGTTCTTTTACTTTTTCTAGACCATAGTGATCTGCGTTTAAAATAGCTTCAGCTTCATTTAAATCTTCATTGTCCTTCGTTTCTTGCCACCAAGGAAGATCCATTAACCAATCAATATAAGATTTAATGACACCTGTTTCTCCACTTGCCATAGGTAGCATTTCATAACGACTCACTTCATCCGATACCTTTTTCTTAATGTAGTCTGGGTATGGATTTTCAGCTAAACGCTTACGAATCTTAGCTGCATCTTCATCTTGGGCAACTGTATCCCCTAATTCTTCACGAATGACATTCATCTTTTCACGAAGATAGTAATCTTTTTGTCCTTGATCAATTCTTTCTTTGACAGTTTCGTTGATTTGTTGTTCAACTTCACTCATCTTTTTCTCTTTAGCCATATCTTGAAGCAACATCATTAGACGATCATTTACCCCTAATGTTTCAAGATACTGTTGTTTTCTTTCAATATCCAAAGGCAATCCTTGAACAGCTTTATCACTTAAGAATTCACCGCCCATACCCTTTGAAATTTCCATAACAATTTCTTTAGTCACAAAACGATCTTGACCTTGCATACGATCAAGTTCATCTGCGATCATACGAATCAAAGCTTCTTCTTCAACAGCGTCCTGTTTTTCACTTTCAAGAATTTCAACTTCGGCTAAATCACTTAGGCTTCCATTGATCCAATTGTTTAGCTTAACACGCTTAATTCCACGAAACTTTACACGTAAAAAGTTATCAAAACGACGAATATGACGAACTTCACATAAAGTTCCTACAGGATATATATCTTCTTTTCCAGGATTTTCTTGTTCAAGTTCTTTTTGAGAAAATAAACAAATCTTTTTATCATAATTATCCTGTGCATTTTCAACAGCATGTACAGAAGTATCCCTTCCTACATCAATCACAATTTCTTGATTTGGATATAAGACAACTCCTCTTGTACAAACTAAAGGATAGGTATTTAATTCCATACAAAAACCTCCTTATATTAAATATGGAAAAAGACGCTAAGCGTCTTTTTTCTTTAACATTATACTACTTTACAGAAGTTTTAATGAAGTCTAATGCTTTTTGATTTGCTAAATCTGCTTTAATACTTTCTGGAGAAATCAATGATTTGATTTTTTCTACTTCCATGTTATACATTTCAGACATTGTAGTAAATTCTTTTTCTACATCTTCATCACTAGCTTCAATGCTTTCAGCTTTAACGATAGCTTCTAATACTAACTGAGTTTTAACACGAGCAGCAGCTTCTGGACTCATTTGAGCACGGATTGCTTCTTCAGTTTGGTGAGTTGCTTCTAAGAATTGTTTAGCAGTGAATCCAGATTGTTGCATACGACCTTCGAATTCTTTGTACATACGATCAACTTCAGCATCGATCATTACTGCAGGGATTTCAACATTAGCGTTGTCACAAACTTTTCCTAACAATTCATTTGTGAAATTTTCTTCAGCTTCTCTTTCTTTTTGAGCAGTTAAATCAGTTTTTACTTTTTCTTTGTAAGCATCTATTGTTTCAACATTTTCAATTTTTAATTTTTTGATTAATTCATCATTTAATTCAGGAAGATCTTTATATTTTACTTCGTGAACTGTGCAGTGGAAAGTTGCAGGTTGACCAGCAAGTTCAGCTGCTTGGTAGTTTTCAGGGAAAGTAACTTCAACGTCTTTTTCTTCACCTTTCTTAACTCCAACTAATTGTTCTTCAAAACCTGGAATGAATGATCCTGAACCAAGTTCTAATGGATAGTTTTCTCCAGATCCGCCTTCAAATGCTACACCATCTTTTGTTCCAACAAAATCGATAACTACTTGATCACCTAATTGAGCAGCATCGTCATCTTCACGAACAACCCAGTCAGCATAACGATCTTGAACACGTTTAACTTCGTTTTCAACATCTTCTTCTGTAACTTCTACATCCGCTTTTTTGATATCTAATCCTTTGTATTCACCTAAAGTTACTTCAGGAAGTACTGTACATGTAAATACTAATACGGCTTTTTCATCATCAGCTTCTTTAACATCTAAAGTAGGACGAGCTACTAAATCGATGTTGTGTTCTTTGATTCCTTCTGATAATGCTTCATTAGCTACTTCTTCACTAGCCATATCATATAATGCTTTTGAAGAAAGTTGTTTTTTAACTAAAGCATCAGGAATTTGTCCTTGACGGAATCCTTTCAAATTCATGTGAGATTTAGCATAGTTTAATGCTTTTTTCTGTGCTTTTTTCCAAGCTTCACCTTCTACTGTTACTTCTAATTCACCAGTAGAATTTTCTTTCAAAGTCCAAGTACTAGTCATTGTTTTCTCCTCGCTTTTCAATGGATAACTCAATATCCTCAATTCTTTCAAGACCTTGTTTTTTGACAAAACCAGGCCATTCATCGGATTTCTGCATTGCATCATACACAAGTCTACAAATACCTTTCGCAAGTTGGTAAGGATCTTTGTCTTCTTGATCGAATGGTCTTTCATATAAAACTAACTGCATCAAAAGTGACATACAAAATTGAATCATAGTAGGATCCTCATTTGTAAACCAACTTTCGAATAATGAGCTAGCCTCATTGATTGACTGATCTTGCTCCATAGGTAAAATAGCACTTGGTATAAACGTAATGTTCAACCCGGATTTTATCAAATCAAACGGATCATCAATTTTCTGCTCCATTAAAGCTTCAATCAATGTACCCTTATATTCATCAGGTAAATCTGAATCTAGTAATTCCTGAACTTCATCATGACACATTCTTAAATTCATGTTTTCTAAAATAGAAATCGCATAGATTTTTTGTTCTAGAGTACCATGAACATAATCCTGTAACTTGCTGAAATCCATACTCTTACTCTTTTGTTCCAAATAAGGTTTACATTCTGACTTATAATATTCCAATAACTCCAATGCATCCTCTGGAACATAAGGCATGTTCAGTTCCTGACAAATCAATTCGTACGCCTGGGCATAACTTTTTTCATCTATCTCTTTTTTTATTTCTTCGATTAAAGAATGATAATATGCGTTCACTTATACCTCCATGCGAAACATTAATATTCTACCATAAACATCGGTAATAATCAATTCTACGTGCTTTTAAAATACAGAATCAAAAGAATGTCAACACGAAAAAAACTCTCCAATTTATAGAGAGTTTACTTTTATCCTTTTTTCTAATTCATTTAACTTCTTGAATTCAGCTAAAATACAAATAACAGAAACTACGAAAGCGACAAAATCCGCAATGGGAGCCGCGTATAAGATTCCATTCAATCCAAAAAATTTAGGCAAGATCAAAACAAGTGGAATCAAGAACAACACCTGTCTTGTCATAGACAAAAACATTCCTAAATATGCTTTTTTAATAGATGCAAAGAAGCTAGACGATAACATCTGTACTCCATCAATACATACTAGCATTAGATAGATTCGCATAAACATTGTCGCAAATTCAAAATAGTTCGCATCCCCTGATCCAAATATAGATAATACAGTACTTGTGCAGAATTGAAATAAAGCCCAGCCAATAAATGAAACAACCAAATTTGCACTGATCGCAAGCTTGAACGTCTTTTTAACACGCTCATATTTTTGGGCTCCATAATTAAATCCAATGATTGGCTGCATTCCTTGTGAAATACCAATGATGATAGCTAATAATATCGCATTGGTTTTCATCACAATGCCACAAGCAGCTAAAGGAATATCACTACCAAACTTAGTAAATTGCCCATAATACGTCAATGAGTTATTTAAAACGATTTGCACAAACAAAATCGCAATCTGATTTAATGAAGCACTCATTCCAATGGTTGCCATTTCCTTTGTATCCTTCAAAGAAATACGTAAACTCTTTTTATTAAATTCAATATGTTGAAAACTCTTAATATACCAGGCGGCAATAAAAAACGAAATCACTTGACCAGCTACTGTGGCAATGGCAGCTCCAGCGACACCCATATGAAATACAAAAATAAACAAAGGATCTAATATTGTATTCACAATAGCTCCCGCAACCATACATGTCATCGAATAGTTTGGTGATCCATCTGCACGAATCAAGTTACTAATCACATTTGTCGTAATCAAAAACGGAACACCCAAAGTTGTAATTCGTGTATATTCAAGTGCCAAAGGCATAATTGTACTTGTAGCCCCGAACGATTTTAATAGTGGTTCAAGAAATACAAGTACTAAGACAACATAGATTACTGAGCAAAGTAAAGACATACTAATACTATTCCCAGCAATACTACTTGATCGTTCTGGCTTCTTTTCACCTAGATATAAACTAAATAAACTTGCTGAACCAATCCCAATCAACAATGCAATCGCAAGCGCAATTGTTGTTAATGGAAACGCCACATTAGTTGCAGCATTTCCTAAAAAACCAACACCTTGACCGATAAAGATTTGATCTACAATGTTGTATAGTGACGATACAAGCATTGAGATAATACTTGGTATCGCAAACTTTTTTAATAATGATGACTCTTTTTCATACCCTAATGGATTTTGCATACTAATCAAATTCCCTCTTTCTAAACTGCGCAATTAAATGCTTATTTCCCATTGAATGCTCACGAATCACATTCAACTCATTTCCTCTTTCATCAAACCAACCCACAAATTCACAACCTGGCTTTGTAGCCGGCAATAAATGAATCGTATCCGAAAAATACGTATATGACTTTGGATTTCTTCGACTACTTAGTCCACCATTTAAATCATACACAATCTTATATTGACTTACTTGCCAATGAGCATATAAAGTACAAGACTCATGAATGGGTTCATCCAAGTTATAACGCCAACGATAATCACAATCCCAGAACCATCCATCAAAGGTATATCCAACTCGAACTGGCGGCTTTAAATCCCCCAATAAACCATGTTCATCCGTACATACATCCATATAATTAGCTCCACCACACGTTTCAAAGTGGACAACTGGACACTCTTTATAAATAGCTGTCAATATAACAGGTTCATGAATGCCTGCTGGTACACTCGTTATAATTTCACCATTCAACTGCCAACCTACAAACATAACACCCTTCTTAAATGCCGGATACAACAACAATTCTTCTGATTCAATACATGTATATCTCGGATTACGACGCGACATAACTCCACCATCCACATCATATTCAATGGGATACCAAATAGGAATCCATTTATCATATAAAGTTACAGAATGAGGAAGAACACCACCTGGATTTAATCTTTTTGTACACTCTTTATCTATATACCAACCAACAAATTGGTAACCTTCTCTTTTCTCGCTCATCAAATATCACCTGCCCATTATTTTATCACAAATAAAAAAAACACCCAAGACTCCGTTAGTTAGACGGAGAGGAGTGTTTTCAGAACACATCTGCAAGTAGTAGTCTTGTAGTAGTTCTATTTATATCATAGTCCTTTTTACAAACCATTGTGTTAACACAAACACACAAAGACAGAAAACAAGAATAAATCAACTTTAACTACTTTTAGTATGGTAGTTCAATATGTTTTAATTCAAACTATTATTTTCAAGAGACATTCTTTTTAACTTTTTATCTATTTGTTTTGCGATTTTATAATCTTCTTCAAATTGAAGGTTATGTTGAACGACCGGATTTTTCGATATATATACATATACCTTACCTATATTTGATAATTCAATTTCAATACCTATATACACTTTTTTTAATTCAATAAAAATACTTGTATTAAACGTACTAATTAACACTCTATGCGAAAATAATGGTGATTTACCTTTATATCTAGCATGTTCATAAACTATTTGACTTCTAACAACATCACAAAATTTGTAAGTTCCTAAACTACCATCACAAATTGTGAATTCTTTATTCTTCTCATCAAAAAGAATGCTGTCATTTATTTTATTGATATACAATGTTGAGTTGCTCATTATTTCTTAACTCCTAAATTTTTTTACATAACATAAATTGTATCCATGCCTACCACTAATATTTTACTATTATCTTAGTCTTTCTACCATTTAAATATAAGACAGTAAAATTAATTTTCAGATTAAGGGCTTTGCTTACAAGAAGGTATCAACGAAAAAAAGTGCTAATAAAGCACATTTTCAAACAATAGTCTTGTAGTAGTTTTATGCATATAATAGCCCTTCTTACAAACCATAGTGTTAACACAAACACACAAAACAGATAAAATTTTCTATTGATAATTCAATCAACATGATTATAATGAAGTCTAAAAATAGATAAATCGGAATTTGCTAAGTTGGTAGCAATTTTTTGCAATAATGAAGGTAAAGGAGAGCATTTTATGAGTACAAGAAAGACGATAGGGGGGGCTTTGGGAGCTATCATTGTATTGATAGTAGCTCAAATATTAGCTCAGTTAGTGGCAAGTTTGTTTGTTTTGGTTAAAATTCCAGAAGGTATATGCAATATTATAGCAGGAATTATATATGTTGGATTAGCATTTGTTTTAATTGAATTATTTTCAAAAAGACTACTTAAAATAAAAATAGAAAATTTGGGAATGCCAAAATTTTCAATTAAAGCTAAATGGATTATTGTAGGTGTATTATTACCTGTGACAGTAATAGCGGTTTATCTTTTTTTCTTTTCTGGAAAGTACGTTTCTTCTGGAATGAATAGTAATCAGATTTTTTCAATACTGAGTGCTGGTATTGCTTTTACAGGCATAGCCGCTGGTTTTGTTGAAGAAATGGTTTTTCGAGGAGTTATTCTAAATCTGTTAAAAGAGAAATGGAATATTAAAGTAGCTGTATTAGTTCCATCAGTTTTATTTGGATTAGTACATATTATAGGAATGGATTTTTCCATTGTAAGTAACCTGTTGGTTCTTATTGCTGGAACAATGGTAGGAATAATGTTCTCAATGGTTGCTATTGAAAGTGGTTCTGTTTGGAACAGCGGAATTGTTCATTCACTTTGGAATATTTTAATTATTGGCGGCGGTTTATCGATAAGTGAAAAGGCAGATGAATATTCGGTTATGACATATGTACTTGATTCAAAAGACTTTGTTTTCACTGGTGGAGAATTTGGAATTGAATCATCAATTATTGCACTATTAGGTTATGTTATAGTTACTTTAGCAGCAATATGTATGATTAAGAAAAAAGCAAAATTGTAATAAGTATCAAAAAACAAATTCCAGTTTATTAAATCTTAACATCAATATTTTTGATTAAACCTTTTCAACAAAGAGACATAATGTTTCTTTGTTTTTTTATAAAGGTTTTCAAAAAGGTTTTCAAAACTATCTATAAACAGAAAAAAAGCCCTTATATAAGGACTTAATTTACAAAATGGCGTCGACGGAGGGATTCGAACCCCCGACCGTGCGCTTAGAAGGCGCATGCTCTATCCAGCTGAGCTACGTCGACAACGCATATATTCTATAACATAATCGAAATATATGCAAGCTTAAATTTAAATATTTAGTCTAACTCAAAAGCACCTGTATACAATTGATAGTATTTACCCTTTTGTTTCAACAAGTCTTCATGATTACCACGCTCAATAATATGACCTTGTTCTAACACCATGATCGCATCACTATTTTGGATAGTTGAAAGTCTGTGTGCAATCACAAATACCGTTCTTCCTTCCATCAACTTATCCATACCTTCCTGAACGATTCTTTCTGTATGTGTATCAATGGAACTTGTTGCTTCATCCAAAATCAAAACAGGAGGATTGGCAACGGCTGCACGTGCAATGGATAAAAGTTGTCTTTGTCCTTGAGACAAGGATTCTCCACCCGCATGAATCATTGTGTCATAACCATGTTCTAAGTGTTTAATAAATTCATGCGCATTCGCTAACTTACTTGCCGCAATACACTCTTCATCACTCGCATCTAAACGACCATAACGAATATTATCCATAATGGTACCGGTAAATAAGTTTGTATCCTGCAATACAATACCCAATGATTTTCTAAGATCTGCTTTCTTGATTAGTTTTACATCAATACCATCATACGTAATGGAACCCGATTGAATATCATAAAAACGATTGATTAGATTCGTGATTGTTGTTTTACCAGCACCTGTAGCTCCTACAAAGGCAATCTTTTGTCCTGGTTTCGCAAATAGAGAAACGTCAAATAAAATCTGTTTATCTGGATTATAAGAGAAGTTCACATTTTCAAAACGAACATCTCCACGTAGTGGAACCAATTCATCTTGTCCATCTTTTCTTGGATGATGCCAAGCCCAGTGATCATGATCAATTTGTTCTAAAGTCACGATACCATCATCCACTTCACTTTCTGTATCTATGATTTCATAAATACGCTTAGCACCTGCATCCGCCATAATCACTGCATTTAACTGCATACTAATTTGTCCGATTGGATTTGTGAAACTACGATTTAACTGTAAGAAAGCGGCAATGCCACCTAATGTTAATCCTGCAATATGATTTAGGGCAAAGATAGAACCAACTACCGCAACAAGTACATAAGAAATGTACCCAATATTCATTACGATTGGCATTAAAACATTCGCAAACGTATTCGCATTCGCACTCGCTTCAAATAACGCATCATTTACTTGATCAAAATCTTTGATACTTTGTTCTTCATGCGTAAAAACTTTAATGACTTTACTTCCTTCCATCATTTCTTCAATAAACCCATTTTCCACACCCAATTGTTTTTGTTGGGCAATAAAGTATTTACCTGATTTTGCCGAAATCTTTTTTGAAGTATACACCATCAATAAACCACATGCGATTGTTAAAACAGCCAATGGAACATTTAAGATGAACATGGAAATCGTAACTGAGATAATCGTCATTAAAGATACAATAACCTGAGGAATACTTTGAGAAATTAGCTGTCTTAAAGTATCCGTATCATTTGTATAAACAGACATGATATCCCCATGTGCATGTGTATCAAAGAAGCGCAATGGCAATGTCTGCATATGTTCAAATAATTCATCACGAATATGTTTTAAAGTACCCAATGAAATTGTTACCATTATACGATTAAATCCATACGTAGCTAAGATACCAACACCATAAATCATTACCAATTCCATTAATGCATTGAATAAAGGCATATAATTTGGAACTGTTTGCGATAATAATGGAACAATATAATCGTCAATCAAACTCTTTAAAAACATGCTTCCATATACATTGGCGATACTAGATACAATGATCAATACAAGCACAATAAAACTTTCAATCTTATAAGAAGTGATTGTTTCTTTAATAACTCGCTTTAAACTATTTGTATCTCTATTGTTCATCAAAATCACCTCCATTATTTTGTGCTTCAAACGTTTCTTTATACATCGCATTTGATTTTAATAATTCTTCATGCGTACCTAAACCAGAAATTTTTCCATCATCAATAACCAAAATTTGATCTGCATCCTGAATACTTGAAACGCGCTGCGAAATAATGATTCGAGTTGTATGTGGAATCTTCTCTAAGAAGGCCTGACGAATCAAAGCATCGGTTTTTGTATCCACGGCACTTGTAGAATCATCTAGAATCAAAATTTTAGGACTCTTTAGTATAGCTCTTGCGATACACAAACGCTGTCTTTGTCCACCCGAAACATTCGTACCACCTTGCTCAATATACGTATCATATTTATTAGGCATCAATTGAATGAATTCATCCGCCTGTGCTAATTTACAAGCTTCCATGATCTCTTCATCTGTCGCATTTGGATTTCCCCAACGCATATTCTCTTTGATTGTTCCCGAAAATAAAACATTCTTTTGTAGAACCATGGCCACATTATCACGCAATACTTTTAAATCATAATCACGAACATCCATTCCCGCTACTTTAACACTACCTTGTGTTACATCATATAGTCTTGGAATCAATTGTACTAAACTCGACTTACTAGATCCTGTTGCTCCTAAGATACCCAAAGTCGAGCCTGAAGGAATGTGCAAATCAATATGACTTAAAATATCTTCATCATTGCCATAATGAAATGAAACATCTTCAAAATCAATGGCTCCATTTTCTACAGTTTCGATACCATTTTCAGGACTTGTTAAATCGGATTCTTGATTTAATACTTCGGCAATACGTTTTCCACTCGCAATGGACATTGTCACCATGACAAAAATCATACTCATCATCATTAGAGACATTAAAATACTTGCAGTATATGTAAATAAAGACATTAATTCTCCAGTTGTCATATTTTGAGCCACAATTTGATGAGCTCCTAACCATGAAATTAAAAGAATCGTCGCATACATACAAAGTTGCATCACAGGAGAGTTAAACACCAAGATTTTTTCAGCTTTCCCTTGAATACTAAAAATAGTCTCACTTTCTTTACGGAATTTATCAATCTCATGATCCTTACGAACAAAAGATTTCACAACACGAATCCCTAAAATATTTTCTTGAATACTCGCGTTTAAAGTATCGTAACGAGAAAATAAACGGCTAAAAATAGGACTTACGATAAAAATGATTCCAAATAAAATAACACCTAAAATAAGTACGACAACCACATAAATCATAGCCATTTCTTTATTAATGATAAAAGCCATGATCAAAGATGCGATTAACATCAATGGTGCACGAACACAAACACGAATAATCATCTGATATGCATTCTGTATATTTGTCACATCCGTCATCATACGTGTGATTAATCCACTTGTTGAATAAGCGTCAATATTTGAAAAAGAAAAGTTTTGAATATTACGATACTCTGCCTTTCTTAAATTCTTCGCAAAACCACTCGATGCGATAGCCGCATGCTTTCCACTTTTAGCACCAGCCCATAAAGATACAAAGGCTGCCACCAACATTAAAGTCCCATAAAACCAAATTGAACCCATATTTCCTTTTTCAATACCATTATCCACTAATAATGCCATCAAAAATGGAATAAACACTTCAAGTATGGCTTCGATTGAAACATAAACCGGACTCAATAACGTATCCTTTTTATATTCTTTAACCTCATTCAATAAAGTCTTGACCATAATAAAACCTCCATTATTCTAAATCTTCAATTATTCTAAATTTTCAGCTAGCTCTTTTAAGATTTCTAACAATTGCACCTTCTTTTCTTCACCCAACACATTTCCAAATCTAGATTCCATTGTTTGAATCTGCTTCACGATATCTTCATGAAGATCCTGCTCTTTTTGTGTTAATACGATTGCACGAACTCTTTTATCCTTTTGATTCAATTTTCTTTCAATAAACCCCTTCTGTTCCAAGCGATTTAAAATCCCTGTAACTGTTGGATTCGAAATATGAAAATGCTCTTCAATATCTCTTTGAATGACTGGATCCTTATCCGTAAAATGTAGATATCCTAAGACGTCTTGTTGAGATTTAGTTAAATCATATTTTTTTAAACCTTCATTCATATGTTTGTCCATTTTTTTTTTAATCAAACCAAAATAAAAACCAATCTCATTATTGTCACACATTTTTCTCACCTCATTTCATAGCACGCTATACATTTACATAGTACGCTATATATATTACTATAATAATTCCATTTGTCAATTCTTGTTTTTTTAGATATCATAAATGTGTATGAAAAAAAATGAAGAATATATAGTAACGTGTATCGATGATACAGATTTAAATAGTGGTGTTGTTAAAATTGACGATATGGTTGTCTTTGTGCCAAACTTATTGATTGGTGAAAAGGCAAAAATTAAAATTGTTAAGGTCAACAAAAAATATGCTTTTGGTATTATTACTCAACTTTTAGAGCCAAGTATAAATCGCCAAGAACTTACTTGTGAAGTTGCTAAAACATGTGGTGGGTGCCAACTTCAACACATGAAGTATGCTTATCAATTAGACTATAAATATAAACATGTCAAAAAATTATTTGAAGATATTGAAGTCAAGCCAATACTAGGTATGGATAATCCTTGGTACTATCGTAACAAAGCACAGTTTCCGGTTAAAATCAAAGATGGTAAAGTCCAAATGGGTTTTTATCGTCAACATTCAAATGACGTTGTGACATGTAAAGAATGCAAAATTCAAGATTTTACAATCAATGAAATCTTTGGCTTCATTCAAAAACATATCACAATTGAAATGGCAGAAGGCTTACGCCACATCTTTATCCGCCACTCAAGTACAGATGAAATTCAAGTGGTATTTATTGGTAAAAATGAAAAGAATATTTTGTCTTTGTCTAAACTATTAAAAAACACATTCTCAAACATCACAAGTATTGTATTTAACTACAACACACGAAATGACAACGTGATCTTAGGTGATACATATAAAGTCTTATATGGAAATGACTACATCATTGAAAAATGTTTGGGTAACAAAGTGAAACTGCACTTTAAATCCTTCTTCCAGGTCAACCCTATACAGATGGAAGTTTTGTACAATCAAGCCATTAAAGCCGCTAATCTTTCTGGAAACGAAACATGCATTGATATGTATGCAGGCACAGGTACCATCGGTATGGCTGTCAGTAAACATGCAAAAAGCGTGATTGGTGTTGAAATCGTTAAAGAAGCCGTTGATAATGCCAACGACAATACTAAAATGAATTACCTTGATCATTGCCACTATGTTTGTCAGGATGCCACAGATTTTGCGCATGATCATAAAGATGATAAAATTGATGTCGTCTTTATTGATCCACCAAGAAAAGGAATGACAGAAAATGGTATTAAAGACACAATAACCATGCAACCTGATAAAATCGTATATGTTTCTTGTAATCCTAAAACGTTATCACGAGATCTAAAAATTTTTAAAAATTATGGATACCAATGCGAATACGTTCAACCTGTAGACATGTTTTGTCAAACAACCGGACTTGAATGTGTTGCCAAGCTTGTTAAAATAGTGTAATATTTTAACAATATGAGGCCGTGGTGGAATCGGTAGACACGCTACTTTGAGGGGGTAGTGAGTAATGCTCGTGTGCGTTCAAATCGCATCGGCCTCACCATATAGACATCAAAAGTGCTTATGCACTTTTTTATTTTGCATAAAAAAACTAGGCCACAATAGCCTAGTTAGTCTTTACTTGGAAATTTAAATACTTGCTCCCCCTCTTTTGTCACTAAGTATTTTCCACGTGCAATATATTCAACATAATCTGGATTTGTCAGATTCTGTTTTGCCTTCTCCAATTCTTTCTTTTTAGAAGACAATTCTTTTTTTTCTTTTTCCTTTTGAACAATACTCGACTTTAACTCATGCGTCATTGACAATTGCTGCAAACCACCCATGATTAAAAAGCCAGACATAACCAGCATTGCGATATACACAAAGAAATGTTGAACTTTTTTTCGTTTTCCCTTCATATTTTTATCCCCTTTTTACTATAGCATATAATAGAAAACGATTTCAATGTAAATTATTTCACACGCATAGCTAAAATCGCAATATCACTAGGATTTATACCAGAAATACGACTTGCTTGTCCTAATGTTAAAGGCTTGATAGCCGTTAATTTTTGTCTTGCCTCCAAAGATAAATTATCCATATTTTCATAATCCAAATCAGTTGGAAGCTTCATTTTTTCCATCTGTTGTAAATGTTTCGCATCGCGCTTTGCCTTGGCAATATAACCAGCATACTTTGTTTGGATCTCAATCTGCTCATTGATTTGAGTTTCATAATCCAATCCCGTATATTTTGCCAAGCCCTTAACTGTAATTTTTGGACGTTTAATTAAATCCAATGCACTACATCCATGTGCCAATGGATCAAAGCCTAAGCTATCAAGATATTCATTGACCTCACCATTCGGTTTAATATGTGCATTTGAAAGTTCTTCTCGAGCAGCCTCAATATCATCCATCTTCTTTTTATATGCATCATATCTTTCTTGTGAAACCAAACCAATTTCATAGCCTTTTTCAAGCAATCTTTGATCCGCATTGTCATGACGTAGCAACAATCTATATTCCGCTCTTGAAGTTAATAAACGATAAGGTTCCTTTGTTCCTTTTGTACATAAATCATCTAACATGACACCAATATAAGCTTCATCACGACGAAGAACAAATGGTTCTTTACCATCCACTTTCAATGCCGCATTCGCCCCAGCCATCAATCCTTGACCAGCCGCTTCTTCATATCCGCTCGTACCATTGACCTGTCCTGCCGTAAATAAATTCTCAACAATTTTATTTTCCATATTCGGCTTCATCTGAAGTGGATCAATCGCATCATATTCAATCGCATACGCATATTTTTCAATCACACAATTTTCAAGTCCCGGCAAAGAATGAACCATCTTTTCCTGTACATCAATAGGCATTGATGTTGAGAATCCTTGAATGTAAATTGTATCTAATTCTTTAGATTCAGGCTCTAAGAAAAGCTGATGTCTTTCTTTATCCGCAAAACGAACCAATTTATCTTCAATACTTGGACAATAACGAGGACCTACCCCTTTTACTAACCCAGAATACATTGCAGAATCATGCAAATGTGTATGAATGATTTCATGCGTTTCTGGCTGTGTATAAATTAAATGGCAAATCTCTTGTTTTTCAAAAGGCAATACATCCTCTTGTTTTGTTGTTTCACTAAAGCGCAAAAATTGATTTGTCCCTGGTTGTGGTTCTGTCTTTGAAAAATCAATTGTATCCATTTTAATACGAGGTGGTGTCCCCGTCTTTAAACGGAAAGTTTTAATTCCAGCCTCACGCAATGATTCTGACAACGTATTAACCGTCCTTTGATCTTCTGGACCAGAAACAGTGGAAGTATGTCCTCTTAAAACATTACTTGTCATATAAGTACCTGTTGTCAAAACAACCGTCTTACTTTCAATAAATGTTCCATCTTCTAACTCAACACCACAGGCTTTTCCATCCTTGATTACAACAATTTTACATGCTGCCTCAATAATATCTAAATTATCCTGTTCTTCTAATGCTTTTTTCATAAAACGTTTATAAGCAATCTTATCGCTTTGAACACGCAAACTCCAAACTCCAGGTCCTTTTGTCGTATTCAACATCTTAAACTGTAAAGCCGTTTTATCTGCCGCAACAGGCATCATACCACCCAAGGCATCAATTTCACGAACTACAATTCCTTTTGCCGGTCCTCCTACACTAGGATTACATGGCATCGAACCAATCATATCTTTACTTAACGTTACGATAGCCGTTTTTTTATTCATTCGACTCGCCGCCAAACAAGCCTCAATTCCGGCATGTCCAGCTCCAACAACTACTACATCATACATTTTATACACCCGATTTCTTTCTTAGTTGAAAGTGAAAAATACTTTGTGGAACTTTTAAATACAAAGTAACTACCACATATACAATTACACCTAATAAACCATTTAAACACATCTTGAACAAACATGAAAGTTTTGATCCTTCAACACCATACAATCCAACTTTAGATAGAAGTATTGAAGTAATCCATAACGCGAACAATCCAATCAAAATACGCACTACAATAATTGAAGTTTTACGATATGAAATGTTGTATACATCTTGAATCTCTTTTAAATTTTTATAAATGATATATCCTGTACCAATAAAGCTTGAAATAACAGCACCCGCGATCCCCATGATCCATACAAATGGAATCAAAAGAACTCCTTTGATCAATACACCAATCGCAAGATTTTTTAATACATTTTTTCTTAATTCCAAAGAAACCATTAAATTCGTAACTAACGGAGCTAATGTAGATAAGAAACCTTCCAAAGCCATCCATTGTACAACGAATGTACACAATTCTAAGTTTTCGGAATAATATAACGTGTAATTCAATGGTCCTGCATACGCAAAAATACAAAACGATACAGGAATAGCTACATATAAAACTACGTTGATACTATCCAACACATTTTTCTTAACTAACTTATAATTTTTCTTTGACAAAGCCTCTGAAATATGCGGAATTATCGCTGTCGCAAAACCAGGACCCAAAATCATTGGGATCGCATTTAATTTACCTGCCACATAGTTTGATGCAGAAATGACAGTCGTTGTATCTTTGGCATTATAATGCATCTTTAATCCTGTAGGAAGTAAGAAACCATTAAATACCTGGTCAATATTTCCTAAAATTGCGACTACTAAATAAGGAATGGCTAGGATAAGAATTTCTCTGAAGATTTTCTTAGCTGAATGAGAACGTGTCGTTTGTCTTTGTGCCATTTCATCCACTACACATTGGTGTTTACGATCAAAATACGCAAATTGAACAATTGCCGCAATCGTTGCCACTGAAGTTGACATAACCGCCGCATATAATGCATACTTTTTATCCCAGCCAAACGCATAGACTACAAGGCATGCTGCACTTAGTAAAAAGGCAACACGGAATACTTGTTCAAAAGCTTGTGAAAAAGCATATTCTTCCATTTCTTTTAAGCCTTGATAATATCCTCTAAATGCAGATAATACAGGAACAAGAAAAATCGCTAGAGATAATATTTTTAAACAGTTTGCCATGATATCCGCATTCTTGGCGACCATAGCTGGCGCAATTACATTCGATAAAGTAAATAAGAGGATCATTCCAACAAATCCCGTTAAACCTAAAATTGCAAAAGCAATTTTCTTTACTAAAATAACACTTTTCGCATCTTCTAAAGCAATATAACGAGCTACAAGTGTGGCCACCGCAAAAGGGACTCCCGACTGAAAGATCGTCAATAAATACGCATATATATTATAAGATTGTGCATATACAGACTGATACGCTTCCGATTGAAGTATATATGAAAATGGAATTGTATAAGCCAATCCAATTAGTTTTGATACAAATAGACCGCCTGTTCCGATCAGGCCGCCAACAATAATCGACTTTTTGGCCGCTGAAGATTTCGACATAAAATAAATACCCCCAATTTCATAATTATAACATACATCCTTAAAAGTATTATGATTTTTTATATATTAAGAGTATAGTAAAGATAAGGAGTGTGAGATTATGTATCCAGCCTATATACATACGCAAACTACGGCTCGAAACATTGATCATGCAGCCATCAAAACATACCAGATTCCAAGTTTGATTTTGATGGAACATGCAGCTTTAAAATCAGCCGAAATTATTGAACAAATCACAAATACAAACCAATCTATCTGCATTCTTTGCGGTCCTGGAAATAATGGTGCCGATGGATTAGCAATCGCAAGACTTCTACAGCCTAAATATGCAAATCTATATGTTGTGGTTCCAGAAATTAAAAAAATGTCAGAGGATGAAAAAATTCAATTTCAAATGATACAAAATCTAAAGATTCCATTCAGCCAAAATCTTCCTAATGTCACTTATGACATTTATATTGATTGCCTTTTTGGCAATGGATTATCTAGAGATATTACCGGATTTTATAAAACTATGATTCAAACCGTTAACACATCTCATTCAACCATTATCAGTATTGATATGCCTAGTGGCATTGATTCCACTATGGGAAATGTTCTTGGATGCGCCATTCATGCAGATTATACGATTAGTTTAGATTGCTACAAACAAGGACAATGGTTAAATGAAGGAAAAAATCATTGTGGCAAATTATATCTCGTAGATATCGGAATCCCTCAAATACTTCATCAAAAATGCATGGACAAAATTAAAGTTCTAAATGAAGAGGATATCCATCTACCAAATCGCCCATTGAATGCACATAAGTCAACTTTTGGAAAAGCCCTAATGATTGGCGGAAGTCAAAACATGCATGGTGCAATCCATATGGCAAGTCTTAGTGCTTATAAAAGTGGTATTGGAACTCTTACTTTGATGGTTCCTGAATGTATTTCTAATGTTCTCGCAATCAAATCCGATTTTTATATGCTTCTTCAATGTGCCGATCGCAATGGTATATTTAGTTCTAAAGCCATTGATTTGTTGAAACAAAATATTAACAATTATTCAATTATTTCAATTGGAAATGGCATGCAAAAAAACAACATTACTGTCGCTTTAGTTGAACAAGCTTTAAAAAGTGACAAAAAAATAGTACTTGATGCCGATGCATTATGGGCTACACAAAAGAATATTGAATTATTAAAACGGAGTGAAACCACAATTTTAACTCCGCATATTAAAGAAATGTCCGATTTAACAGGTATCCATGTTTCAACCATTTTATCAAACCCATTCGAAGTGGCTCGCGGCTTTTCAAAAGAATATCCAAGCTGTGTACTAATACTAAAATCAAGTCAAACCTATATTGCCCATCAAGGCAATGTCTATGTTTTAGATGCACAAAATGCAGGTCTGGCAAAAGGCGGCAGTGGTGATATTTTATGTGGTATTGTCGTTGCGATGCTTGGACAGTGCAAAGATAGTTTACAAGCGGCTCTATGTGCTGCCTATATCCATTCGCAAAGTGCCAAACTTGATATAGATTCAGCAAGTTTCATGCCAGAAGATATTATCAACAATATTCCAAACACATTAAAAAGGCTGAGATCCTAGTGATTCTCAGCCTCATCTTTTTGTATCAAATTTTTCAGTGTTAAAACAGCACATTTCATTAATGGTTTTAAATCATGATTTTGAATATTTGATAATCCTGCTTTTTCTCTTTCCTGATTCGCTAAACATAAAAACATAGCTCCACTACGAACATGACGAGTTTGTCCTACAATAAACACAGTACTTGATTCCATTTCCGAAGCCAGACAATCCAGTCTGCAATACGCATCCCATTTGTTTTGCAACTCTTGATAAACTGGCATTGTTTCCGGTGCATGCTGACCAAAAAAAGAATCCTTACTTTGAACAACACCTACATGATAAGGAAGATTAAGTTTTTTTGCACTTTCGACTTGCACATTTAAAACTTCAAAATGAGGAACAGCTGGAAATTCAATAGGTGCATATTCACGTGTTGTACCTTCTTGACGAATGGCACCACTTGCAATTACAATATCTCCACCTTGAACATCAAGACGCATACCACCACATGTACCTACACGTAAAAATGTATGACACCCTAGTTGAATAAGCTCTTCCATTGCGATTGCAGTGCTAGCTCCACCAATACCCGTTGAAACCACGCTGCATAATACTCCATTAATATATCCTGAATATGTAACATATTCACGATTGTCCGCAACAAAATATGCATCATCTAAATAAGATGCGATATCCTTTACTCTTTTGGGATCTCCCGTTAAAATAACATAATTTCCAACACCATTTTCCTCTAATTGAGTATGATATTGTTTATTTGAACCTTCTGTGTAATCAATCATAATATATCCTAGAAAGATTGGAATTGTAAATAGTAGACATTTGGATGAAACATTGTCGTATTAAAGCTATAAGCCTGACAATCATCATTTTCTCCATCCCAGTCATTATTCAATTTTGATAATAAATCATCGATTTCATCTTCACTCAAATCACTTGTCGCATAAAACTCCATACAACCAGCTAAACTCGGCTGTAGACGACTTGGAGAATAAGACATCTTTGAACAAATTTCATTCAATGCATTTTGAACAACTTCAACAACAGCATCATCTTCTTTGTCAACAACCACATGCAATCTTATCTTCATTATGCATTCACCTTATCTACTACATAATTACATAATTTTTTTAAGTTTGTATCATTAGACAAAGTGATAACTTTACCCAAACTTAAATTCAATGCTGCAATAACGGGTTCACCATTATCCATCAATACATTTAAAGTACCCGTAGTATTTTCGTAATATACATCAAACAAATAACTTTGTTTTCCATTTTCTTCTTTCTTTTCTCTTAAATCAAAATGGAAAGCATCCTTATTTTTTAAAATAATACGAACAGCTCCTGCTCCAGAGCTAGGAATTGATTTTGCCATAGAAACCTCCTACTTTTTATTAGCATCATATGTAAGCATAATGCCTAAATTCGCATAAATGCTTAAATCTACATCCGCAACATCACAAGTCACATGAGCCTGCATACCTTTTAATTTTGGTAACATAGCTAATGCTTTCTTTGCATCTTCACTATGCAAAGCAGAAACAGATAGCGCAATTAAAATTTCATTTGAATGAAGTCTTGGATTTACCGAACCAAGATATTCTGTTTTTAAGTTTTGGATAGGTAAAATAGCTTCTGGTGAAATTAAAACTTTCTTTTTATCAATTCCTGCAAGATGTTTTAATACATTCATTAAAACAGCTGAACAAGCACCCATTAAATTCGTTGTTTTTCCTGTAATAATTGTTCCATCATCCAATTCAATAGCCCCAGAGAAAGAATGAGTTTGTTCTTCTTTTTTACGTGCAGCCACAACACAAGGACGATCTAATTCTGTAATACCCGCTTTGTTCATAACAACTTCTTGTTTTTGAACTTCTTCATATGAACATAGTTCATGCGCATATCTTGTTTTACTTACAAAATAACGACGAATGATTTCCTGGTTACTTGCATTACAACATGCTTCATCATCACTAATACATAAACCCGCCATATTTACACCCATATCTGTTGGACTTTGATAAGGACTTGAACCATATATTTCTTCAAAAATGTTCTTTAGGACAGGAAAAATCTCAATGTCACGATTATAGTTAACTGTTACTTCATTGTAAGCCTGTAAATGGAATGGGTCAATCATATTTACATCTGCCAAATCTGCAGTTGCAGCTTCATAAGCCAAATTTACAGGATGATTCAAAGGTAAATTCCAAATAGGGAAAGTTTCATATTTTGCGTATCCTGCCTTAATGCCATGTTTATGTTCATGATATAACTGTGATAAACAAGTAGCCATTTTACCGCTACCAGGACCTGGAGCCGTTACAACAACTAAAGGTCTTGTTGTCTTAACATAATCATTCTTTCCAAATCCAGAATCCGAAATGATTTTTTTAGTATCTGTTGGATATCCTTCAATAAAGTAGTGGAAATATACGTCAATTTTTCTACGTTTCAAACGAGCTTTAAATAAATCAACTGCTTTTTGACGATTATATTGTGTCACAACAACACTTCCAACATATAATCCTCTTTGTGTAAATTCATTGATCAAACGCAAAACATCTTCTTGATATGTAATTTGTAAATCTGAACGAGTTTTATTTTGTTCAATATCATTAGCATTAATAACAATGACAATTTCAGCATCATCTTTTAACTGCATCAACATTTGTAATTTTGAATCTGGCGAAAATCCAGGTAATACACGAGAAGCATGATTATCATCAAATAATTTTCCACCAAACTCCAAATATAATTTATCTCCAAATTGAGAAATTCTTTCTTTAATATGCTCTGACTGCATTTCTAAATATTTTTGATTATTAAATCCAATTTTTTTCATAATTTCAATCTCCATACAACTCATGATTTTACAATAAAACTACAAAAAAGGCAAAAAAAAAAGGACCCGGCAGCTAGCTATCTTCGCAGGGGCAAGCCCAACTATTGTCGCCGTGAAAGTGCTTAACTTCTGAGTTCGGGATGAGTTCAGGTGTGTCCACTTTGCTATCGCCACCGGATCTTGAGTTCTCTTTCGATCCCTCAAAACCGAACAACTATTCTGAAGAAATTCCATATTCCTGATTAAGTCCTCGACCGATTAGTACCAGTCAACTCCGTACATCACTGCACTTCCATCCCTGGCCTATCTACCTTATCGTCTTTAAGGGGTCTTACTTCTTGCGAATGGGAGATCTCATCTTGGAGTAGGCTTCGTGCTTAGATGCTTTCAGCGCTTATCCTTTCCCTACTTAGCTACCCGGCTATGCCCCTGGCGGAACAACCGGTGCACCAGCGGTAGGTCCATCCCGGTCCTCTCGTACTGAGGACAGCTCTCCGCAGATCTCCTTCGCCCACAACAGATAGGGACCGAACTGTCTCACGACGTTCTGAACCCAGCTCGCGTACCGCTTTAATGGGCGGACAGCCCAACCCTTGGAACCGAATCCAGCTCCAGGATGCGATGAGCCGACATCGAGGTGCCAAACCTCGCCGTCGATGTGAACTCTTGGGCGAGATCAGCCTGTTATCCCCAGGGTAGCTTTTATCCGTTGAGCGACGGCCCTTCCATTCGGCACCGCCGGATCACTATTCCCGACTTTCGTCCCTGTTCGACTTGTCTGTCTCACAGTCAAGCACGCTTCTGCAATTGCACTCGACGATTGGTTTCCATCCAATCTGAGCGTACCTTTGGGCGCCTCCGTTACTCTTTGGGAGGCGACCGCCCCAGTCAAACTGCCCACCTGACACTCTCCCCGTACCTGTTCTCGATACCAGGTTAGAACCCCGGTCACACAAGAGTGGTATCCCAACGTCGACTCCTCGTACACTGGCGTGCACGTCTCTTTGTCTCCCACCTATCCTGTACATGTATGACCAGAATTCAATATCAGGCTGCAGTAAAGCTCCATGGGGTCTTTCCGTCTAGTTGCGGGTAACCTGCATTTTCACAGGTACTAAGATTTCACCGAGTCTGCTGCCGAGACAGCGCCCAAATCGTTACACCTTTCGTGCGGGTCAGAACTTACCTGACAAGGAATTTCGCTACCTTAGGACCGTTATAGTTACGGCCGCCGTTCACTGGGGCTTCGGATCACTGCTTCAGAT
>NZ_JANFYN010000088.1 GCF_024460475.1 Holdemanella sp. MSK.7.32 | reverse complement strand
AACCGCTGACCCTCTGCTTGTAAGGCAGATGCTCTCCCAACTGAGCTAAACCTCCGTAAGTGCCTATTTATAATAGCACCGAGTTAAAATAAATGCAAGCACTTTTTGTAAAAATTATTTGAATTTTTATTTTACTAAGAATCAAGGCTAAAATAATAGACAAAATCACAATAATCAATGTTTCTTTTGTTCCTTTATATAGGACTACTACAAGGAATACATAGAGTAAAAAATTTAAAATGGTCGTACTGGATATTGTGTTATCTGTATATGTGAAGCATGTGCTAAATAGTATGGCTAAAAGAATGGTTGAAAGAATCCATCCTTTCGTATCTTGTCGATTGGCTGACCATACTAAATAACTAAATATTGTCCAAATTAAAGTGAATAGTATCCATGTTAGAAACATATCTTTTGGCATTGTGTGTGCAAGTATCGTTGAGAATAGTGAATAACTTACAAAACAAACAATGTTGAATAGGGTTGTATTTAACATAGATGTTTTTTCAGAATGTGAATAAAGTGCGATAATGCAGTTTGTGAAGATCCATAATGGTAAGTTTGATAACAATTTGGTTGGATCAAAATATATGATAAATGGCTTAATAAATTCTATATTTACTGGTATAAAGGATACGAATCCGAATACTACAGCTATTAAGGCAATACAGATTGTAAATAGCCATGTGTTGTTGCTGCTTTTCCTTTTCATTATTTTTAAACCTTCTTTGAATAGATTGTTGCGATGGCTAAAAATAAGATACCTATATATAGGAATGTATAAGTCAGGTTATAGGCGAATATAAATAAGCAGATGGCTGCGATTAAATATAAGATTGATGATACGATATTTTTGTTCATAAAGGTCCTCCTAATGGAACAAATTATATCACACAAAAAGAAAAACTCCCATTGGGAGCTTTTGAAACAGCATTAAGAGAAAAGGGAATAGGATATGAATAAGTGTTCTGCTGTTTACGGTTTAATGTTAAATGATTTTCCTTAAATTGAGCTTAATCTTCCATGCGGGATAAAAGAATCATTAATCCTGCAGAAACTGTATTGATTGGATCGTCTGTGACAAAGATTGGACATCCTATTGTGTTTTGTAGATAGGAAGGTAGTCCATTTAATAACATGGATCCACCACAACATATGATTCCGCGAGTTTTTACATCTTGCTGCATTGTGATTGGCAAGCTAGATAAAAATTGTAGAATCCAGTTGGCCCATTGTTGTACTAAGGGTGTTAGGATTCCAACTATTTGATTTTCGTTAATGATTGCGGATTTTAGTACATGACTATTTTGGTCCATGCCAACAACTTCAAGACTTTTGGGATTTTGCTGAATATTAACCTGTCCAATCTTACGCTTGATTTTTTCAACTTGTTTTGTTGATACATTCATGTTGTAGGAGTTAAATAGCCAGTTTTTAATGGCGATGTTGATTGTACTTCCAGATACGTTGCAACGAGATTTTTTGATCATCTTGCCGTTTTGGAAGATTGCGATATCACAGTTTGAAGAACCGATGTTTAATACACAGCTAGCAACGGGTAAAAATAAATCGAGTTTTGCGCCAATAGCAGCAATCCAAATTTCTTGTTCAAAATAAACGCGGTAAGCACCTAAATCTTCAAGGTGTTCTTTCAATATGTCGCATGATTCTTTACTGAAACTAGTTGGATAGCTGACCAATAAAACAGTTTTTTGAAACATACGAAAAGCTTTGTGTTCATATAGTAGTTGTTCTAGGAGTATGTCTAGAACGTCAAAGTTAATTGGATTTTCACGTAAGGGAGATATTACTTTAATATTTGAATCCATGGATTCGATTAAATCCTTAGCGTCTTCACCAATGCCTAAAACATGATTTTGCCCATCAAGCGCAACCATGCATGGCTCATTATATAGTAGACCATCTTCTTGTGTACAAAGTCGAATGTAGTTTGTACCCAAATCAATTCCCATTTGAATCATGTAACCCCTCCTAATATATGCCTATATTTTACACCAGGTTAAATTGTGATACAATATGCATGCATTCCTACATATATAAATGAACAAAATTGAAAAAATCCAAATACCGAATATAAAGGATACATCGCTTTTGGTAGTGCTGGACTCTATTGAGTTAGAAAAAACTTTAGGCTATCATGATTTATTTTTGTTGTGGAGTCCAACGTTTCAAAAAGCAGGTATTCCTGTATATATTGTTTTTCCAGATGAGTCGAAACAATTGAAAGAGTATTGTCAGTATTATAATACATATATTCATTATGTTTCAGATCTTGAATTGATTAAACGATTGGATTGTATCCAAGAAAAGATTGTGTTTGGTAAAAAATATTCAGTGATTTTGTCAAAAATGTATGTTGTGCATAATGGATATTTGTTTGAGGAGCAAAAAAGAATAAATAATAAAACAATAAAAAAGCTTTATATAAAGGCTCTTGAATTAAAATTTGAAAATTTTATAAAAAAAATTAAAAATTCCGTTGACATCCCAAATATCCTTTGGTAATATAAATGAGCGCAAACGAGTTTGCGATGAAAAAACATGGAGGTTTAGCTCAGTTGGGAGAGCATCTGCCTTACAAGCAGAGGGTCAGCGGTTCGAGCCCGTTAACCTCCACCATGTTGATGGAGAAGTAGCGAAGTGGCTAAACGCGGCTGACTGTAACTCAGTTCCTTTTGGTTCGGCAGTTCGAATCTGTCCTTCTCCACCACTTATTGGGGTATAGCCAAGCGGTAAGGCACAGGACTTTGACTCCTGCATTTCCCTGGTTCGAATCCAGGTACCCCAGCCATTATTTGTTGCAGGTGTAGTTCAATGGTAGAACTTCAGCCTTCCAAGCTGACTACATGAGTTCGATTCTCATCACCTGCTCCATTTATTTTAATCCCTTTGTATGGCAAGTTTTGGAGGTTTAGCTCAGTTGGGAGAGCATCTGCCTTACAAGCAGAGGGTCAGCGGT
>NZ_JANFYN010000087.1 GCF_024460475.1 Holdemanella sp. MSK.7.32 | reverse complement strand
CCCCTTAAATTCTTGGAGAGCAAATTCACATAACCCCATCCAAATTTATTGCGCCTCTAATTTTTGAAATGCCTTTTCCTTAAATCTTTTCTTACACAAATAATAATCCACCAATAAAATAATCAATGAAAAATCAACTTGCACAGGAAAGAACATCTTAAATAATATACATAAAATCAAAGATAAAACATCCAAATAGACAAAGTCACGAACTAAATCATACTGCTGAAGCGTTCGATACTTTGTACGTACATTGATGAATGAAAATACAAGTGCTGCACATCCGACAATGGCATCCACACTAAAGTTCACAACATAACTTGAAAACAAGACCGCCTTTAAAAAGAACAAAGTCAATGTCACACTCATCACAAGCATCATGTTACAAATCTTTAGTTTTTCATCATCACGAACCACCATTTTTTCGGCATGTTTTTTAAACGTAGAACTCTTAGAAAACTGACGATACAAACGATCCACTTTCTTATCAAAATCATTTTCTTTTTTTGAATTCACTAGATCGATCATCAATTCCTTTTTCGCATCGATTAAATCCGACTTTTCTATTCTTTGAATGATTACTTCTCTAGACATACAGATTCAGCTTCTTCAATCTGCACATTTGTTTCATAGAATTCCTTCAATGCGACAATCGCATATTCAGTATCCTTAACACCTGCAGTTTCAAAACAAGAATGCATCGCAAGCTGAGCCAAGCCAAAGTCTACCGCATGCACACTTACCTGCGTATTGGATAAGTTACCCAAAGTAGAACCACCCACTACATCACTACGATTCGCAAAGCTTTGTACTGGCACATTCACATTCTGACATACACCTGTAAATAAGGCACGACTAAATGCATCTGTTGTATATTTCTGGTTTGCACTTTCCTTAATGACAATACCACCATTCATTGTGACAAAGTTTACGGCATCTGTCTTTTCTGCATGATTTGGATGTAGAGCATGCGCATTATCACAACTTACTAAGAATGTCTTCGCGATAGCCTGATAATATTCATCCTCAGTTTTACCTAAACCCGTATTGATACGGTGCAATACATCTTTCAAGAATGTAGACATCGCACCCTGCTTTGTGTTTGAACCCACTTCTTCATTATCGAAGCAACAATATACATTGACACTCTTTTCATTCTCAGCTGCAATAAATGCCTTTAATGAAACGAATGCACATTGTAAGTCATCCAATTTAGGACTTGAAACAAATTCATTTTCCAATCCCCAAACTAAACCCTTTTGACGATTCACTAAGAATAAGTCTTTGCCTAAGATATCTTCAGTCTTAACACCCAATTCATCCGCAACCATCTTGTCAAAAGCCCCCTTCTTAAGGGCTCCACAAGAAAACATAGGGCACAAATCAATCTGACGATTATATTTATAACCATTGTTGACCTCACGGTTGAAGTGGATAGCCACATTTGGAATCATTAAGATATCTTTGTCGATATATAATAATTTGGATTCAATCTTAGACCCATTACGAACAAGTACACGACCCGCAACTGTTAATGGACGATCAAACCAAGTGTTGTCGATCATACCACCATAAGCTTCAACGTCTAAACGCAAATATTCATTTGGACCCGCAAGCTCAGGCACATTTTTAACTTTGTATGTCGGTGAATCCGAGTGACTTGCACACATTTGGAAATGATAAGAATCCATATCATTACCAACCTTAAATGCAATTAAACTGGAGTGGTTACGAATTGTATAATATTTTCCACCCGCTTTAACATCCCAAGCTTTAGACTCAGGAAGATACGTGAATCCAGCCTCATCTAAATATGTACGAATCGTTTTGATGGAATGAAACATACTAGGGCTTGATTCAATAAATTGAATTAATTCATTTGAAATTTTGATTGTATTCATGATTAAACATCTCCTCGACTATAATTATCCACAAATAAGAAGAAAAGGCAAAATTAATTTTTTGCCTCTTTTTTCTTGATTGCTGGTAAAATCAATCCTAAAGCTGTTAATACAACTGGAGTGATAATATTTAAGACTGTAGTATACATATCCCCTGCTTTATACATACCAAGTAAGCAGCAAGCAGCCGTTAATATAAAGCACCAAGCACCAAATACGATTGCGACTGTGTTGTTGTTCACAAATTTATAGTCACGGTGGAAAATATCTGTTTTCTTACGCAACATCACATAAGCGAAGAATACCCACAAGTAACGCATTGGCATTGTTACTGAGTTTAACTGAGTCAACTGACGAAGTACTGTATCTGCATTTGGAACTAAAGCCTGAGCCAAGATGATTGCACCGGCAAGAATATCAACCATGATGATACCATTTGAATATGCACCTGCATCATTCTTGTGCAATAACTTAGTTGGGATATATTGACGAGCATCTTCGTTATCTAATAACATTCTCAAAGGCGCATCAATACTAATGACTAATGTAGAGAATTGTCCAATACAGTTACAAGCTGCATAAACAATCATCAATACGTTACCCATACCATAGTATTCACCTAATCTTTGGAATGCCCAATAAGAACCATTCGCATTGTATGAATCAAAGTTAGCATCGATTACAGCTGGATCAAACATCATACCCATTGCGATTGTACCAAAGATAGCACAAATGATAACCATGATAGCCGCAAAAATCATACTCTTAGGGAATCCTCTACTAGGATCTTCAACTTTATTTACATAAGGTGAAATCTTTTCACATCCACCAACCGCAAATACTAAGATTGATAATGAACTGAAATATTTCCAGTCAAAAGTTGGAATCAAGTTTTTGAAACTGAAATCCATAGCTAAATATCCACCATTTGGATTGATAGCTGGAGCCGCAAACATCATTACGATATAAAGAATACTCATAACGAACATACTAGACCCAGCAATTGTAGCCATTTTCTTTAAAGGGTTTAAACCACGACTTGCGACATAACTAAATAGTAATAAAACAGCTAAAGTCGCAAACTGAACAGCTTTTGTGTTAAAAGATGCATAAGTTTCTGAGTTTTGGAAAATCATCCAGCTTAATGCTTTCAAACCACCAGAACCCTTAGAAGCAATGTACGTAATGTGACATGCCCAATACGTCCAACCTGCATAGTATGCAGCTTTAGGACCTGTTGTTTCGTGAATCCAAGAACTTACACCTCCACCTGAATTTTTGAATGCAGAACCAAGTTCACCTACCATTAATGCATAAGGAACGAAGTACAACGCAAACATCAAAATCCAAGAAAAGATAACTTGAATTCCGTTGAAGTACATAAATCCGTTTAATACGTTTCCAAAACCCCATAGAGTTGAAAAACACATAAACGCAAGTGTGTACCACTTCATTTTTTGTGAATCATTCATTTTACTCTCTCCTCTTTCACTTATAACTAATTTTACCCAACACAAATGACTTTTGTCAACTTGAAAACCAAATCCACCA
>NZ_JANFYN010000086.1 GCF_024460475.1 Holdemanella sp. MSK.7.32 | reverse complement strand
TATACAATTCTATATTAACCAGAATACTTTTCTTCCTGGTTTCATAATACGAAAAGATTTCGACAAAAAACGTTTCTCAGATCCACTTAGTTCCAATTGAAAACGTACTGTATACATATCGAAAACTCCTTTTTTTGCGATGCATTCTACATATATATTATAACATGGTTCACGTATAGAAACAGCTGAAAACCAGTTACATACGTCATTCATCTCATGACTAAAGTCACGAGAGTTCTGACTTTAACAGTAAATATATTCTCCATCAAAATCTTCGATGGCCTTTTTGATCAATTCTGTTTTTCCGATTCTTCTTCGTCCATATATCAATACAGATTCTTGTCGTTTCGATAAAAATACGCGATTTAAAATCTTAAGCTCATTCTCTCTACCTGCAAACATAAGTCCTCCATTTTTTGTCATTTATTTTTTACTAATCTTTATCTGACTAAAAATAGCACTAAAAAAAATAGAAAGTCAAACGACTTTCTACTTCATAATACTCTCGAATTCATCAATTAAAGAATCAAACAATTCAATCGCATCTTCAATTGGTTTTGGACTTGCCATATCAACCCCAGCCATACGCAATAATTCGACTGGAGACTTTGTACATCCTCCTTTTAAGAAAGATAAGTATGCTTCAATATCGGCTTGTGTTCCATGAAGCAATTTTTGTGATAAAGCCATAGCTGCACTAAATCCTGTCGCATATTGATATACATAAAAATTCATATAGAAATGTGGAATACGAGCCCATTCCATACTGATTTCATCATCTACAATCACATCTTCACCATAATAGAATTTATTTAAATCCGCATAGATCTGATTCAATGCATCACTTGTCAAAACTTCATTGTTTGCGGTTTTTTCATTGATGATTTTTTCAAATTCCGCAAACATACACTGTCTAAACAATGTAGTTCTAAATTGTTCCATAAAGTGATTAATCAAATAAGCCTGGAATTTAGGATCTAAGTTTTGTTTGCGCAAATAATCCATCAATAAAGCTTCATTACAAGTACTGGCAACTTCAGCTACAAATATTTTATAATGACGATCTAATGGAGCCTGATATTTTGTAGACATATAGGAATGCATCGCATGCCCCATTTCATGAGCTAAAGTAAATTCTGTATCTAAAGAATTCGCAAAGTTCATCAACACAAAAGGATGTACTCTTTGTCCACTAGAATATGCGCCTGAACGCTTTCCTTCATTTTCATATACATCGATCCAACGCGAATTTAATCCTCTTTCATAAACCTTGGCATATTCTGTTCCATACAATTGAACAGAATGTAAAACATCTTCTTTGGCCTGTTCAAAAGATACAGGAACGTTACATTCATTGACCATAGGTACATATAAATCGTACATGTGAAGTTTATCTTTTTTCATAACTTCTTTACGAACTCGCATATATTTATGTAAAACATGGATATTTTTATGTACCGTTTCAATCAATTGTTCATACACTCTTGGTGAAACATTATTCGCATCGACTGCACATTCTAAACTCGATGCATATTTACGTGCTGTACTATTAAATTTCAACTGATTTGTCTGTCCATTTAAACAAGCAGCTAAAGTATGGATCATAGAACCATAACCTGCATAAAAATTACAATATGCACTCTCTCTTAACACTTCATCTTCCTGCTCTAACATATGGATAAATGTACCTGTAGTTAAAGTGTGCTTATTTCCTTTTGAATCAATCGCATCTTCAAATTTTAAATCCGCATTGTTCAACATTCCAAAAATCGAATAAGGCGTGTCTTGCATCAATGAACTGGATGCCATTAACTTTTCTTCTGTTTGAGACAATACGTGTTCTTTTAAACGACATACTTCTTCTAGATATACACGATATCTTTCTAAGATGGGTTCAGATGCATAAAAAGATTCTAAGTTTTCAATCTGCATGATTTGTACATCACTAAAAGACAGCTTAGTAAAAATATCAACCGCTAACGCATTGGCTTTTCCTTTTAATTCTTGATGATGGGCATCTGCCGTATCTTGATCGGACAACAAAGAAGAATAGCCTAAACAATCATCTAATAGACATGTTAATTTTTCATATCCCTTTAAAAATGATAATAAGTTGGATGCATCATCCAATTTTCCATCGTATACACAAAGCTCATTTTCCAATTCTTTACAAGTATCTAAACAAGCTAGAAATGCTGCTTCATCTTTAAATATATCTTCTGTTTTCCAAGTATTTTCTACCTTTTGTTCATTACGCTTCACAATAAACAACCTCCATTAATACGTCTATTGTAGCACATATTTTCCCTTTTCAAGTCTTACGATTCTTTTATCCTCACAAAGTTTCTTTAACACTCTTTGTAGCTGTCTTCGACTACAATGCAGATTACGACAAGCCACACTGACATTGTCTAGCGTAGGATGTAACTCCATATAGTTCATGACCTTCTCTTCAACACTTTGATTCATAATTTCATTTGTGGATTTATTATGCAGTTTATCAACCAACGAATTCAACAAAAAATGAAGAAATTTCAGATCCTGGTTTAATCTCAATTGATTTTCTTCAATCGATAATGCGATTGTAACAACTTTTGTATTGGCTTGGGCAAAGTATACAGGCTTTTCATGACGAACAAACTCCACATCTCCTAGTACACAAAGTGCATTGGTTTGTGACACAAAAAGCTGTTTTCCATTTGAATCAATGAAATAAATAGACACTTCGCCTTCTACTACAAACTGAATCTCTTTTGTGTCTTTCAATGGATGAATCATCATTTCATCTTTTTCATATTCCATCAAATAAAAGGGATAAGAAGAATCAAAATAGTCTTGTATGTTATGTCGATTTACATATTTCTCTACATTTTTTGAATCATATGCTCGTTTCATAGCTTTATTGTGCCATATGTCACAATCATTTTCAAATAGCTTTGATATACTAGGTAAAGAAAGAAGGTAATATATGAACAATAATGCATTATTTGAAAATACAAGCATCCCTAAAGCCTATTTCACAATGGCTTTACCAGTTGTCTTCAGCATGGTAATTTCTTTAGTATACAACATGGCAGATACATATTTTGTAGCTAAAACAATGAACACAAATCTTGTGGCCGGTGTCTCTTTATGTGCTCCTATCTTTACTTTCATGATCGCATTAGGTGACATCTTTGGCATTGGTGGCAGTTCTGTCATCTCTAGATTGTTTGGTCAACAAATGAATAAAGAAGCTAAGAATGTGAGTGGATTCTGTTTCTATGCCTCCATTCTCTGTGGCATTGTTGTCACAATTTTTATGTTTATTCTAAAAGATCCCATGTTAAATTTTTTAGGTGTTAATAAAGAAACATGGTTATACGCAAATCAATACTACAATATAATTGCGCTAGGCTCCACCTTTATCATTCTTTCTTTAACTCCTAGTAACTTGATTCGTACGGAATTGGCAACCCTATCTATGGTTGGAACTGTCTTGGGGTCGATTCTAAACATCATTTTAGATCCCATCTTTATCTTTAGCTTCCATATGGGCGCACAAGGTGCTGCCTTGGCATCTGTAATTGGATATATCCTATCTGATTTCCTTTTGATCTATTTCACAAAGACAAAGGCAAATCGTCTAAGTGTTTCCTTTAAAGATTGTCATGTAGAAAAATTGGATAATAGAAATCAAGAAAAAATTCAAAAATTATATCAATAATTTTT
>NZ_JANFYN010000085.1 GCF_024460475.1 Holdemanella sp. MSK.7.32 | reverse complement strand
GATTATACTCTTTTTGTTTAATACACATGATATTTGACAATTCTTTTTTCTTCTTTTTTTCAGAAGCTGACAGTTCAGAACCTTTCTTTTTGGAAAATTCAGCTTCTCCATAAGCTTTGCGTGCATCCACATATTCTTTATCATGAAATAAAGCATTCAATCGATTTGTAGCATATCGAACCAACAGATTATGCATCTGATTCGCATAGAAAAAAGACTTCGACAAAAATCGTTTCTCAGATCCACTTAGTTCCAATTGAAAGCGTACTGTATACATATCGAAATCTCCTCATATTTTTTTACGACATATTCTACGTATATATTATATCATGGTTCACGTATAGAAACAGCTGAAAACCAGTTACATACGTCATTCATCTCATGACTAAAGTCACGAGCGTTCTGACTTTAACAGTAAATAAACATTAATATGTCATACTCCAACTGTCTTAACTGATATTTTTCACAAACTCCAGAAACCTTCATCTCATAATATCTCGTTATCGTTTTATGTTCATCCCAAAAGTGCATATGCACCCTCCTCATCGTTCTATTTAGAACGTTTTTATTCCATAGCTACTCTATAGGTTTGTCAACAACTTTTTATTGACACTTTTTATGTAAAAATACTATGCTAACTATAAGGGAAGGAATCCAAATATGCATACACAAAAATCTAACTTTCAAACAATGAAATACTTCTTTTACATCTTAATGATTGCAATTTTAGGATGGTTTTGTTTCATGCAATTATTTGGTGCTAACGAACAAAACTATAACAATCCGTCCAAATCCATAATCTATTCCGGTTCCTTTTACTGGAATAAAGAGGATGGTACAAAACAAAAAATAGACATTCCCGGAACCTATGAAGTAAAACCAGGCCATACCATGGTCCTGACAACAACCTTGCCTAAAGACTATGATGAAACGACTTTTGCGATTCGATCCTCTTTGCAGGACATTCAGTTCTACGTAGGAAATTCATTGCGCGCACAATATTCCACAAAAGATACAAGAATGGCTGGTAAAAATTCAGCGAGTCGCTACATCTTTTGTCCTACAACCTATAAAGATGCAGGAAAAACATTACGCATTGAACTGACAACCTACACTTCAAATTATTCTGGCATTGTCAATGAGGTGTATTGTGGTAATAAAGCCGAAATTTGGCAATATATATACAATACTTATGGAATATCCACATTTATTGCCTTCTTTATCTTATTTACCGGTATCACATCCATCCTGTTTGGCATAGCCCTAAAAAATGTCTACCACACAACATTCGACATGGAATACTTTGGATGGTGTATGCTCATGGGCTCTATCTGGATGCTTGGAGAATCCAAAATTCGACAAATCCTAGTTCCTAACGCATCCGCGTTAGCTGCTTTATGCTTTGTGATGATCATGCTGAGTCCATTACCCATCTTGTTCTATGCCGACAACATTCAAAATGGCAAGCACCAAAAACTCTATCGAAATATTGGTTATGTCGTCATTTTAAACTTTATTGTTTCTTCCATTCTCTATCTTACAAAAGTCAAAGACTACATTGAAACATTGCCCGTTGCACAATTACTACTCGTCTTTGTGTTTATCCTAATATTCATTCATTTAGTACAATACATACGCAAAAATAAACAAACAAAATCCGACTACATTCTATTGATTGGACTCTTTCTAGTCCTAGTCTGTGTTGCTATTGAATCTGTATCTGTTTATTTTGTCGCAACTATTTCAGGTATCTTTATTGGCATAGGCATGATTATATTGCTCTTCACCAATATTTTTCGTACCATTCGAAAAATTCAAATTATAGAAGAAAAGCGCCATCAAACGGAGTTGGAAATTGAAAAGAAAGAAAACAAAAAAATAACACTTCAAATGATGGAATCCCTTTCTACTACCATTGAAGCCAAAGATGAATATACGCGTGGACACTCAAGGCGTGTAGCCCAATATGCAGCCTTGATTGCGAAAAATATGGGTTGGACAAATGAAGAGATTCAAAACCTTAAAAACTGTGCTTATTTACACGACATTGGAAAGATTGGTATTCCAGACCAAATCTTAAATAAGCCTGGCAAATTAACAAATGAAGAATTTAATTTAATCAAACAACACACTACAATTGGACAAGACATCTTAAAAGATATAACGATCATTCCGCATATCGATGAAGTCACAAGAAGTCACCATGAACATTATGATGGTACTGGCTATCCAGATGGACTTAAAGGAAATGAAATTCCAATACAAGCACGTATAATTGCGTTAGCCGACAGTTATGATGCCATGAACTCAAGAAGAATCTATCGTAACGCATTAAGTCATGGACGAATTTATCATGAAATCCAAATGAATGCGGGTACGCAATTTGATCCTGAAATTACTAAAGTCTTCTTGAAATTAATGGACAACGGATCTTTATTTCACTTAGAACACGAAATACTTCCATCCCAAGAAGACACAATCAATAAGTTTATTTCCGATGTTGTGACAACCATGCAAGATCAGGAAGAAACAAAAAACATCGATTATCTTACAGGCCTTCCTGTTCGTAATGTAGGACAAAAACGCATTGCGAGCGCTATGCAAAAGACAAATGGATGCCTGATTTTCTTGGATATGGATAACCTTAAAAAAATCAATGACGTCTATGGACATAAAGCTGGAGATCGAGCCCTAAAAAGCCTGGGAAAACTATTGCTAGACATTCCAATACCTGAGATCGCATGTCGTATGGGAGGGGATGAATTCCTTCTGTTCTTACCACAAGCGAATACAGAACAAGCCGAAAATACAGTTTCAAATGTGATTGAACAATTCAAAGAAATCATTAAAGACGATAGTGAAACCCATTTTGCAGCCCTTTCTGCAGGCATGCTCATGTGCTCTCGAAACGATACGTTTGCGGATGCCTATTCAAAAGCCGACAAAGCCTTGTATTATGTGAAACAAAATGGTAAGAACAACTATTCTTGGTACAACCAAATCCATTATGGAAACACAGCCAACACAAGTTTAGACCTGAAACAAATCGCAAACTCCCTACAAACAAGTGGAAACTATTCAGGCGCATTACACCTAGAATATCGCGATTTCACAAGACAATATGAATACATACACCAATTGATGACACGAAACCAATGGAACTGTTATCTAGTCATGGTTACTATGGAAACTGTACAAGATACACTTCCATATATTGAAGAAATCGAAGAAGCCCTTGACCATATGGGTGAAGCTATTCAAGACAACATTCGAAAGGTAGATGTATGTACACGTTATAGTGCTATGCAATATTTGATTATTCTATCTCATCCTGCAGAAACACAAATTCCAAACATCATGTCACGCATTTTTATGGAATACTACAAGCTACAGGATAGTCAACACTTCACGCCTAGCTATGAATATATTTCTATGAAGAAATAATGGAGATCGACAATTTAGTCAATCTCCTTTTGATCTACTATTATCTGTTTTAAAATATCTCGATTCATACGCAGAACTCTTTCTTTTACCGCATTATATAAACATATTGTCTTGTCTGTAAGACAATATTTATGTCTTTTTGTCTTGTTCACAAGACAATATTCATATATTTTTGTCTTATATACAAGACAAAATCCTTCTGATAAGTCGAAAAGCTACTATACTAATCTTCGTATGTGATTATTTTTGAATTAACGATCTTTTTAAACTTCTCATACTCCATGAGGTATTATACTATTTTTCGTATTATGAAACCAGGAAGAAAAGTATTCTGGTTAATATAGAATTGTATA
>NZ_JANFYN010000084.1 GCF_024460475.1 Holdemanella sp. MSK.7.32 | reverse complement strand
CTGATTCTTTTTCATTTATTTAACTACATCATTTTATTTGGCGCTTACTTTTTAAATGTGATTTTGTGATAAATATGTGTTTTTTTTGCCAATTTTTATAATTGTTAGTGATAAATAATAAAAAATTACTAAAAAGTGCAAACATTTGCTTAAAATGTGTAAAGAAATTATGAATAGAAAATGTATAATATAGTCAAGATAGTTATTCTTTAAGGAAGAAAGCGCTATCAGGAAGGAGAGAGAATATGCCAAATATCTTATTAACAAGAATCGACAATCGTTTGATTCACGGTCAAGTTGCAACTCAATGGAGTGGAGTTCTAGGAGCTAACTTATTATTAGTTGCAAATGACGCTGTCGCAAAAGATGAATTCCGTCAAGGTTTGATGAACATGGCTGCTCCAGCTTATGCTCAGACTCGTTACTTCTCAATTCAGAAGACAATCGACATTATTGGAAAAGCAAGTCCTGCTCAAAAAATCTTCATCATTTGTGAAACACCTCAAGATGTATTACGTCTAGTTGAGGGTGGTGTTCCAATTAAAAAATGTAATATTGGAAATATGCACATGTCTGAAGGTAAACGTCAAGTCGCTACTACAGTAGCTGTAAATGACGATGATGTTGCTGCATTCAAGAAATTGCAAGAATTAGGTGTTGAATTAGAAATTCAACGTGTCCCTGACATCGCACCTGAAGATATTAATAAACTTTGGAGCTAATCCAAAAAAGGAGAAAATGAAAAATGAATATTGTAGAAATTGTGTTATTGGCAATTGTAACATTCTTTTTTGCCATCGACCAATTCTCATTAACTGAAATCGTTTATCGTCCTATCATTGCTTGTCCAATTATTGGTGCAATCTTAGGTGATGTAAACACTGGCTTAGTTGTTGGTGGTACATATGAGTTAATGATGGTTGGTAACATGCCAGTTGGTGGAGCACAGCCTCCTAACGCTGTATTAGGATCAGTTGTTGCTATGATTTTCGCTGTTAAAGCAAAAATGGACATTAATGCTGCTTTAGGAGCTTGTATGATTTTCGCTACATTCGGACAATACGTTGTAACATTAACATTTACAATCATGTCTGGTTTAATGGCTAAAGCTGATAAAGCTGCTAATGAAGCTAACCCTAAAGGAATTACAGCTGTATGTAATACTTCTATGGCTATCTTAGGTACTTTATTTGCTGTAATCGCTATTTTAGCATATGTTGGTGGAACTGCTGCTTCTGGTGCATTACAAAGCTTAAGTGAAAACGCAAGCTGGTTCATGGGTGGTTTAAGTGCTGCCGGTGGAATGATGCGTTTCGTAGGTTTCGCTGTATTGTTAAAGATTATGCTTTCTAACGACTTGTGGGGATGGTTACTAGGTGGTTTTGCAACTGCATTGCTATTTGGTAACGTTGAAGCTACTGCTTCTGCTTGCTTGATCTTAGTTGCATTCATCGGTGTTGCAATCGCATTATTAGACTTCAAGATTACTTCTATTGAAACAAAAGCTGCGCAGGGAGGTGTAAGTGATGGAATCTAATGCAATGACTTCTTACAAGGATACTACTCCTGCTGCAAGATTAGATAAACAAACTTTAAATAAAATGGTATGGCGTTCTTGCCAATTACAGGCTGCGTTCAACTACGAACGTATGCAATCTGCTGGTTGGTTATGGGCTATTTTACCAGGTTTGGAAAAAATCCACACAAATAAAGATGACTTAGCTGCATCTATGACTCACAACATGGATTTCCTTAATACTCACCCATTCTTCGTAACATTCGTTATGGGTATCGTATTATCAATGGAACAACAAAAAACAGATATTCAGACAATTCGTTCTGTACGTATCTCAACAGCTGCTCCATTAGGTGGTATTGGTGATGCATTGTTCTGGTATACATTAATTCCTATCACTGCTGGTTTAACTGCAAATATGGCTATTGATGGAAGTATCATGGGACCAATCTTATACTTCGTTATCGCATTCGGTGTTGAAATGGTATTACGTTATGCTTTAATGTATTGGTCATACAACTTAGGTTTAACTGCTGTTAAGATGATGACTGCTAACGCTAAAGCATTCACTCACGCTGCTAGTGTATTAGGTGTATTCGTTGTTGGTGCTTTAATTTCTAACTATGGTGGAGGAACTAAATTAGGTATCTCAATCGCTAATGGTGAAGGTGATCCAATTGTTATCCAAAACTACTTAAATATGATTTTACCTTGCTTAATCGCATTCGCATTCACTATGATGTGCTATGTATTGATTAAGAAGAAAAACTGGACTCCAGTAAAATGTATCGCATTATTCTTAGTAATCGGTATTGTTGGAGCTGCATTCGGAATCTGGGCAGGTTCATATACACCTCTAGTACCAGTTCCATGGTCAGTAGTTGCGTAGGCTAGTCTAACGAAGTTAGAATATTTTCTCTCAAATATAAGGTTGTAACGGATTATATCCTTACAACCTTTAATTTTATTTTTAGGTCATTAAAAAATTTTTTTAATGATTTAAAAATGAAATTAAGGAGGTACAAATTATGGCTGATAAAAAATATCCTGTTCTTTATGCAACAAGTGTTAAAGGAACAATTTTTAGACATTGTGGAGTATACAATACAATTTATTTCAATATATATAATAATAAGGAATTAGAGGATAAACCTTATTACTTAGAGTATATGGACGAGACAAGGGAAGAGGTTTATAAGGCAATCCAGAATAAGTTCACTATGTCTCAACCTTTAAAAGTGACAAATGATCATAAGGTTTTCATTATTTTTAGAGGCAATGTTGATATGCGTGATGTGAAAACTTTCTGCAAAATGATGCTACAGGAATTAGAATATTTTACAGAAGGTATTCATACAGCAGATTATGCTGAATTAGAAACGATGTTTATGGAGATTGGTCGTGCTCCAAGTTTTTTGAAGGCTTCAAAAGTTGGAGAAAAGTTGACACAAACCGATATTCTTGACAAAATAATGGTACATATGGATGGTCATGATCAACCGCAGGATAATGGTTGTCTGACACCATATACAGATTATGTTGATTTTAAAGAAGAAGAGAAACGACAAAATCTAAAAAAAGAAGAACTAGAAGAAGTAGTTGAGTGGTAAGGAGATAGTTATGGCAGAAGGAAGAAAGACAAGAAAAAAACAGGAAACTGATTTAAAGGGTAATGTATCTGGTTGGCATGTTTATAAAGATGAACGTGGAAGAGCGGTATATTATGATGTGTTTTCTAAAACTGGATATATTTTGGCAAATAATGAAGATCGATATAAACAATTCAGTATGCGCTTTGTGATGGGAGCTATCGGATTCATTTTGATGTTGATGTTTGATATGCCTATCTGGTTATGTGTTTTAGTTGGTGTTGCAGTATATGGATTTTTAGAATTTAGATTTAGACGATTCTTGAAAAACTTAGTTCGTATTGAAAACTTTAAGTGTAATGAAAAAATGAAGAGTGAAGCTTCTATTAAAACTTTAGATACGAATAAAATCATTTTGAAAATGGTTCTATTATTAGCGTTAGCTGTATTGATTATTATTAATGCATATAATGAAAACTATACAGGTTGGATGTTAACTCTTAATTACGTAATTAGTGCATTAACATTTATCTTCGCGTTATATCATGCTAAAGAATTGATTTCTCGAAAGAGTAAGTAAAAGGTTCGGTTGAACCTTTTTTTTGCAAAAAAAATGCGCATCTATAAGATGCGCAATATTTGTTATGCTTTTGGCTTTAGCCAGTTTGAGCGAGGGATTCGAGCGAAAACAACAAAACCACCTGCTATGCGGGTGGTGTCAAAAAATGTTATACAAAATAATCACCATTCTTTCTATAATGAAGGTGTTCAAGCTATCAAAA
>NZ_JANFYN010000083.1 GCF_024460475.1 Holdemanella sp. MSK.7.32 | reverse complement strand
AGGCATGAAATAAATTATGCATCCAAAAAAGATGGCAAAGAATAAAAATATGAGAGTTTCTTCTAAAATTCCACTACTTGTTTTGTTTCTTTCAGGATGTTCATCCAATTCTTTTAGCTTTTTTTCTATATAATTATTTTCCCATTTATTGATCCATTTATAAAAATTTTTCATTATTAATCACTATCTTCTTCTGGACGTAAAGAATAACCACATACATAATGATTTGGACTTTGCCTAACACAAATATTACCATCTTTTAAGCTTGCACTAGCTGTTTTAGCAGCTACATTTGCATATACTGCTTTCACTCTATTTTGATATATGGCCCAAATTTCTTTTGCATAATCATAAGCATCTTTAGCATCAGGACCATAATCAACTAATGCCTGTATTGTTCCATTTGTCATCAATCCAATTAAAACCCATTTAGCTTGTACGAGAAGATATATTGCTATACCAGCAGATCGGCCATCAACATATACTTCACCATTAACAATTTTAACATCCTTCCCTTCATATCCAGTACCTTTTAGCTCTTTTTGAGTAAAAACATGATTAAATTCTTCTCCTTCTAAGGGTTCATTAATAATTTCAATGTTTATGTCATTGGCTTTTATCTGGGTTGTTGTAACATATGTATTATAAATTCCTAAACTAAATAACATACAGAAAGCTAATAAACATGATAATAATTTCTTCATAATATACATCTCCTCTCCATCATTATCACTACGTAAAAATCACTATACTGTCCATTGGTATCAAAGCTCCTTTTTCATTCTTTATGTATCTTTATGTAGAAATTTTAACAAGTATAAATTTAAAAACATAGTCTATTAGTGCTCTAAAATGCATGATATAATTTAAAGGTAGTCAATAAGTACGTGTCCTCGTACTTAGCTTTTGCTAAGTCTCGGACGTTTACTTTTGAAAAGTTCATGATATAATTCAAGTAGGCAAAGTTGCAAACAAAAGCCACGTTAAGAAGAACTGAACTAGTCACTCAGTTCTTCTTTTTTTTACATAAAAAAAGAGTGGGTAGTCAATCCACTCCGTTTGTGCTTTTGTTGCCTAGTCATTTCCGTCAAGCCACTTGCAAATGTAGTAGGCGACCACACTTGCTCCGACAGAAACTATAAAGTTGCAAACAAATTCCACGTTCTCACCTCCTTCGTGTTGGTGAGCCTAGGCAACAAAAAGATTATAACATAATCTGGTATCTTAAAAATCCGCTCATATGGACGTTATATTGTCAATATATTTTTTGCACATTTTTATATCAAAAATATCATAATATGAGATTTTTAAAAAATATCAAAAAAAATAAAAAAATTTAATTGAAAAAGTAGACCTTCAAGGTATGTTAAACCTTGAAGGTCTACTTTTAAAAAATTAAAATTTTAAATAATTTTAATTAATTTTTAAAATCAAAATGTATCACATAAATGTTATATTGATATTTTTCATTGTTTTTTTAGCTAAAACTCGTGTTTTAACACGAAAATCTTGTCAATTTTGACAAGAAAAAGCCTCGCAGAGCGAAAGAGGTATTATGGAGTCTCTCCAAAATACCGATTGAGTTACTTTTTGAAAAAAGTAACAAAAACTATTGTATAATAGATTCATACAGAGGTGATAAATTTATGCGAAATTGGAATAGAAAAACATCTTCATCAAAACTCAGTAGTGTGAGTATTTCTTTTTCAACTGCTGCAAAAGGAAACTTCAATCACAATAGAAGAACCAATTCCAAGGTTCCTGAAAATGTGGATCCAACCAGAACTGCATTCAATAAAATTCTAATAGATAAAGACATTCGTCAAGTTTATAAAGAAGTTTTCGGAGAAGCATTAGCCGAATATAATGCCAATCAAGTTGCTAAAAAACATCCAGAACGTCAGAAAAAGGATTACTATTCCGCAGTCTGCCATGACAAAAAAACAGAACCATTCCGAGAAGCAGTTGTTCAAATTGGCAATAAAGACAAACAACTTCCTCGTTGGGAATCAAACGATATTCTTCAAAAATTTCTTAAGCGATTTCAAGAAAACAATCCTCAATTGATGGTTGTTGGTGCATACATTCATAACGACGAAGCGACACCTCATATGCACATAGTCTATGTGCCAGTAGCAACTTATTCAAAAGGTCTTAAAACACGTGTATCAAATGATAAAGCATTAAAACAAATGGGTTACAAGACTTGGAATGATTGGAAAGACAGTCAAATGGCCTGTCTTGAAAATCTGGTTCGTGAAAAAGGATACGATAGAGAATATATGCATAACACTAATAAACATGAGCCTGATGTCCAAAAATTCAAACGTGTTCAAAAAGAAGTTGAACGACTTGCTAATGCAAAACTCGAAAATATGGAATTACCTTCCATTCCAGAACCTAAAATTCAAGTCAATCCAATCAATAAATCAGAATCTGTTAAGCTTTCTAAAATCGAATTTGAACAAATTAAACAGGTGATGAATTATCAACAGACTCAAATAACCTCGCTAGAAGCTCAGAAAAGCGTTCTAGAGCTTGAAAATGAAAAAATGACAAGTGAAGTACATAGGTTAAAACAATTGCCATATACAGCCGAAAACGAGCGTCTGAGCGCTGAATCAGAAAAAAACAAATCTAAAATAGATAAATTCGACGAGATATCTGTTCAAAATCAACAATTGAAAAACCAAATAAATACATTGAATAATCTTCAAGTCGAAAACAATAACTTGAAATTGGAGCTAGAAAAAGAAAAACAGCGTAGCGAAAATTTCAAAATCATCGGCAAGCTCTATCAGTGCATGTATCTGCATTTAATGGACCGCATTATCCCAAGTGTTATTCAAAAATCCAAAATAGTTAAGCTAATCAGAAACGGACTAGATAATCTATTCATAGATGTTTTAAATGAATATCAAAACAAATCAAAAAATCCAGATATCTATACCCAGTTATTCGATGACAACATAGAACTCAATGATTCTTATTCGGATATTGATCAGGATTTTTCAAACCTTCCTGATGTAGATGAATTAATCGAAATTTCTGAACTAGATCGAGAAAAAGATTATGACCATTGTCGATAAAAAAAGGAGCTCATTTTGACTCCTTCTTTTTTTAACATTTATTCATTTGTTCGTGATAATCATTGATTTCTTTTCGAATGACATCCATTCGATCCATTGCGTAGTTGTATCTTTCTTCGTCATATTCCATACGATTTAGGTTCATATCTCCTACCTCTTTTGCGAGATTTAACCATTCGTTAATCAATTCTACTGCTTTATCTCCTGTCATAAACTTCCCTCTTTCAATTTCTTTTGTAACTCTAGCATTTCCTGATGTATTTCTTCGTCACTCTTTTCGTCGGCTTGAGGATAATACTTATCGTCTAATTTCACAGTCGATTTCTTAGCTTTCTTTTGTTCAATGATGTTAGCCTTATGTTTTGATTCGATATGCATATCCAACGCATAGATTGGTGCTCTTCGGCCATTTCTAAGAGGTTTGAATGATACTTGAATATCACTCGTACTTTCGTTGATCTCATCAAATGACGGCTTTAAAACACGTCGGTTAAATGCTTTGTATTCACTGTACTTATCTCCAATGTTCAACCATTGACGGATTCCAGGTGCTTCTTTTGAATCAGTATTTAAATACCAGATAAAATCACACTGGTCTTTATCTTTGAGTTGCATTTTGCACCATTCGTAGATTCTTGCGCTGTATTTTCCATCTAATCTTGCCATTTGTTCCAAGTAGATCCATGTAAAATCATGACGTAAATCGTCTAACATAGGAATGAAATCTTTATTAAAGTTTAGATCAATGACCATATCATTAATTCCGTTAAACAGTTTTGCAGAAAGTAATGCCCCAGATATTAACACGGTATCGTTTGGATTTGCCAAACGCATTCTATCGGCCTCGGATAGTCTATCTGCAGTCA
>NZ_JANFYN010000082.1 GCF_024460475.1 Holdemanella sp. MSK.7.32 | reverse complement strand
GCACGTATGGTTTGATAAGGGGCGGCAGAATTTAAACTCTGCCGCCTACTTTCTTATATGCATAATAATAAAGAGGGGAACATTCTAGTGTTCTATACAGGGAAATGCCTTGGAAAACAACTAGTAGAGGTGGACGAAAGGTTCAAATCTTATTTTCATGACTCATTTTAATGAAAAAGATGTGTATAATTTATTCTACATATGTCGAATTGTTTATGTTCAGTCTATTTATGAAGGAACAATCAATGGTTTAGAATTTGTGTAAAAGAAGTAAAAATATTGATGGATGTAGAATGGTTGGATTTAGAAGAATTAGAGGAAAAGGAGGATATTGAAATGTGTGAAGCTGAAAAGAGATGGCTGGAAGTAAAGTCAAAGGAATGGGAAGCTGAAGGAATAAAAAAAGGAATCGAACAAGGCATTGAACAAGGCATTGAACAAGGTGTAGAACTAGGGCAGGTTCTTTTGTACAAGACGATGTTAAGGAATGGAATGAGTGTCAATGAGATTTCCAAGGTTTGTTCGATATCTGTTGAAAATTTAAAACGAGTATTAAGTAATTGATATGAAGAGAAAAAATCTCTTCTTTTCTTAAATGTACAATGCTAAAGATAGACTACCAATGGTGCACATTCTAGTATTTTATACAGGAGAAAGGCCTTGGAATGCAGCAAATAAGCTTTCCCAGCTTATAAAGAGCAAGTCGTCTAGACATTAATGGATGTGGAATGGTTGGATTTATAAGAATTAGAGGAGGAGTTTGAAATGTATCAAAAAATGATGGACAAGGAATTTGGAATTAAAGCTATCACATTCATCTTCTCAGTAAGTGAAGAGTCGATTGAAAAAATGTTGATAAAATAATTATTAAGTCATTCATTATGAATGCTTCATTATAAAACGGGGGAAATATGAATAAGAATATAAATAGAATAAGTGTAGTATGCCTATGTATATTATTGAGTGGTTGTAGCATGTTTCAATCAGCTCTGAATGATATCAAGGGCAATTTAGTAGGTAATGGATATACGATCTATACGTATGATAATTATGGTAGTGAAGTCATGGAGACAAGTGGAGATAAAATTAGTATTACAGGTAATGCGGTAGAGTCTACTTCCTATGATGAAGATGGACGTGTTGTTCGTGGCTATGAATTATCAAGTGTAATTACGATAACGGTAGACGGAAAAGAAATAGAATCATGTGGAGATACTTGTATTTTTGAACAAAAAGGCTTAACACCGGATGTGGATTTCACACAAGAAGATATTGATTCAAATACACATGGACAAATATCAGACAATACGTCTGTTGCTCGTTTTATCAACAAGTATAAAAATATGTTTGGCAAAGGAAGAATTGTAGTCATTAAATCCCAATTAGGACAGCCAATTGCCGCCTACTCTGGAGATAAGGTGTATTGGAAGATTCCAGATAATTTACCAAAGATGACGAAGCTTATGATTGATGGTAAGGCTTTGTATATTCATAGAGCAAATTTTCAAATCATTGATAAAGAATTATTGGATTAGGAGAAACAAAATGAAACAACAAATTAGTAGTACAAAAGGACCTAAGGCATTAGGACCATATTCAGCAGGGATTGCTACAGAAGGACTTGTATTTTTATCTGGACAATTAGGTGTGAATACAGAAGGAAATTTGGTTAGTGAAGATGTTGTTGAACAAACTCAGAAAGCCTTTGAAAATATTGGTGTATTATTAGAAGCTTCAGGCTTAACATATGATGATATTGTTAAGACAACTGTATTATTGGATGACATGAATGATTTCGCGAAAGTAAACGAAGAATATGCGAAATACTTTGATGGTATATATCCTGCTCGAAGTTGCTTTGAAGTGGCTAAATTACCTAAGAATGCTAAGGTAGAAATTGAGTGTATCGCAATCAAAAAATAGTTTAAACATATATGTCGTAAATAGAGTTCGTTCTCTGATGTATTGAAGAATTTTATTGTTGAAAAATCCATGATTTATGGTAGTATATATAAAAGAGAAATTGGATTTGAAAAGGGACTTTTTAAATCCATTTTTTTAAGATCACAAGGAGGATTATATGAACAAAAATTCGTTATTATCCATGAGAGATCTGTCAGTTGAAGACATCTATAGCATTCTTGATGATGCTAGACTTTTTAATAGTTCCTTTAAAGATTGGCAATTACCAATGCAGAAAGCATTGGTTGCTAATCTTTTTTTTGAGGCTTCAACTCGAACACATTTCTCATTCGAAAGTGCACAGCACCAATTAGGATGCCAAGTAGCCGATTTTGCGGCAGGAGCATCCAGTGTCACAAAGGGAGAAACTCTTTATGATACAGTAAAGACATTTGAATCAATTGGGTATGACATGGTGGTGATCCGTCATTCTCAAGATGAATATTTTAAAGAATTGGAAAATATCAATATTCCAATTTTAAATGCTGGAGATGGTGCAGGAAACCATCCAACACAATGCTTGTTAGATTTACTAACTATGCAAAATGAGTTTGGCACACTAGAAGGCTTAAATGTAGTAATCTGTGGAGATATCTTACATTCAAGAGTGGCTGCCAGTGATAAAGAAGCTTTAGAAAAATTAGGGTCAACCGTTCGTTTTGCAGGACCAAAAGAATGGGAAAGACCTGGCTATCCAACAATTGACTTTGATGAAGCCATTGAATGGGCAGATGTTGTCATGATGCTTCGTATCCAGAAAGAAAGAGGTTCTGGAATGGCCGGTATGACAGATAGTGAATACTTAGAAAAGTATGGTCTTACAAAAGAACGTTATGCAAGAATGAAAGACAAGGCTATCGTGATGCATCCAGCTCCTGTTAATCGTGGTGTTGAAATTGATACGGATTTAGTGGAAGCTGAAAAATCAAGAATTTTTGAACAAATGCACAATGGTATGTTGGTTAGAAAGGCCGTTATTAAACGTGGATTTGGTTTTGCTCCATTCAAGGAGGAAAAATAAGCATGCGTTTAATCAAAAATGGTCAAGTTTTAATTGACAATCGTCTCGAAAAGAAAGATATTTTAATTGACGAAGGAAAGATCATTCAGATTGATGATTCTATCTTGAAAGACTGTGATACAGTGGATGCCACATGCTTAACTGTAATTCCAGGATTAGTGGATGTACACGTGCATTTTAGAGAACCTGGACATAGTGAAAAAGAAACCATTCATACAGGTAGTTTAGCGGCGGCACATGGAGGATTTACTTCTGTGTTTGCGATGCCAAATGTCATCCCTTTTCCAGATGATGTAGATACAATGAAAGACTATCAACAATTAATCAAAAAAGAATCTGTTGTACATACATATCCATATGCTTGCATTACATTAGAAGAGGCAAGTAAAGAAGTAGTGGATATGAAGGGTATCAAAGAATTAGGCGTACGCTGGTTCAGTGATGATGGTGTTGGGGTAGCTACACCAGAAATCATGAAAGAAGCCATGGAAAAGGCGAAAGAAAATGACTGCATGATTGTAGCTCATACAGAAGACATGCGTTATCGCAGACCAGGGGCCTGTGTACATGACAGTGAAGTTGTGACATCTAAGGGCTGGCTTGGAATTCCAAGTGCTTGTGAAAGTGCACAATTGATTCGTGATTTAGAAATCACAAAAGAAATAGGAAATGCGTATCATGCTTGCCACATTTCAGCTAAAGAAAGTGTAGAAGCATTAAAGAACGCAAAAGAATCAGGTTCGAATGTAAGTGCTGAAGTTACAGTACACCACTTATTATTAGAAGATAAAGATGTGGCTGGACCAAACTGGAAAATGAATCCACCTTTAAGAAGTCATGAAGACCGTATGGCTTTGATTGAAGGCTTGGAAAACGGAACATTGGATTGCATTGCCAATGACCATGCACCACACACCTCTGAAGAAAAGAAGCGTTCTATGGATAAAGCACCATTTGGGATTGTTTCATTAGAAAGCGCATTTGCCTTACTATACACAGAGTTTGTTCACCGCCAAAAGCGCTGGACATTGGCTCAATTGGTAAATTGGATGTCGGCTGCACCTGCTAAGCGTTTTGGCTTAGAGAATATAGGACAAATTAAAGAGGGCTATAATGCCGATTTGGTTTTAGTCGATTTAGAACATGAATCTTTGATCGACATAGATACATTTGAATCCATGGGGAAAAATACGCCATTTAATGGTTGGAGCGTAAATGCGCAAGTAAAGGAAACCATTGTAGATGGAAAAACAGTATGGAAAGGATAAAACATGGAAATGTATTAATGACAATTGATGATGAGAATAAACAAGAAGCACTAGAATTGGCGAAACGCTTCGCAAATATTGGATATGGAATCTATGCAACAAAGGGTACGGCAGACTTATTTGAAGTTGAAGGATTGTATGTTCATGGTGCTAGTAAGATTGAAACAGAAGATGGTAAAAACGTTCTAGACATTATTCGTAATGGACGTGTAAACTTTGTCATTAACACAATGTCTAATAAGAAGAACACAAGTGCTGATGGATTCTTGATTCGTCGTGTGTCTGCAGAAAATAACATTTCTTGTATGACAA
>NZ_JANFYN010000081.1 GCF_024460475.1 Holdemanella sp. MSK.7.32 | reverse complement strand
GCCTATTTGGATATAAACTGACTCATGTCATAAAAAGAAGCAGAGAACTTTTTTTGACGAAATCACAACAGTGTTTCCAAGAACCGCTCTCTCTGCTTTCTTAAGTCTATTATAGTGTATGCCTACAAAATAAAAGACTAGAAGTTAAATTTAAGTAACCTCTAGTCAGTATGTTTATTTAGTGAAGAGAAGAACGATACATTAATAGTCATAGCTATCAATCGTTGTTTACGAGCTTACCTTATGGATGTCTCAAGTTATAATGATTAACTTCTCTTCAGTGATATGATATCACTTCTAAATAAAATAAAAAACTAGAATTATTACTTGAATAACTTCTAGTTCTATAATACGAAAAGAGCCCTCTGGGCCACATTGTTAAGAGGTGCGAAGGCTACGATTGATTAAATTATAACAAATTTGCAATATGTGTCAATACAATTTTTCCTTTCCAATTTCGTCTGATTTTGTTTTCTGATTCTATGAAATTCAGCGAAAATCAGGGTGAATGAATGTGATACAGTGATGATTTTGAATTAGAAGAATTGGCCAAAAAGGGCAGTATACTCATATTTTGAGCATACTGCCTCTAATTTTGTATTTGTTTACTTTAATCCAAATAATGTTTCAATACAAGAATCATCCATTACGCGATCTGTTGGTGGCATATTGGCATGTTCTAGTAGTGAGTCTACGTGGTCTTTGATGGTTACATCTACAAGTTTATTGACGTCGATTCCTCTGAGTTCAAAGAATAAGAATGGGTTTTCGTCGAGTGTGGTTCCAATTCCGTAGAGTACGGCAGCAACGTGCTTGCACATTAAGGCCCAGTCGGGGCAGCTGCAGTTGAAACTGATTTCTCTTTGGCTTGGGAAGAGTCCGTTTTCGGATAGAAATATTTCTTTTAAACTTTCTGGGAATTGTCCATTTACTAGTTCTTGTAAGTTTTGGATTTGTGAACTACATTTTCCGATGATGTCTTCACAAACTTCTTCTTTGAGTGGACTGATGTTAATTTCTATTTTGTATGGTGTTTTTCTTGTGCCTTGTACACGAGCTTTTACCTTACCCTTAACAATTTGTAAGTCCACAACAGCACCTGAACGAACATATCTTTTTCCTCGTTCGATACGACTGGCATAATCGGCATATTGTTCAATATTTTTACACCAGGCCATGCCCCACCAGCTTTTTGCGATTTGCCTTCCTTCCACAATAATGGGATGCATTTCTTTTCCTTTGTTTTTTGCGTTTTTAACACTTTCTTGTGCTTTTCTTTGCAGTTCTTCGACGCTCATTTGCGAATACTGCATGCTTGCTGTCCAATATTTTGCCATAGTCTACACGTCCAATCTTAATAAGTCCATTAGTTCATTTGTATCCAGTTCGGTAATCCATTTTTCTTGGCCAGAGGCAAGAATGGAATTTGCGAGTTCTTGTTTGGACTCAATGAGTTTATCAATCTTTTCTTCAATAGTTCCATTTGAAACGAGTTTATGGACAAAGACCTCTTTGGTTTGTCCAATACGATAGGCTCGATCGCTCGCTTGGTTTTCTACGGCTGGATTCCACCAACGGTCAAAGTGAATGACGTGGTTGGCGGCTGTTAGATTGAGTCCGGTTCCGGCTGCTTTTAATGATAATACGATATATGGAACGTATGTGTTTTCGTCATTAAATTTTTCAACGATTTCCGTACGCTTTTTAGCTGGAATGCCACCATGAATAATATATCCCTTCTTATGGAAAATAGATTCTAGATATTGAGATAGGGGTTCGCACATTTCTCTATATTGTGTAAATACCAAGACTCTTTCCCTTTTCTCATAGATGGTTTCACACAACTCTTTCAACATCGCATATTTTCCACTGTCCTTTGGATTGTAGTTGGTATCATGAATAAATTGGTCTGGGTGATTACAGATTTGTTTCAATTTTGTCAATAACGCAATCACAATACCTCTTCTTTGAAGGCCTGTGGATTCCAATATTTTTTGTTCGGCTTTATCAACTTCTTTACGATATAAAACAACTTGTCGTTTGGATAAATCCACGTGTTCTGTGATTTCCATTTTGTCTGGTAAATCTGAAATGATTGTTTTATCTGTTTTTAGACGTCTTAAAATAAATGGGGAAACCATCATCTTTAATTTTGTCATATATTCAGGATAGGCTTGTACTTTCTTTGTGTATTCCTTAAAGTCAGATGTACTACCTAATAATCCTTTATTTAAGAAGTCAAATAGGGACCATAAATTGGATAGGTCATTTTCAATTGGTGTACCCGTCATTGCGATGCGCATATGGCTAGGGATCTTTTTAATGGCGCGTGTTTGTTTGGTTGCCGGATTTTTGATGGCTTGAGCCTCATCTAAAATCAAACAGTCCCATACTCTTTCTTGTAAAAATTCATTGCGTAATGCCATCCCGTAGGTTGTGATTGTGATAAATGTGTCTTCATGTACAATATTGTTTTTCCCATGAAGGATATAATATGTCATTTTAGGAACAAAGCGATCTATTTCTTTTGACCAGTTACCTAGTAGGGATGCAGGAACAATCAATAATACATGTCCATCTTTCTTTTTTTCATACATCTTCTCTAGAAAAGAAATGACTTGAAGTGTTTTTCCGAGTCCCATATCGTCGGCAAGGCATGCGCCAAAGCCTAAATCATTCATTTGATTTAACCAATTGTATCCACTCTTTTGGTAAGGACGGAGTGTTGCGTTTAAATATTTTGGTTGAGCTTTGTTTTTGATTTTTGAAGGATTTTTTAATTTGCCTAAAATATCCCTTAACCATTTTCCATTTGATATCTGTATACCCATATCGACATCAATATCCTCATCATTTGACATATATGTTTTTGTCAAAGCTTCCTTTAAAGTAATGGTTCCATCATATTGTTCCATTTGTTCAAGAAGTTGTTGAAGCTTATTATGATTAATTTCTACCCATTGACCTTTAAGCCATGCAAGTCCTTCTTCCATTTTTAAAAGTTCACTAATTTCTTTCTTTGTGAGGGCACGCCCATTAACAATTAGAGATGGTTGTAAGGATAGTATGGAGTTAAAGCCAAACATGGATGGTTTGGTATCTCCAATATTCACATTGATTTTTACGGAAGAATATTTTTTCTTCCACCAATTTGGTACTCTACACTTAATGCCACAAGCCTCAATGTCAGGCACACTCTTTAATAGGAAATAGGCTTCTTTACTCGTTAATTTGATGGGATGAAATAAATCACCGGTTTCCATATATTGGGCAATCAAAGTATTCTTTTGAGCGACTACATTTAAGCAAGATAATAAATTCAATAATTGTTCTTGATCATTTTTATATTCGACGAGTGCATGTTTTAGTGGCATATGAACAATTCGATTTTCCTTGTCTTTTGTGGCATACGTTGCTAGAAACGCAAATGGAAAGTCTGGATCTTCTTCGTTTTCGACTAAGTGAAAATAGATTCGTTTTGCGACTTTCAAATCTTGGGATTTTTCCTGAAGATACATTTGAACTGTACCTTTATATGATTTCATGTCCCACCTAAATTGAGAATTTAAGTGTTGAAATATATTTTGAATCCACTTTTCATCAATATATTCTGTACCAATCGCAAAAGGAATAATAGACATTAAATATTCTAAGTCTTCATTGGATGCTTCTACTTTAGTATCTTCTCTAGCTACTTCTAGTTCAGGACGATTACTTAAAAGTTCAATGAATTTCAAAGAGAGTTGATACAAATAAAAAGCACTAGGCGTCAATCCCTTTAGATTGTTTTCAAACCCTAATTCATAAAGTGCAGAATATTTGTATTTTTTGAATGATTCAGCACATTTTGAAGTATTTTCTTCTTTTGTTTCATCAATGTGAAACCCGTTCTTGGTAAATATAAAATTGATTTGTTTCATACACAGTGTATCCTTTGTCTTATTATTTTTCTACATTTTATCATATATATTAAAACAATTGATAAACATATCAATAATGGTTTAAAAGTAGATTGTTGAATGAAAAAAAGATTTTTTTAAAAATTGATGAGATTTAATAATGTTTTCACATTGGACCTTTATAATGGAAATTGGCTACTGGATGTAGTAACGGTGAACCCTCTGAATTAAAAATGATATCTGCTTGAGTTCTCGGCAGATCCTTCAATTTTTTTGTAAGAGGAGAAGATGTCTATGTATATATATCTATATATTGATGTTGCCGTGAGTTTAATGGCACTAGTAGAAATACTAAGAATTACATTGATTATCATAGAAAAATGTAAAAGACACTAGTTCCCGTTCCCACAACGAATTACTAGTGTCTTTACATTAGAATAATTCAGAGTGACTACTGTATCCAGTAGTCTTTCTGTATGATTATTAAACAATTGATATATACAAAAGTCAAGGCTAATTCTATCTAAATCAATGAAAATAAGTCATATTAGATAGAATAGAGCAATCGCAACTAGTGTATTGTAATACATAATGTTTCACATTGGACCTTTATAATGGAAATTGGCTACTGGATGTGGTTGGTGGTTGCCTCTTGTTAAGGAGCTTTGAAGCCTTGAATCTTGAGTTCCAGGTAAGTAGATCCTTCTAATTTTTTACAGGAGGAAAGCTTATGTATATATATCTACATATTGATGTTGCTATGT
>NZ_JANFYN010000080.1 GCF_024460475.1 Holdemanella sp. MSK.7.32 | reverse complement strand
CACATCCAGAAATGCTTCAGAAAAAGAAGATTAATACCGTATCTAAAGTGATTCAGAGTAAAACATGTCATCGTCAGGCAATGAGTGATACAATGGCTGACAAGGCAATAGAGTATTCTAAAACCATCTATTCAGGATGTGATAAGGATGATATTGAAGTATTAATACTTCAGAGATTCATCAAGAAATTAAAAGAAGATATGGCAGAAGCTGAAAGAACCATTGGTGAAATGATTAAGCTAGCACAGGAACTACCTGACTTTAGTATAATCAAATCTATTCCAGGTATTGGAGATAACCTAGCTGCACGTATTATTGCAGAACTAGGTGACATGACAAGATTTAAAAAGAAGAATGAGTTAGTAGCCTTTGCCGGACTGGATCCAAGAATCAGTGAAAGTGGACAGAATGACGGGGATCATATGCACATTACTAAAAAAGGCAATAAACGATTAAGGTGTTTATTATATCTGGCTGTAACGTGTTCTATAAGGCTTAAGAGAGATGATAATAGTATTAAGGATTTCTATATAAAGAAAAAGCAGCAATCAAACCCGATGTGTTCGAAAGCTGCAAAGACTGCATGTGCTAGTAAATTAGTACGAATAATTTATAGCATGTGCAAAACTGGTGAGTTATACCAGTACAATAAATAACAACGAGATTATACACCAAAACTACCCTGAAAAAAAGCGCTTTTTCTTCAGGGGTTTTCAGCATGCAATAAAAACCATGAAAAATTATTGATATAATTTTTGAATTTTTTCTTGATTTCTATTATCCAATTTTTTTATACTTACGGCATTTGGAACTGTCACAAATCCTACGTTGAGTTCTGGATTGTTTTGTTTAAATGTGTTTATGGCGTTTAGATTTCTTTCGAGTTGTTCCTTGTTTGGCTTGGCTGTTTTTTCAATAAGGCCTTGTTTAGTAAGGAATACGTCTTGTATTTCTTTTACGACAAATGTTTTTTGAATCAAGTATTTAATATGTATGTTTAGATCTCTACAAACGAATTGATCAGAGAACCATGTATTTAAGTCTTTTGTGTATTGTCCGGATAATACGTGTTCTGTATTCCATGATGGAAAGGTTTGTAGGGGTCTATTTTCTGTTTCAGATTGTTTATGGTCAGGAATGATGATGTTTACTGTCATTGTTGCTATTGCTGCTACACTAACAACTTTGGCTAGGCTGCTTGCCATAATGCTTGAATATTTATGTTTCATGTTAGACCTCCTTTTCTAGAATGCGAAGTATAAGAAGGAATGGTATGTTCCTCCTACAATAAATGCGATGCATACAATTAATAGAATTATGTAGATTGTCCATGTTGTGTATACGGCTTTCATTTTGTATTGGTTGTATACAAAGATTTGAATTCTGTCATAGACTTTTGTACTGAGTAGAATGGCGAGTGCGAATAATATGAAATAGGATTTTAACATAAACTTGGCTTGGTTATTTGTGAAGGTTGTTGCGCCTATACCTATCATTTTTCCAAGTGTTGAAAATGCGGTTGTGATATTTGGACTCATAAAGAATACCCATCCAATTAATACTACGAGTAATGTATAGATGTGGGATATTGGTTTTGGAAGTTTTTCGAGTTTTTCTCTTAAGAAGAATTTTTCTAGGAGTAAAAGACATCCATAATAGAGTCCCCATAGGATAAATGTCCAGTTGGCTCCATGCCAGAGTCCTGTACAGAACCATACGATAAAGATGTTTCTTATGTATGTGTTTTTATCTACGCGATTTCCGCCTAATGGAATGTATAGATAATCTCTAAACCATTGGGATAGAGAGATGTGCCATTTTCTCCAGAAGTCTTGTACAGATGTGGCTGTGTATGGATGGTCGAAGTTTGGTTTGAAATCAAAGCCAAAGAATCTTGAGAGTCCAATAGCCATGTCTGAATAGCCGGAGAAGTCAAAATAGATTTGTAGCATGTAACAAATGGCTAATAGCCATACGCCTAGAGTGGAAGTGTTATTTTGAAGTATGGAGTAGACATAAGATAATTGGTCGGCTAACAATACTTTTTTTATTAAACCTTTACTGAATAGAACCATGCCGGATGCGTATTGTGCTTTTGAGAGGGTTCAATTTGTGAATTGGTCTTCCATTTCGTGGTAGGAAACAATGGGTCCCATACTGATTTTTCCAAAGAAACTTACATAGAGTGTGAAGAGTATGATGTTTTTTTGTGGTTTACTTTTACCGTTATATACATCGAATATGTATGAGAGTTCACTGAATGTAAAGAAGGATAGTCCTACGGGTAAAGCTATTTTAAGATTGGATTGTATGTGGAGTATGTCCATTAAAAATCCTGTATATTTATAAAAGCCAAGAATGAATAGGTTAACAACTACGGATACTATGAGTAGTATTTTTTTAGTTTTTTCATCATCTTGCGCTTCGAGTTCAAATGCCGTGAAGTAGTTCCATAGAATGGATAGTATTAATAGTACGACATAGATTGGGTTGGACCATGCGTAAAAGAGTAGGCTGAATACTACTAATAGAATGTTTTGTAGTTTTATGTTTCTGATTTGTTTTGTGAGTAGAACACTAAAGGGTAGGAAACAAAATAAAAAAATTAAATCTGTGAATACCATATTTTATTCCCCCTCACTTAATACTTTTTTGAATTGATCATTCATTGTGTTTGCATCTTTTTTTACTGCATATAAGCCATAGTTTCCATGGATATCAATAATAGCGTTTTTTAATAGTTCGGCTTGTTGTGGTGCATAGCCTTCAAAGATGCCTTTTTGATTTTTAACTCTTTTTTCAATGGCTTCTTTAAATGGTTCTTGTTGAGAATGGTCTTTAAATTTCACTAAGACAAATTCACTGGCACTCATAGCGTCGTCGGATTTGTAGTAGATAACACTTTCATATTGTGCTGGATCTAAGTCTAGAAATCGTTTCATACTTAAATTGTCTTGTTGGCTAAGTCCATCAAGATTGATGTTTTCTATGGTTTTACTTTGTACTTCTTCCATAGTTTTCGTACTGTCTTTGTCGTATGAGAAATTTGTGGATAGTAAAATAATGAATCCGATGAGAACGAATCCTTTTAAAATGGTGAATATATACTTTTTCATAATCTCTATGCCCCTTATAATTTGATTGTGATTACTTCAATTGTATCATAAATTCTATGATATAATTTGACAAAGGGGATATAAACATGAAAAAATTTGGGATTATCGGATTGGCTGTATGTATTTGTTTACTTACGGGTTGTGAAAGTCATAATGAGGGTGTTTCTTATATTAAGGAACAGGAGAGTTTGGATACAAAAGAATTGTCTAAGCATTTAACAAATAAGCGTATTGAAGAAAAGCTTTCTTTGGTTCGGGAAGGAAAGTTGGATGTATTTTCTATGTTTGAAGATTATGCCATTTATGGAGATTCTCGCGTATATGGATTCGCGTCTTATGGGTATTTGCCCTGGAATCGTGTGTTTGCGGATGCAGGAAACACCGTTTTAAATATTTCAGATTATAGTGAGGCGTTGAAAGAAATCAATCCTTCTAATATTTATTTCTCATATGGAGTGAATGATATGGGATTGGATTTAAAGACAGAAAATGGAACGTATGGAGATTTGTATGAAGAAAAAGTAAAGGGTGTTTTAGAGATTTGTCCCAATGCGAATATATTTATTAATTCTATTGTTTGTCCTACGCCATCTGCGGTCGAAGAACATTCTGAATGGTCTAAAACGGATGATTATAATAGTCAATTACAAGAGATGTGTAAAAGAAATGGTTGGAATTATGTAGATATTTCGGATATTACCAATCATGGTGAGGATAAGTATTATCAAGAGGATGGAGTCCATTATATTCAGGATTTGTATCCTGTATGGGCTGAAAGAATGATTGGTGAAACAATTAAAGTTATTGGATAGGAAGTTTAAAGAAAGACATATATCAAATTCACTTTTTTACTTTTTGATGTAAATATATTTTATAGAAACATCTGACAGTTAATAAAAGGTGATTATGTGAGTGTATAATAATTTATTATTGCTGTATAAAAAAATATGGATAGTATGGAAGTTTTTGATTATGGAATTAATGTACAGGAATTGATGATACGATTTTACTTTAACTTAGACTGTATCTTAGTCTGTATATAGTAACTGTGTCACAAAAGGATGGGCTAGTATTATGGTATTGGAGCTAACTATATGAAAATAAGAATGTATGAGTGTTGTTTTGGAGATTGTTTTAGATTAGTAAAAAAAGGTCATAAAGATTTATTTGTTGATTTTGGTATACATGAATATACTTGTTCAAAAAGTGAAAGAGAAAAAAGATTTAATAATATTATAAACGATATGGGTGAAGAAAAAGATCAAAAAGAGTTTTTGTTAACACATTATCATTCTGATCACTTTAATGGCGTATTGTACATGGTAAAATATAGTAAACACAAATTTTCAGATGTATATATACCAGATATATGGAATATTAAATATAGAGTACAAGCATTTGCTTTATTGTTACTTAAGGATGTTTTAAATAATGATAAAATCGAAAATAATTTAACAATTATTGATTTTTTAGAATCTATCTGCACAACTAATGGTAATATTCATTTCGTTAAAAGAGGAAGCATTTTCCATGATGAGCAATTTATTGCGTTATGGCCTTCAAAAAAATTTATAGATAAAAAGATAAAACATTTGTATGATGATTTAGCTGAAAAATTTGGTGGCAATTTAAATAAGATTAATGAATTATATAAATGTCAACTTAAAAATGTACAGTTTTGATCATTTAAGAATGTACAATATT
>NZ_JANFYN010000079.1 GCF_024460475.1 Holdemanella sp. MSK.7.32 | reverse complement strand
TTAAAATCCGTTGGGAGAAATCCCGTGTGGGTTCAAGTCCCACCGTCCCCACCATTTTTTGGAAAGATAGCTAGAGACATTTGTTTCTAGCTTTTTTCGTGCTTATTTGGCCAGCATAGTGACAAAGTTTACCATATTTATATATATATTTAATGGTTAAAATATAATTAAAGAGAGGTATATTTTATGAGCTGGATTGAAAGAACAACGAAAAAAAGAATTGATGAATTAGATCAACATCCTGAATTGAATTCAAATGATTTTGAAGAGAAGGGAAATAATATCATGAAGGATATTAAATTCTATGTGATTGTTATCTTAGCAGCTGTACTTGTTTTAGCACTTTGGTATCAATGGAATCATCCGGAAATTGATATATTTCCATTTCATTTTCCAATATTAGTCTAAGAAGAGGTAACTATGAGTTGGCTTGATAAAATAGCAAAGAAACGATTGGAAGAACTAGAAGCACATCCAGAATTGAACTCAGACAAATTTGCAGAGAAGATGAGTACTCTATATTTCGCTATTGTTTTGTTGATTGTTGCTATACTTATTCTTTTGTTTTGGTATGATACTGAACATTTTGAAATCTGGATCTTTCCAGGAAGATAAAAAATAGCCACAATTGTGGCTATAATAACATAAATCCAATACCTACGATAACTCCTGTTATAAATAGGATGGAAATGGTTCTTAAAATGTCTTTCTTTCTTGCTTCATAACGAATCATCACAATTAAACCAAGCCCTGCATTTGTGACAAGTCCTGCAAGTAAGGATCCAAAGGATAATTCACCAGCTGTATAAAGCTGCGTTAGAACAACTGTAGCTGCACAGTTAGGAATAAAGCCGAATAGTGCGGCAATGATTGGCTGGAATAAATTATCTTGAAGCAAGATCATAGATAATGTTTTTTCTCCAATCAACTCCATTAATAAGGTTAATACAAAGCTAGTAATAAAGATGAATACATAGATTTTTAAAGATCTTAATAAGGCACTGATCCATAATGGATATTCAGGATAGCAACATGGACAGCTTGATCCTGAACTTTCTTCTTCCTCGTATTCTTCATCGTCATAATCCTCTTCTTCCATATCTTCGAAGCGGAGGATTTTTTGATTGCGAAATAGTACATGATCAGTAAATAATCCAACAACGATTGCGATAACTAATTTTAATCCTAAAATACCAAGTAAAGATGAATACATCTTAGGATTACTAATAAGGATTGGAATGGCTTCATCACTTGTCGCAATCATAACACTAACAAGTGTTCCTAATGTAATGTTATTTTGGACAAACAACATAGCGGCTAGAATACTAAATCCACATTGGGGAATCAATCCTACTAATGCGCCTAAAATAGGTCCAAGTCTTTGTAGTCCAAAGAAGAGTCTATCGTCTTGCGTATTCTTTCTTTCGAAAACTTCTAATATACAATAAGTAATATACAATAAGGGGAGCATAGCCCATGTATCGTGTATTGTATCTAAAATAATGTCTATAAAATTCAAAGGTAGTTCCTCCTAACTTACATAAGTATACACATTTTTTCAAAAATTGCACGTAAAAAGCAGGAAACTAATCAATAGTTCCTGCTCTATCGTTGATTGTGATTTTTTTGTTTCTTAATCGAACTTGAATATAATCATGTACACCTGCATAGATTAGCGCAAAGATTGGAACACCTAAAAACATACCAACAACGCCAAATAATGCACCACCAATAGTAACTGAGAATAAAATCCAGAAGCCTGACATTCCTAGTTTATCTCCAAGAACAATTGGTTTAATAATGTTTCCATCGCATTGTTGAAGGATGAAGATAAAGATTGCAAAAATCAAGGCTGAGAATGGGTCAATCAAACATAAGATAATGATGACGGGAATAGCGCCTAAGAATGGTCCAAAGACGGGAATGACGTTTGTGACACCGATAATCAGGGCAATCATACTTGCGTAGGGTAGTTTTAATACTAAGGCACCAAAGTAACAGATAACACCGACAATAAATGAGTCAATGATATTTCCTACGATATATTGTTCAAATACAGTCTTCGCGTCATTTGTCCAAAGAGTTAAGTAGTTCGCAAAGTTTTTATCAAATAATGAGTAATTTAACTTTTTTATGCCCTTAACAAGTTTTTCACGGTCCAATAAGATATAAAATGCGGAAACGAAAGCTAAAATCAAGTTAATGAATCCTTTCACAAATCCATAAGAGTAAGAAGCGATTTTAGGAATCGATTCAGTGACTACACTTGTGATTTTCTTTGTGACGTCAAAATTGATCAACATTTGTTCAACTTGTTTTTCTGAAATGTTTAATTTATACGCAAAATCTTTTGTGTATCCAATTAAAGTATCGGAATAAACCGCAATGTTTTTAGAAAATTGTCGCACAGAATCAATCGTATTCGGAATTATAATGGAGAAAAATAAGATCAAGAATCCAATGGTCAATATAAACACAAGAGCAGTTGATAGTATTCTTTTGTGGTTTTTATGCATTGGAATATTCTGTAGTAACTTATCTTCAACCCATTTTTGCGGATTGTTTAATATAAACGCCAATCCAATTCCTAGAAGGAAAGGAAATAGTATCGTTATTATAAACTGAATGGCTCGTTTAATGTCTTTAAACTTATTCAATATTGTAAAAAATAAGATTGCGATAATGAAAGACGTAGAATAAACGATGATTCGCTGCTTCATTTCTTGGGTTAATTTAAAATGCATTTAAGTAAGACTCCTTCCATACCATATATAATAGCATCTAGAAAAAAATTATAAAAGCCATTATAATAGTCGTATGGAAAAAATATTTGAAGGGGCCATTTCCTGCAAAGCCCTATTAGAAGCAGGGTCTCGTGATTGTAAAAAACTATATATTGATAAGAAAAAAAATACAAAAGATACAAGATATTTGGCTAAAATTGCCAAAAGTCGTGGTTGTGAAGTTGTTTTCTGTTCGCGTGATGAAATCAATGAACTCGCAACTGGAAAAACACATGGTGGTATTTTACTCATAGCTGAAGAAAAACAGATTCCTCAACTTATTGAAACACATGTCCATGGATTTCTTTGTTACATCGACGGCGTAGAAGATCCATATAATTTGGGAAGTATTTCAAGAACTCTCTATGCATCTGGATGTGATGTGATGATTCTTCCAAAACGAGACTGGAGCTTTGCCGAACAAACCATTTTAAAGGCCAGTGCCGGTGCCTATGAAAAACTACCAATCTATTTTGTAGATTCAGATGAAGAATTAGTAGACTATTGTAAAAAGAATAACCTTCCAATTCTTTGTGCACACAGAAAAGATGCCGTAGGACTCTATGACTATACGTTTGAATCGGATTTTTGTTTGTGTCTAGGAGGAGCTTTAAGAGGCCTTAGCTCAACCATTACGGCAGCTTCCAAACAAAATATAGTCGTAGAATATGGAAGAGATTTTAGAAATGCTCTAGATTCAGCGAGTGCTGCAGCTGTATTTAGTTTTGAGATATTAAGACAAAAGAAAGTCAAAGCGAAATAAAATGCTTTGACTCTTTTAATTTGTTGAATAAATTTTGTGCGCTAATTCTTGATCTGCAAAATCAACAATGAGGATTCCATAATTCTTTTTCAGCCAATCATATTCCTTTAAATACCCCTATTTTCTTTCTTCGCACAAAAAATAACGGTTTCAGATGGATGTTTGTCTAGAAAAGTATAAATATCCTCTAATACATCATCTAAAGTGAGTGGTGTAGAAAATATAGATCTTTCTTTTTTACACTTGGCAAAGTTGTGTTTCAAGATAAAATTATCTTTCTTTAAAACCAAGCGTATATCTAAATAGCGATAGCCATTTTCTAGTTGTGTTTTAATGTCTGTATCTTGACATTGAAAGATTGGACTCAAACTAACATATTGTGTGGCTGAATCATGTGTACCTGGAATCGACATTGCACTCAGTTTTGTTTCATCACTAATCTTTTCCATCCAGTTTGATGATGTGTTTTCCTTTACCTGAACCGGTGAAATAAGCATGGAAAAAAGGATTATAAAAATCCTGAGTGTTCTTTGAATTGTTTTCATAATATTATTTTCCTTTAAGTGTGTCTATGCTTAAGAATAGTGTATCATATTTTACAAAGAATTAATTTCAGTTTGTATATTCATTAATAAATCTTTGGTAATCTCATAATCGTGAACAAGAAAAAACAAGCACTATTGACGATTTTAGATACAAAAGCTATTTATCCTGTGTTTCAACCCATTGCAGATTTAGAAACATGTCAAGTCGTAGCCTATGAATCGTTAAGTCGGATTGGAAATAAAGAATTGTACATGAATATAGAAGAATTATTTAAAGTAGCTGAAGCATATGGCTATGTATGGAAACTAGAGAAGCTTTGTCGAGATAAAGCTTTAGAGGCATCCGTGAATAAGCCTTTGGGAACAAAAATATTCTTAAATGTGGATGGACAGATTTTTCAAGATTCTAACTTTATTTCTCTTTTTACCAATCGAAAATTAGAAAAGTTTGGTTTATTAAATGAAGACATTGTCTTTGAAATTACGGAAAGAACTGACATTGAAAACTATGTGTTGCTTCAATCCATTATGAATCACTATATTGATCAAGGGTATCAGATTGCTTTAGATGATGTTGGAGCTGGGTATTCTGGATTAAATCGTGTTGTGAATACAACGCCCAATTATTTAAAGGCCGATATTGAATTAGTACGTAATATTCATTTAAGTAAGTCTAAACAAAGTATGATGAAGCTATTGGTAGAGTATTGTGATGAAATGGGATTGAAACTCATTGCAGAAGGCATTGAAACACAAG
>NZ_JANFYN010000008.1 GCF_024460475.1 Holdemanella sp. MSK.7.32 | reverse complement strand
TCAGACAATATGAATCAATGGTTGAGTTTACTATTGATGAGTGGATTTGTGTTGGTATTAACTGTATTTAAGAAAAAGAGAAATTAATGAATGAAGGCCAGTGATCATTGGCCTTCTTTGTCTATATTCTGGGAAATTTAGTGAATTGTTTGAGATGTATTTGTGGGCTTGTTAATATGGGAGTGAATGGTATGGGTAAAAGATTGTTGTCAATACTAGGATTGTTGATTGCGATAGTGGGTATTGTGTTTGGTGGTAATCTTGTTTTGGTCATTGTTGGATGTGTGATTCTTGGCTTAGGACAGATGATCAAGGATAAAGAGGAAAGTACTACATCTAGTATGGATGTGATTATAAAAGAATTCTTTGAGGATGTGCAATTTAATCCAAATACTCATATGCTTAATGTTAGTGATACAAATATTCCTTTGCCTAAACATGATTATTGTAGAGGTAGTGGATATGTACAAGCTAGATATAAAGGCCTAGACGTAGAGTTTTGTACCTTAAAACTTACAGATGTGACCGAGGTCTTGCGTGATGAGACTGGGTTATGGGAAAAGAATGGAAATACAGTTTATACGGGAGAATGGATGTTGTGTGATCTTGACCAAAGTTTTAATACATGGCTAACTATATATCCTCGTAGTTTAATGGATAAACAAAGTAGTAAAATTGGAAATGAGACATTTGATAAGAAGTTTAATTTGCGTTGTGGAGATGAGAAATTAGTTCTTGAAATATTAAATTCAAATCGATTAGAAAGAATTATGGCTTTATCAAATCGTAAATTTTCAATAAACTTGAATGAGGATGGAAGACTCTATATCGCAGTTCATGATGGACATGGTTTTAATTCAGAGAATTTACAATGGTTTGTGGATATGATTGATGTGTTTAGAGAATAAAGGGGAATATTTAATAAACTATATAGTTTTGATTCTCCATGATTATAAAAAAGTTTGCCAAATTGTTTGCCAAAAAATAGTTTCTTATAAATAAAAAAGTTCTGAATTCCTTTATATAAAGTAAATTCAGAACTTTGAGTTTCAAACTGGCACCATATATATTTGTACGATCGAACTAATTTCAAAAAAATTTCAATTTTAAAAAATAAAATACTATACATAACCGACAGGAAATAGAACGAGTTTCTAGATCTTGTCGGTTTTATTTTTTGGAAAAATGGCGATGAAAAGGTAATTGGAGGAAAAGGAGAATGGCATATGGATTATTTTAAATTTGATGGAGCTGAGATTGAAGTGGTTTCAGCGGTGAATAGATACGGGACACTTCCTATTCGGTATTATGATGATCTAAATCTGTCACCTAAAGCATGGGGAATTTTAGGAAAAATATTCCTTTTAAAATCACGTAATGAGAATTGGAAAATTTCAGTGAATGGATTAGCCACTCAAATAAAAGGTGGGCGTGATTTGGTGAAATCTACAGTCAAGGAATTGAAAGATAATGGCTACTTACATATCATGCAGGGAAGAAATGAAAATGGAAGTTTTGGAACAACAAAATGGTATATTTTTGAATCTCCGGAAGATAATCCATTCTTTCTAAAAGTAGATGATATGCCGGAGTCGGAAAACCCAATTACGGTCGAAAACACCGTAGGCGGAAAATCCGCACATGGCGAAAAAACACCGCAGGCGGAAAAACCGCACACGGTAAAAACCGCAACCGTAGGCGGAAAATCCACACACGGTCAAAACCCTTTAAATAAACCGCAGGCGGAAAAACCGCATACGGAAAATCCACCACAAACTAAGATAGAAAGAAAGATAGAAAGATATAAAAAAGAAAATCTATCTAAAGAAAAAGAAAACCGCAGTGCAAGTTCTGTGATTGGTAAAATTCAAAGTCAGATTGGGTTTGAGTTTCTACTTAAAGAACATCCAGATGATGAACAGCTATTAAGATTGATTAGCAGAGTCATTGCTGAAAAGCTGTTGTCTGAGGACGCATCAATCACATCTAAGAATTTCAAATATAGTTCAGACGAAGTGCATGAATGTTTTGAAACATTGGATTTCAATCACATCGAATATTTACTGGAGTGTTTGAAAAAAAATCCAAAGAAAGAAATCAGAAATATGAAACAGTATCTTTTAGTTACATTGATGAATGTTCAACTAAATTATGAGGGAGCAAAACTAAACAAGAACAAATCAGAGGAAGAAGAAATGGCCGAAGAAAAACAGGAAGAAGAAAAAGTAAATGTTGCAAATGATGTAGTGTCATCATCTGTTTCAGAAATACTACAACAACAAGGAAAAAAAGATGAAATGAATCACAATGATTCTGATGAGTTAGATGATATTTTCAATCAAAGCTTTTCACAGGATGATTTTATAAATTTATTTGGAACTGGCTCGTCTAACAGCGAAGCTGCATTATCACGATCCGCATTTTGGGAAATGTACAAAAAGCCAGATGACAGTCGCTCATTAGCCGACCTGAACAATGGGGAGTTGGCCGAGCTAACAATGCTCATGCAGGATCAGCAATTAGTAGAAAAATTAAAAGCCAAAGTATAGCAAATTTAGAAAGTAGAAGGAGATGAGGAATGTGTGCAAAGGAAGGGGTGTATGGACTGAAATCAAAGATTTTATTGAATTCGATCTGAGAGGGAAATTCCGAGGTGGAGAATATATCATCAAAGTTACGACTAGTGAAGGGATAACATTTGACAATCGTGAGTTTTTCATGAACAAAAACAATATTTCACCACTCTGGAAATTCTCAGGTTTGCAACTAGATTTGAGAAATCAGGATGATTTTTTAACTGATTCCATTCAAGTATCTAGTTCGATTGTTTCCGTAAGTTCGGATTCAAGAGAGGATTATCAGCACAAAATGATTCATCGAATTTCTAAAAACGAAGAAGTGATTATTGCACTACAACAGGCATTTCGTGTGATAAACAAAATGTTACCAAACGAAGCTAGAGTTCTGATTGGACATGGTATATTAGGCTTTTCGTATAAAAGCCTGACATCAGATGGAAAACTGACAGAACGATATATGCAACGATTATATGTCCAGGCACTTAAGAATTTTGCAATGGGACTTGGCTTACTTGTGGATTAGATTAAATGTGTGAAATGAAAGGATGATAGGTATGTTGAAGATTAACTACGAACAAACCAAAGCATTAACAAAAAAGCATTTGGATACTCTTACGAAGTATATCAAAGCAGGGTATTACCAAATCAAAAAAGTTCCTCTATATGAGATCGACGAGGATACAGATTTTATGGACTTGTTGACAATCAATTGTTCAACACCATATGACGATGTTTTAAAACATGATCTCGAAATTTTGTCGAGAATGGATGTTTTATCAAAGCAGATACTGTACTGCGTACATTTACTTTGCTTAAAACGAAGAAATCTACAGTCAGGATGTGCTTATTCGTTTGGAAAACCTTACGAAGATTATAAACGTGCTTTATTAGGCTATGGTTTATCAATGGAAAGCCTAATTGCATATGCAGATTAGAAAAACAGGGGGAAATTAAAATGAACAAAACTGCAAAAATTATTAACATTTCAAATGTATCAGGAGGTGTTGGAAAATCTACGACAGCCATTGAATTGGCAACTTACTTTGGTATGCAGGGCAAAAAAGTATTGATTGTGGATGCCGATATGCAAGCCAGTGCGACTGACTGTATTGGTGCAAAAGGACAGCCTTTGACAATCAAGGAATTACAGACAATGGATGAAAAAATCGAAAGTGGAACAAACTTTATCAATGTTTTGGATGAATGCTTGATTGAAAATGTTGCCAGTGATCTATGTGAGGTTTTAGACGATCCAGACATGATTGAAGATGTAATCGTACCTACGGAACACATGAACGTAAGTTTATTGCCGGCTTCGATTCGATTGTGCCAAGCGGACAAGAATTTATCAGATGATAGAACTCGTTCTGCGGTAGATCGCCTAGTATGTGCATTTGAAAATGTGCAGGACAGATATGACTACATTCTGATTGATAATTCACCAGCTCAGACTTTAGTAAGTACAAACACCTTACTAGCCAGTGACTTAAACATCATTCCAGTGAAACTTGATAGAAAATCTATTAAGGGAATGATTGTTTCTCTTAAAAATACAATTACGATTGCAAAGAGAAACAAGAAGAATGTTGATTTAAAAGTTCTATTCACGATGGTTTCACCTCGTGGAAAGACAGAAAAAAACTTAATTCCATGGTTTAGAAAACACATGGATGACATGATATTTCAAACAATTATTCCGTATCAGAAAAAGCCAACACAGGATGCAAGTATGATGAACAGACAGGTTGTGTTGACAAATACAAACGTAGGTAATGCCTATAAATCACTAGGTGAAGAAATTATCGCATTACTGGAGAATAAGGACTAATTAAGGGGGTAGAAAATTATGGCAAGTTTTGAAGATTTAATGATTGGATTCAACGACAATGGATATAACACAGTGGACAGTTTTGTAGATCGTACAAAGGAATTACCAACAAAAAATGTTTCGATCTACGAGATTGATTTCAACCCATTGAATGATGCAAATGATTCAGAAGAAGATAAAATCGAAAATGCTGAGAAAATTCACGAACAAGGTATGGTGTATACACCACTACATGTCTATCGCAATAAATCACATCGTCATGGCAGTGACAAGAAATATATGCTTCTTGGCGGGCACTTCCGCCTTGATGCATTGTTAAGAAATGCAGAATTGTATCCAGATGCTCAGAAAATGGTGCCAGTAATTGTTTTACCAGATCCAGAAAATGAAACAAAGGAATTGGAAATGATTCTGTTACTGAATGAAGTAAGACCTTTGCAGGACGAAGATTACAAACGGAAAGTTGAACTGTATTTGAAAGTTTGGAACGGAAAAGCTGAAGCAGGCGAAAAGCCTAAAGGTATACAGAAACGTAAATGGATTGCTCAGCGATTGGGAAATCGAATCGGTGAAAAAAAGGTTGAGAAATTTATCCATGAGATTGAAGGGTATGAACGTGTACGTAAAGATCCCGACGAAATTGAGAAGGATGAAATTGAACAGCTGGTCATTGATGCCAATATGACTGAGCCAGTTATAGAAGATACCGAATCGAGTGCAGATAAGGAAGATCGCAAGCGAATTGTCAAAAATCTGAAAGAAACAATGGGTCGCTCTGTGAAAATCGAAAAAGGATGGTTGTGCTTCCAGTTTTCAGATAAATCTAAAAAGACGGATGATTTTTACAGCATTTTAAATATCCTTGGATTTGATGACAATGGGGAAATGAAATGAGAATAAATCAAGATTTTATAATGGTTGTCATGGCAGGAGCAGGACTACTTTTAGTCCTTGCTCTATGCATGGCTGCACTCTACAAATGGATATCATTTCTTGGTGGAAAAATGACTAGATATGGTATGCACGTACATCAGATGTTAAAAACAGATGAGTCAGATGATGAAAATGGAAATAAGGGAGATTGATTATGGCAAGGTTTAAAGAAGTGGAATTAAAAAGGCAAGGCTGTGTAAGTCTTGTATCTAGAATGTATCCTGATGATACATTGTTTGATTATGTAGTATACATAAATGCAAATGGCGAAATTCATTCCTATGGTTTTGGAGATTCTTATGATGTTGCACTTAAAATCTTTGAGGAACAGGTTGCCGATTTAGGCTAAGGCAGTTTGCCTTAAAAAAAGATCAGGTGATGATTATGGAAAAGAAAGATGAAGAAGTACGTCAGGAAATGTTGGAGTTACAAATGATTGAAGAAAGACTTCAATCTCTAATCGAAAGATACACTTTAGAAATTGAAGATGAAACAAAAAATTTAAAAAAGTATAAAGGTGCATTGGAGAATGTTTTAAAAGAATCGGATTGCTTATCCGAAGTTGATAATAGTAGGATATGTAGTTTACACAGAATTGTAGAAAGAAAGGCCAATCGAATCGTTTTGATGAAAGAGTTTTTGTCCGATTTAGAATATGTGAACAGTGTAAGGAGCCAGGTTGGCTATGATAAGTGCTAACGAAATGTTGTAAAAAATTAGAATGGTTTGAATATGAAATATTAGAAAACTGTGAGTGAGATAGTTCATAGATAAAGAAATGGCAGTACTGCCACGTAGGAAGGAGTGTTGTTGATGAGTCCCAAAGATAATGTTCAACTAATTGTTTCTATTAAGAAAAGATTAATTGGTTACTTTATAGAAGCACGCATAATTAATCAATATTTCTTAAACGATATTTCAATTATTTATTTTAAGCGTATATTGCGAAAAAAAACTATCCGTGATCTAGAGCAGGGAAATCAATTGATTATAGGAAATAATCTAATCTTTACAAATGGATTCATTCGACAAGAAAAGAGTAGTGTTAATTTGTATGTAAATTCAATTGAGTTAAAAAAATACAAACTTTCTAAAAAAATGATGATTGGGAAAACTATGTCAGGACAGCATAGAATTTTCGGTAAATCAGATCAACATAAATTAAGGCAATCTGCCTTAAAAAAAAGAAAAAATGGCAGTGCTGCCACTTAGAAAGGAATACCTATATGTGTAAGTATTGTGAAAAACAAGTAATAAAAAAATCGAACGTCATTTCTAATATAGATGGTTCTGATAACGGACTTATAGATCCTCCGCCAATGTTTGAATGTCAAATAAATGAGTTGCTCAAAAGCGATTTTGAGCAAAATAAAGATTATGAAGATTATTTTATAGAGCATCCCGCTTCAATGATTGTTGAATCACCCAAAAGATTAAATAAACTAATGAATCCAGATGATGTTGAATCTTCGATATATATAAAAATTGATATTTTATATTGCCCATTCTGTGGAAGAAAATTAGGCATTAGTCCCAAGGATTTTTTAGATTGATTTTGATATTCATATTTTTCGCTTGTTCTTCCGTAATCCATTGAGATGAAATATTGTGTTCTCTGCAATAATCCGCAACGTTTTTACCAAAGTAAAACTCAGTTTTCTCATAGTTTCTTGCTGTTCTACCAGTATCAGATTGGGGCATCCAACGATAAAAAACTGTACGATCAGGTTCATTAATATTTGTAGCTTTGTGTGGAGCACATAAACGCACTATAGATGGATTAATTATTTTTTTACGATATTTATTAGGAGAATGTTCGCATAAATATTTCAAAAAGATATAAGAGCCAAATTTTTGATTGCCATTATGTTTTAAATAAGGACTGATTTTATCTTTTAATGAATAAAAATCATAATCATCCATCTGCATTTCAAAGTTTTGTGAAATGGTCAATGTACAAGCCCAGTTTAAACCACGTGCTCCAATAAGCATTTCATAAGGTTCTGTATCGAGACAAACTAAGACATCGAAGCGAATGGTTGCAAATGTTGTATAAAAATGATCTCTGTCAACATCTTTATCAAGCATATCATTTATCCATGGAATTATTGAGGGAAAATGTGCCATAAAAACCTCCTTTAATCAAATACTATTATACTCGCTATTGCGAGCTTCAGAAAGGAAATTATGAAAACAAAATTAAAAGAATTACGAAAAACCAACAATTTGTCAATGGATAAATTGGGCAAAGAAATAAATATGTCTAGTGGCGAAATCAGTGATATTGAAAATGGTAAAAAGAAAGATCCAAGAATCAGCACCTTAATAAGAATTGCAGATTACTTTAATATCTCATTAGATGAACTAATTGGACGTAAATTAGAAAATTAAGGCAATCTGCCTTAAAGAAAGAAGGTTGATATTCATGAAAAATTGTTTGAATAAAAAAACATGGCAGTGCTGCCACGTAGGAAGGTGATCGGATGAAAAATGAATATACTGTTCATATAGTCATAAAAAAATATCTATTTGTTTATTTAATTAAAGCTTGGACAATTGATAAAAACAATACGTTAATATTACATTTTAAAAAATACTGTATGAAACATCAAATTGATAAAGTTGAAAAGAATATATGCAACCCTAATTTCAATAGAAACAATGAAATAACAGGTTCATGTCAAGGCAGTTTAGTGTTAATTAAAGGAACTGTATATTTAAATATAGGAGTACTTTTAAAAAATATCCATTCAGTTCCGATTGAATGTATTGGAATATCTGGAAAAGGAAAAGCAAGAAAAATCTACAAAGTTATAAAAGATTGAATGATATAAGAATCTTTTTACATTTTTTAAATTCAAAAATCATGGATAATAAATTATTACAATCATTAAAGTAGTTTATTAAATTATAAAACAAGTAAATGCAAAAGTTGAATTTGTTGATAAACATTTCTTCTGTAAGAGAAGAAAGATGAATAACATTGACTGGATAGTCTTTAATATCTTGTTTATTTATGAAATAGAAGCGGTGATTACCATCTATGATTTTATATGGTTTTGGTTTTTGAACTGATTCTACGACTGCTAAAGGAAAACCATTTAGACAAGTTGAGTCATATTCATCAATATTGTCAGGAATTTCGTTTTCATCAAGAGATTGTAGTAATTGACATATTTCTACTTTATGAAATTTTTGATGTGATTTTTTTATGTATTCAATATCAAAGCAAGAATAAATTTGAATGTTCCCAAAAATTATAGGATAAGAAAATGTTTCATATTTTATTCTAGGATCGGTTAAATCTTTAAGCCATTTATCTATTTCATTAGAAATATCATTGGAATTATATTTGTAAAATATTGATCGCCACATTTGAAAATAACGTGAAATCATAATTTTATAGATTTTATTATTATTTTTGTTAATTAATGTATTCTCCATACAATTTAAAATAATTTGAATTGTATGGTTGTTTGTTGTATATAATGAATCAAAAAAATTGTTTTTTGTTTGATTATAATCATAAAGCATAAATATATGGCACCTCCGTTACCATATATTTTACCACATTAATTAAGGCAAATTGCCTTAAAGAAAGAAGGTCGAAAAATGCGCACTTTAAATAAATTATCTGCCTGTATACTTACAGGTACATTGATTCTTTCTGGAATGACATCCACTGTCAAAGCGGATGAAAACAGAATTAATACAGATCACAACACGTATTACATCGGTAATGTCGAATATAACGAAGATGGAACGATTGTGGATGCAAGCCATGTATGTAATATGCAGGTTGAAACTCCACCTACTACAGATGGTAATGATACGGAAGTAACTCCTGATCCAAAACCATCTGAACCAACAGAACCAGTGACTCCAGCTCCAACACCTGAGCCACAGCCACCTAAAGAGGATGGCGGTACAACTGATAAACCAGATACATCAAATCCTGACAACACCGATCAAACGGAAAGCACAGAAAAGCCTGACAAACCTGAAACATCAACAGGAACGATCACAATTATTCCTGATAAGAATGAAGGAAATGAAAAGGTTGACATTTCAACTAATCAAACTGTGGCAACTGGTTATATCAGTTCGGTTAAAAACGCACTGAAATATGAATCGTTGCTGACAAAGGATTGGAGTAAATTTATTTTGGTGGGCAATCCATTTGCAATGCCACAGTGTACGTATTATGCATGGTCTAGATTTTATCAGGTGTACGGTTTTTCAAGTGGTACATTTGGAAACGGAAAAGATAATGCCAGAGAGATAGTTGCTGCTCATGGCGATAAATTTAGTTTGAGCAGTACACCAAGCGGAGGTGCTGTGTTCTCGGCTCAGGTAAACACGCTTTATCCTCAATATGGTCATGTTGGTTTCGTTGAAGCCTTTGACGGAACAAATCTGTGGATCAGCGAAGGGAATTATACGCTGAGCAATGGTGATAATGGATATATTCATATTTACCGAACTACCTTGCAGGCATTTAAAGCTATGTATCCTGATGTAGTATTTGCAGTACCGAATGGTTCTGTGTTGGAAAGTTCGTTGCTATCAGATTTAAGTTTATATTCTATGGACAGTGGATTGAATATAACAAATACCAGTGCCGATGATTCAAAAGTGAATGTGAAAAAATTGAAATATAAAAATACAAAAAGAAAAAACACCATTTATTATGAAAATGGTGAGAAGATACAGCAGTATAAATTCAAACCTGCTGATGAGAAAGTAGTTTCTGAGGTGTAATAGAAAATGTTGCCTGTAATTTACTTTTTGTATAGTGCAATGGGATGTATAGCACTGTTTGGGTTTTTACATATCTTTTTTGACGACAGATTTATGAATTTTAAAACTATATTATTAATTGTTGGTTTTATCTCTTTTTTAATAGCAATGTTTATTTTTCTGTTTTGTTTTTTGCATATGTTTTAACCCATTCAACGTATTTTTTTATAAAGATCCAATTATTTAATAGTATCCAAAATATATAGCATGAAACTATGAATAATATGAAGCAAGCATATGATATAAGTAGCTTCGTGGTTTGTGGATATAATATATTGTTTTCATTAATTTCTTTAACAATATTGATAACGATATATATCAAAGAAAATAGTATTGTAAGGCTTATTATTAATCTATTCTTGTATTTCAATTTACATGGATATCCAAGTTTGTATTTTATTTGTTCTAAATCCGACTCAATTTGAAGTTGAATGTTGCCAAGTGTGCTGTTGGATATTCCATTTGAATTACAGAATAATAAATATTCATACAATTTTGGACCTAAATAATTACATAATGTTGTGGATTTTTGAATTTCTTTAATCAACTTTATTATATTAGTTTTTGCTAAATTACCATTGATAGGTTGATTTAATGTATCTCTTGCAATATTTAGATATAGCAGATTATAGATTTCAAATTGTTTTTCGACAATTGTTCTATCTTTATCAGCTAGTTGATATTTGCGGTTTAAATATATTGATATAAACAATGGAATAAGTGCTACAAATAATGTTTTAATGAATTGCATTTTATATTACCTCCTTGCAATACATAAAATATAACATAAAGAGGTCCAGTAATAATGATAATTACAAAGTTAAGGCAAATTGCCTTAAAGAAAGAAGGCTGAGAAATATGATTGTTATAAGTTCAAGCCTGCTGATGAAGAATCAAAGACAGTGGATGTATAGATATGTTGTTTAGAGATTTATTGTTTTTAGGTTCTGTTGCACTGTCATTTGGATGGTTGGCACACTTATGTATAAGTGACAAGGATTTTAATATAAAAACAGGTTTTATTTTTGCGGGTATGCTTGTGCTTATAGGACTTACGTGTTATGCTACACTAAACTGGAATTGACATAAGTATACGGCTTATGTATATATTCAAACTGGCATCCCTCTCCGTCTTAAAACAACGGAGTCTTGGATGCCTTTTTTTATAGAGTGAAAGGGGAAATGAAATATGAAAAAGTGGATTTATGGAATCATATTGATAATTTGCTTATGCGTTGGTGGGTTCTGTGCCTATCAGGCTTGGCAGATATACAATGAAGATAATGAAGTTGAATTACAGACAGACAAGTTAAAAAAAGAATGTGTTGTTAAAAAAGATGAGAACGGAGAGCAGATTTTAGCTCCTGACTGGGGTTCATTAAAAGCTATCAATCAAGATATAGTTGGTTGGATATATGTTCCAGACTGTGCTATATCATATCCTGTAGTGCAAGGGACAAATAACTCCTATTATTTAGATCATACGATCTACAAAGGATACAACTATATGGGTTCAGCATTTCTAGACTGCAATACGAATAGAGACTTCTCAGATGATAACAATACTATTTATGGACATTCTGTTCAGGGTGGGGGAATGTTTACTTTACTAAAGAACTTTTCATCAAAATCATTTTTTGACAGCCATCCAGATTTCTATTTACTAACACCAGCGCAAAACTATAAGTGTAATGTTTTCTGTTATTCAAAATCAGATAACGAGTCGACTTTTTATGTAAAAGACTTTGGAGATGAAAGACAGGAAACCTTAAATAAACTAAAAAATGAAGCACTTTATTGTAACGAGGATATAGATACAGATTCACTTATGGTTACTTTATCAACGTGCGATCTGGATTATGGTTTAAATTCAAATCGAAGATTATTGCTGTCTGGTTTTTTGGAAGAGTACGATGAAACAATAATCGTTCACTAGATGTTAAGGCACATTGCCTTAACTAAATTTTGTTGTTTAGTATATACTTACATGGTATAATGTTTTCAAACAGGGAGATCAAATGAATGGATGAAACAAGACAACAAAAGCGGGTTAAATTGATTAACGATTATAATAAGAAATATACAAAAACAGTCTTAATAAGGCTGAATTGCAATAATGATAAGGATATCATCGAACAACTAGACAAGGTTGATTCTAAGATGGGTTACATTAAGGAATTGATACGCAAAGATATACAGACTAAAAAGAGGTAGTCTGTATTTTTCTTTTATATAAAGCATTTTTCGTTTGATTAGTATATACTAGCATGGTATAATATATGTAGATAAGGAAATGTTATTTCGGTGAAAATATCATGAATACAACAGTTAAAATTTATGGATATACAAAGAGAATAAATGATTATATGTCTGAATTGGATTATAAAGAATATCGTATGGATGGAAGTTTATATAGCATGGGAAGTGAACAGTTTTCAAATGAAAGAATGAGAGAACAGTTAAAAGGTTCGTTTGTTTATGTATAGTGGCAATCATACCAAATTCATTACGTATAGGAATATCTTTGAATATATAATGAGTATTCCTTAATTGTTTCGTTTTCAGTTTCTTTAATAATGATCTATTTACTAGTATACATATTGTATTTCTAGCTGCAACAAACAAAAGATTGAGTCGAGTACGATCCTGTCTGAACCAGTTTCTAAGTTCTTCAGGAATAGTAAAGACAATGTGTTTATGAGGGCAGTCAAGACAAAAAGAAGTGGCTTTGGCTGCAAGCTGTTTGGCATATTTAACACCACAGGCATTACAGAATCTTGAATGACAAGAATGTGGGATAATATTCCAGTTGTCACAATCCGTACATTCAAACTGATCAAAACCAAGATAACATGTGTGGCAAAGAAGAGAACGTTCTACATTGTCTAAAATACAAGGACGAACTTTACCAGAAGCATCTAATTTTCGAATGTATTCAATATTATCGAAGAAGATGCTTTTAATAGGATGATTGAAATCAAAGTTTCGAACACCACAATCTAATAATGATAGAGTTTCAATTGGAATGTTTGAATGATAAGTAGTGTCTATAATTGAAGTATAGAATTAAATAGAGATGTAAACAAGACTTAGCAAATGAAAAGCGCCCATACAAATCATTTTATATGATTTGATGGGCTTTTTTTATCATGTTTCCACAAAATATCCATGACTTGACTTTCTCTTTTTGTTAATTGGGTATAACTCATAGTAAACTATTCTGCATTCAAAGAAATTATATCAAAGCTTTTGAAAATCAACAAGAAAAGATATAAAATTAAGACTTGCAAAATTACACAAATGTTATAAAACAAAGATGAAGATAACGTTATCAAAAAAAAGCTAGTCAGGTAATTTATATAATTACCATTAGCTTAGAAAGAGTTTATATTTGCGAAAAATTAAAAAAGATTTCATGAAAGGACAAAAGTATGAAAAAATTGTTATCTTTATTAGTATCAATTATGACAGTGTTTTCTATAGCGATTATGCCGATAAGTGCAAAGGAAAAAGTAGTAATTGAGTCGCAGAATTATGAAGAGTTGGATCGCTATATTGAAGTTGTAAATAATGAATATGTCTTGAATCTTCCGGATAATGTATATCTAGAGAATGATGATTTAGTTAATGTTAAAAAAATGTTAACGGAATCAAATAATGCTATTAGAGAAAATGATTTAACAATTAATCCAAATACTAAGACGGCTATTTTAAGTGGAGTTCAGACAAGGGCATGGGGTAAAAATGACATTGAATTTCATTGGAATTTTGTAAGAGTTTATATTGATGCAGGTAATTTAAGAATTGCTCTAACTGTTGGTGTTGGTGGCTTAGGTGGAGCATTAGCGTTTTTAGCAACTTCAGGTTGGGCTGCAGGAGCGATTGGAGCAGCAACAGCAGCATTAGGAATTGCTGCAAATAATGTTACAGATGGAATTTGGTTTGATTATAATTATGCTTTCGGAGTAAATAATTGTGGATTCCAATAAAAAGATTAAGATTTGGAATATATTAAAATATATAATATTTCTATTCTTATCAATTCAATATTTCTCAAGTTTAAATATTCCTATCATAATTAGAAGTGTATTAGCAATCTTATTTGTCTTTATATATATCTTTATAGATAAAAAATTTTCTTAAATTAATTGAAAGGGTTGATTTCTGTTTAATTCAGAATCATCCCTTTTTAATAGTTATGGTAAATGAAGAGGATGCTTTTGCGAGTGTTTTAACACTGAAAAAGAATTATATGGTCATGGTCATCTGTGAAATATTGATTCTCTTATTGTATTGTGGATTCTATATCACAATAGTTCGTAGAATTTCTAAAAAATCTGATGAACTTAATGAAGATTTAAATGTATCCAATACATTAATTCAATGTGTTCGAAAATGGGTGCTTATTCTCTAGGAAGAATATTAAGTGTGAATATTCCAAATACAGATATAGTATCTTTTTCATTGAGTATTACAGGCTTTTTAATGTTTATTCTTTTAGGTGGTTTTAGTGTTGCAAATGTTGCGGTTGATGATTTAAATATGCCTATAATTTTTAAAGTGGTTGTTTCAGTAATTATATTGGCTTTAGGAATCCAGTTAATGTTTGCTTTCATGGCTGCAAATGATTTTGTTTCTATCTTCTTTCCGCTTTTTAAATTTTCGTTTGTATTATGTTTTTGCTTTCAATGCAGGAATTAATTACAGCATTTTACTTTGTTAAAAAGAAATAATACACTTTTGAATTTGTAAAACAAAAATGGCAGTACTGCCACGTTGAAAGGTGATGAGATGAAGGGTGAAAAAAAAGACGGAGTAGATTTTGTTCTATTAATTATTGAGATTGTCGCTAATATAGTTGTGATATTACTACTATATTTACTTTTTAGAATACTTACTTTTAAATATTTGTGATAGTTGTTTAAAGTATATATAAAATAATGAAATTATACCTGTATACCAATAAAAAATATAACATAAAGAGGTCCAATAATAATGATAATTACAAAATTAAGGCAAATTGCCTTAAAAAAACTAATTGAACGAATGTACATTATTGTTGCTTCATATGTACATTTATATTATAATTAATGTACAGGAGGGGATTGCTATGAAAGTCAATACTACAGAATTAAGAACACATCTTAGTGATTATTTAACTATGGCAAACAAAGAAGAAATTATTATTACAAATAAAGGAATAGAGATTGCACGTATTATTTCACCAAAGCAGGCAAAGAAAAGATCATTAAATAATTTAGTTGGTATATTGCCTTCATTAACTGACAAAGAGATTGAAAATATAAAAAACGAAAGGATTTCTAAGCAATGAAGATATTAGTTGATACAAATGTGATTATAGATATTCTATGTAAAAGAGAGCCGTTTTTCGAAGATTCATATAATGCACTAAATAAGTGTATTGATAATCATACTATTATTGTATCAGCTTCGGCAATCACAGACATATTCTATATTGCAAGAAAATATATTGGAAGTGAACAGGCAAAAGAATGTATAAGAAATCTTTTAGATTTAATAAAGATATCAGATACAAGGGGAGCAGATATTGAAAAAGCTCTTTCCAGTGACATTTCAGATTTTGAAGATGCTGTTGTTTCTGCAATTGCGGAAAGGCAAAAAGCTAAATATATTTTAACAAGGAATACAAAAGACTTTGAAAAATCGAAAATTTTAAGTATTACACCTCATGATTATCTGAATATAAAAAAATGATAATCTGGTTGATATAATGTTTTGGAATTGACATAAGTATACGGCTTATGTAGATATTCAAAAAAGCATCCCTCTCCGTCTTAAATCAACGGAGTCTTGGATGCTTTTTTTGATATATAAAGGTTGTTTACATATTTTTGCTCATTTTTTATGAGCATTAAGTGAATATTGTTCGCACAAATTTCTAGCATTTTTGTTTCTCTGATGTGTTATAATGCTAATGTAGAGGAATTGTAAGGATTACACACATTATCATCCACAATTTTTATACAAAAGATAAGTAGGTTAATCTGCAACCTTCCCTGTTGCCCTGCTTATCTTTTTTTATTTGGAAGGAGGTATCGGTATGATGACCTATGATGATTATGACATGATGTATGAAAGACTGATGTACCTGAAGAAGAACCAAAACAATTTATCACTGAATGAACGAACAAAAAAAGTTATTGAAGAAATTGGAAAACACCCTGATGCATTTGAAATGTACAAGGGTGTTTTTTTAACACCCGATCAAGTGAAAAATCTACAACGCTTTGGTATCAATGGAAAGCAGGCATCTCAGTATATCCTTAATCAATGTGAATTAAGAACAAAAAATTCACTTGAACTTACGTATCGCTACTATGGTTACGTTAAACCTATTACACCTGCAATTTTAAACCAGGTGATTGATGATGTAGCTACACGTGTTCAGCTTGAAAATGAATATGCGAGAACAGTCCATGCTCCATCTCCGCAGGATGAGAAGGAAGATCAGCTGACCTTGAATGAATTAGGACAGTTTGAACACTAAGCAGAATTATGGAATTATATAAAACATTTTCAAAATTACCTTTGGACAGATACGAAGATTATCTGTCCATGATACGCAATGGTGATTACAGAAATATCCAAGCGGATGATGTGCAGGATGTAAGACTGTTAAGCTATGAGCATACGATAACACGTAACATGGCAAATGTAGAAATTCCATTACAGGATGGGTTATACAATTTTATAAACAAAAATGTACCATCCCGTCATTTTTATGGCTATATACAGAATGAAAAGATAAGGGACGTATATTTTGATCAGGACCAGATCAATCATGTTGATGAATTGATAATGGCGGAATACAGTAAAACAGAAATTTTGAGTAAACAGGCTTTCCACTACTCAATACAACATCAGGAAATTAATGAACAGCTTAAAAATGCGGATGAAATTGAATCCTATCGTATTTGGGATGATGTGATAAACAAGATTTATGATGATGTCGATCTAGATTGCTTTACGAAAGATGAAGAAGAACTAGCCGAAGAAAGACTGGCTGACTATTATTACGAAATATGATGTGTGCATAATTTGCAAAACAATTCTTTTATTGAATTAGAAAAAACAACATAAGGAGGCTCTATCATGAGTGTTAAATTTTATACAAAGGACGAAAAAAACGAATTAAGAGATTTAGCTGTAAATATCAGACAATTGTCTGTGGCAGAAATTGCAGACAATGTTTATGGTTTGACATTATATTCAAAGAAAAATAATGCAAGATACCTTGTATGTTATGAACATCCTTCATTGATTTTTGATTTGCAGAAAAACTTAGTTTTCTATAATGCGAAAACAACAAACGGGATGAACTGCTATGACTTTGTGCAGTTTTATGAAAACTGTAGTTTTATGGAAGCCAGAGAAAAGGTAAATCAATATTATATGGAAAGGGATCCAAGAAATCTTGTTCTATACGAATATTCTCATACAAAAAATGCAGTGTACAAGCATACAGGAATCAGTCTACCTGATAGAGAAAGTGGTAACTTTAATGAGATGAAGGATTATTTTACACAAACAATGGCATTTGAAGGGAATGTAATAGATACTCTGATTTTAAATCAGTCACTTTACATGAGCAAAAATATGCATAATGCAGTATTTGTTGGATACGATGAAAAAAATAATCCAGCTTTTGCATTGGAATATGGTATCAAAGATACACCGTACAAACACGAAGCTGCGGGTTCTTTTACATCAGTTGGATGGAAACAAATTCAAGACCATGCAAGCGATATTATAATCTTCGACTCACCAATGAATGCGTTGGCTTATTTAAGCATTGATACAGAAGCAAGTGTAATTGCTTCAAAAGACATTACCACTTTATATAATATGGTTAAATATTATCAGGAAAACAATGATAAATATGAATTCATGAAAGATGTAAAGAACATCACCTATATTCTTGAAAACTCACCAAAATCGGATTTGGTTGTGAACCGAATCAAGGAAACAGCTACAGATGAACGATTCAGAAGTATGAAGCAAGTAGAACCAGATGAATTGAAAAGAACATATATTCAATCCATGAACGCAAACAGCGAATTTCAATATACTGTTTCAGAAGAAGATTATGATGAGGTCGAATATAAAGATATCCGTAAATTCATTGATGATATGGATGAGATGACAGGTCAGCTTCAGGATCAGCAGAATAAAGATGAAAGAGCCATGGAATAGTTAAGGCAATTTGCCTTAACTATTTTTTTGGAAAGGATTGATTAGTTTATGACTCGTATTTTAAAAAGAGGACAGAAAACATATTTTAAAGAAGATGTTGTAGCCTGTCTGGCTGACGAAACCATGCAGAAAACATTCACACAAAGTGAATATGGAAATCGTATTGTATTTATGGAAGAATTGCAGGAAGAAGCAAAAGAAAGATTCAACATGGACTTTACGGATGAGCATTACAAAAACTTTAAAACACTGATTGCAAAGGATGAATATCTTCTTTCTTTAGATGATAATGCAGGCATTTTGGAATCGAAGGCATTAGATATAGTAGTAGGTTATGGACGAGTGAAAGGTGGGGTTTCCGGTTTGTGGGAAAAGGAACAAGCGGAATACGATCAAAAGGAACAGTTATACGCCGACCTTTTAAAGAAACATCCAATGAAATACGATGCAAAGGCAGAATGTTTATGGCTGCCAGATGGAACAAAGGTGAACAATGTGTTGTCACCTTTGCAGGCGGAATACTATCATGATAATTATCTGTACCACGAAGTGTTTGAACGTATGGCTCAAATGGAATTTGAAAATAGCTTGAAGAATGAAGTGCTTGACCAGAGTAATGAATACAAAAATAAAACTCTTTCAAAATTACAATGTGAATGTCTAGAATTTTTAGGATGCGGAGATTGTTGTGAAAATTGTCTCTTGACCAATAATCTTGATAATCACATACAGGCAATGAAAATGATCTATGAAAGTTTTGACGAACAGGACAAGCCTGTATGGATAAACAATGAAATGATTGATCTTTACAAAGACCAGATGTGGACAGCTTCTCTTTCAAAACAGGCGAATAGTCTATGCGACAGATTAATGGAATGTTTTGAAGATATGGACCCGTATGAAGCTATGGATTGTGGGGATATAGATATTGACACACAAAAACACACAGTATATGAAGCATTAGTTACAGGAGATACAGACGATATCATCACGGACCTTGAAGATTATAAAAGTACTTGTGCTGGTGGCGATTTGGAACAATATGACAAGATTCAAAAACTGTTGGATGATGTTCTGCAATTCGAAAAAAATGTAGATTCACACTACATTAAGCGATTTGATCCGCATTACGCAATCTCCATCAGTGCTGTTCGTGATATGTTGGGAAAAGGAACAGTAATTCAATGCAACCATATGCGGGACCCTTCTCATCCTGTACCTGACGGAACACGTGGTGTTGTCGAACAGGTGGATGATGCAGGGCTGGTACATGTGAAGTGGGAGAATGGCTCTGGTTTGAATCTGGATCCATTAGTAGATGATTTTGAAGTGATCGAGGATGAACTCGATCTAGGCGAAAAACAACAGGAAGATGAATTGGAATTATAGTTAAGGCAATTTGCCTTAACTGTTTTTATTTAGAAAGGATAGATTAATTTATGAGTAGATGGGATATTTTATTAGATAGAACGAATCAGGCTAAAATTAAAACGGATTATGTGAACGAGGTAAACAAAGAAAATGAAAAAAAATATTGGAAAGAAAGATGTGACAAGGCTCAGAATAAATTTTTCGATATGATCAAGGCTGAAGAATTGAAAGAAATTTTTGATTTATTCGCAGCTTTAGGAAAACCACATTATTATTGGAAACATTCGCTTGGTCATTATCCAACTGAAAATATGCCACAATGGAAAGATGTTTGCCCAGATTCGAGATGGGAAGGTGGACCTGATTATACGGAAGATCGAGACTTGGACCGAATCGGTATTGGAACAAGAAATGCCAGTGGTCGCATGGCTTCCATGCCATGTTTACGCATGAGAATCGACGATCCAGAATGGGGAATGAAATGGAATTATTTATCTGTAGAAATGTATTTGAATAAGGAAAATCATATCATATCTCATCAGAGTATATATTCATATCATAATGGAGATGGAATGGTCGAATTTAATGCAATTGACGAGAATAAGCGTACTGGAATTATTTATGAGCACTTTGTTAAAGCATATCCAGAATTTATTAAAAATTTTGAACGGATAGCTGAAAATGAAATTCAGAAAAAGGAAATGTCCCTAGAAAATGTTGAATTGCCAATATTGCATTTAGAAAAGGATATTCCAGAAGATGTGTTGAGTACATTTGAAACATACTGTATCAAAGATGGCGTTTCGTATGCAATGAATGAAACTAAAGATGAGCTGTACGCAATCAATTCAAATCTTTCTGATCACGATATAAATACACTTTTAAAGAGTGCAATCAATAAACATGAATTTGATGCAGGTGACCAAGTTTATCTGTATGCAGACGATGATGAGTTGCATTATCATCTGGAAGAATTGTTTGACCAGTATTTAGATGCTCCAGATGATTTTGATTTTGTGAGCGAAGAATTTGAAAATGGTTTGGAACAATATCAGGATGAGATTGGAAAGAATGAAATGGAATTATAGTTAAGGCAATTTGCCTTAACTGTTTTTATTAGAAAGGTAAATGGTATATGGCTCGTATTTTAAAAAGAAGTCAAAGAAAGATGGAGTCCACAATAGGCGTACCCACTGAAAGTGAATACAAAGCATTTCAGGATTTAAGGTCACATCTGATTATGCTGAAAAATGGACTTCCTTATTTTGAAGAAAGCATACATCCAGTAATGGAAGTATTAAAAGTAAAGGATAAAATTTTAAATCAGCATAATAAGGATGCGTATCGCTTAGGGAGTACCTATCAATCAAGACCATTTGAACTTGTTGATACGGCACCTTTGAAAAAAGCTTTTGAAGCAGACCAGTTTAAGCTTCATGAAATGAAAAAAGAAATCAGCAAATGTTCTAAGGAATTGGAACACTACAGATACGAATGGCAGACAATTATTAAACCTCCAAAGGAAATGTTGAAAGATTTTTTTATTGTACGTGTTTCTCCCGAAGTGAATGAGATATTTAATAAACATATAGATTATTTACAGGATAGATTGGATCACCTGAAGCTATACGAAAATGGATACTATCTTGAAAGTTGCAGTTTAAACTGCTTCTTGAAAGATATGAATTATTACAAGGAACATTACGAAAAAGACCTTGTTGAGTATAAAGATAAAATCAAAATGTATGAGCGAATATGCGAACCTGAGAGTCGACTTATTGACCGCAACAAGTATCTAGGCATGAACTATCAGAATATTAATGTTGAAAATATTAAAAAGATGACAACAGATTATGAAAAGATTCTGGATGAACGTATTTGTCAGGTAGAAGCAAAATTAAAGGAAATGGAAACCATGAATGATTTACGCAAAGACGAAATAGGTATGGTTGAAATGAAATCAGATATGAAAGACATGACAATGGATGAGGATAGAAAAGATGCGATTTTACATTGCTTGGCGGATGAAACTTTAGAGTATGTGTACGATCGTACAGCCACAGGGTTTTATTATGTGAGTACAGACGATCTACGATTTACTGCAAATGAGCGTTTTGATATCAATCTTACGGATGAGGATTTAAGCAAGATTTACGATTACATGAACTGGGATTTCTACGTGCTCGATTCAGAATGTGAGTGGGATGAAGATGAGAACGGAGAATACTTTGGTATTGCGGTTGGTTCGGATCGTGTCAATGGCGGATACGAATTTGATGATTATTGTGATATGGAAGAAGAAAGGTATGAACTTCGTCAAACTCTGTTTGATGAGATGTGCGAACAGCATCCTATTGAATATGATGCGGATAAAGAATGTCTTACATTGCCGGATGGCAGAGTGATTAATAATATGCTTTCACGTGAGCAGGCGATGAAACATTATGAAGATTACATCTACAAAGAAGTTAACCAGAATCAGGAAGTCAAGGAAATGACAGAAATGTTATACGGGGATGAATTGGAAAAGGATGATTTAGAAGAATGTTTATAAACTCTTAAGGTTTAAAGACTTGAGAGTTTTTTTGTTAAGGCAATTTGCCTTAATTTTGAAAGGAGTTAATTATGGCAAGAAACTGGAAGAAAATGTCAAAAGAAGAGGAAGATAAAAAAAGACAGGAAACTATAGATAAAGCTATTGAAACGATGAATAAAGGGATTTATGAATACCTAGATTCAGACAGATTCAAAACCCTTTTAGATACAATGTCAAAGTTTCACGATTACAGCATGAACAACACATTGCTGATTCTAGGACAGAATCCTCGTGCCACTCACCTTGCAGGCTATAACAAGTGGCAGCAGGATTTTAATCGTCAGGTCAAAAGAGGTGAAAAAGGCTTGATGATTTGGATGCCTGTTGAAATCAAAGTAAAAGAAAATCAATATGTTCTGGATGAAAATGGGAATCGAATACTAGGCGATGACGGAAAATTCAAAAAGGAAGAAGTTGTAGTAAAAAAACATACATTTAAAATTGGATATACATTCGATGTATCTCAAACAGAGCAGATTGAAGGAAAAGAAGTGGTTGAATTAAGTCCGGTGAAGGAACTGGAAGGAAATGTCAAGGATTATCAAGCTTTGACAAAAGCTTTGATGGAGATCAGCCCAGTGCCTATAACAATCGAAGCTTTCGAAAGTTCGGCAAAAGGTTGCTATAATCCATTGACAAACGAAATCAAGATTCAACCCAACATGAGTGAGGTCCAGACAATCAAGACCATGATTCACGAGATTGCACATTCAATCGTTTACAGCGAGGAAAATCTAAATCAGCTCAAACAGAAAGAGAATGTCGAATTTAGTAAAAATGAAAGAGAAGTGCAGGCAGAATCGATCGCATATATCGTATCCAGCCATTTAGGTATTGATACATCGGACTATTCATTCCCGTATGTTGCTACGTGGGGATTATCGACTGAGCCATCAGACTTGGAGAATGTAAAGCAGAATTTAAAGTGTATTAAAAGTACATCATTTGATCTAACATCTAAAATTGATACGTACATGGAACAAATGCAGACACAGCAGGAGCAAAATAAAGTTAATGTTCAAATTGCAATCAACTGGTCAGAAAATGGGACTGTTGCTCAGTACTCAGAAGAAAGCAATATTGCCCCAGAAGATAAGCTTTCTTTTGCAGAAGCAAATGAATTGCTAAAAAGAATGAATGACCATCTCAAGGATACTATGCTTGGATATGACAAAACAGATTATGAAATCACACTTTACAAGGAAAACGAAGATGAACCTTATGTCTATTCCGGAAGATATGATATAGGAAGTGAAAATGGAGATATCATTGATACGATCAGCCATTATCTGGATTGGAAAATTGAACATGAAAACGATCAGAATGCATTACTTTTTAAAAATGATTTTATTCCCGAAGCTGAAGCAGGACGTAAATTGTCTGTGGAGGAAGCCAAACGTGTCGACAATATTTTTGATGAAATGCTAAAAAGGGAATTGAAATATAAGACAATCAATTTCACAAGAGAACATTTTGAAACAGTGGATACAGCTCGTGATGTCATGCGAGTAGAAGAAAAAATGGATGAGCTGTACAACAATGGCGATATATCAGGAAAGACTCATGATGAAGTATTAAATCATCTTTCTGAAGTTGAAGAAGCTTTATATGAACGAATCAAGGATAATATGGAAAACAACTTTCTATTTAAAACTCAAGTTGAAAATGCAGTCAACGCAGATGGCGAGTTTGGATATAAACGAGCACTTTACAATCAAGATGATGTGTACAAGGATGTCGTTAAAGATGTACTGGAAATTGATGACTTACAGAAAGATGCAGATGAAATGGAATTATAGTTAAGGCAATTTGCCTTAAGGAGGTATATAAAATGAATCACATTACATTCAAAGATAAAGAAGGATTTGATATTAATGTCCTTGCTTTTGATGGAGAATCTAATTTTGCGATTTTAGATCGCACTTCTACTGGCTCACCAACACCTTATGTTGTGGTTAAGGGACTGGATACGGAATCAGCTACTTGGTCTAATTCGGAAGGGTATTTTGCTAATTATGAGGATTGTGTAAGAAAATACAAATCATCTGTACTCGAACATACGCAGTCAGATATACCTATGAAAGCAATGTTTGAATACTTGTTGCGTAGAGATATTGAACCTATGCTTTCCCGCACTTTAACAGATGAAGAAGTTTGTCAGGCATATGACAGCTTTATGCAGAATGATGATTTTGCATCTTTGTTAGATCGTGAAATCGTGCCTATGGCATTGGATATCATTGAAGAAAATGAGCGGAGAGAAAATTTAAAAATACAGGATATTATTGATGCTCCATTGAAATGGGATAGTAAAACAAAACCGGATGGTGTTTTCATTGGGATGACAGTGGCTGATTTTGTTTTTAGTCATGGACTTCACCAAAACATGAAATTAAATGATTTCAATGAGTTGCTTGCAAAGGAAGGATATTCAACTTTTCCTAACAAGCAGTACCCATTCACAAATCTCGAAAGGATGATTAGTGATGAGGAGTTTAAACTTGATGTTCTTAATATTAGTAATAATTTAAATAAAATTTATGATGAAACGGACTTTGTTTATGAAAAAGGGATTGAAGAATCGGATGTTGCAGAAGTAGTTTTTGATGGTATCTGTGATGATTACGAACTTTCAAGACTTGTCAATAAATGTGAAGGAAAAGATCAATTGAAAGATTTTGTCGAACATTGTGAGGATATTCAAGGTCTGTTTGTAAACGCTGTTGAAATGGAGATTCAGGAAATGGAGATTTAAGGCAGATTGCCTTAATTTTAAAGATAAGGAGAATAAAGATGGATTTACTACTACACTTCAAGGTAAATGAAGGGGATGAAAATAATATCAACATACAGGAATATATGCTGTATGGAGATGTCGAAACCAAGTCAGAAAAATGCTTGGTAGATGAAGGGGACGAGGTGGTGTTAACAGAATTTCCAGTCCCTGAATTTAAAAACTGCACATTGATGAAAAAAGGTGACGAAGGTTTTTACAAATATAAAGATTATCGTCAGGGCGAAAATGCAGAACTTGCAGGTGGATATGCAGTATCAGGTATTTTACAGCAGAACAAACGCTTTGATTTTAATTATGTGAACGATCAAATTAACGGTATTGTTCAGGATCCGTTTTATAAAGTTGAAACAATGGGTGATTATCAAATTCCTATGCGAGTACTTGATGCATACAATGATTTGTATGTGGCGACACTTGCAACAACTGAATATATATACTATTTACATGATAGTGATGATGTGTTAATGGTTGGCTTAGAAAATCGTCAAACCATTGCTAGAGGTGAGTTTGCAATGGATTCTTATCAGGAGTCCTTTGAAAACATCTATTACGGAAACAGCTATGAGGAAGAAATCTGGATGGATGAGTATGAAAAGGATGCAAAAACGCAAGAACTGGAAAGTAATGAAATGGAACTTTAAGGCAGATTGCCTTAAAAAAGGAGCAATGTTGTAAATGAATGAGTACGAAAAATATAGGCTACAGTGGATGCTGGATCATGATTATTCATTGCCTGATTTATTGGAACGTCTTTCTGATATTGCGATGAATGAGAATTTAGATGAAATTCAAAATCCACGTGTAATGCTGAATGAAGCTTTTGAAAGATTGGAATATGAACAAGGATTTGATAATGAAGAAATCTGGCTATGCAAAGATGAATGGGAACATGATCTATACAGTAGCAATGAATATAGTCTGACGGATGCAGGAAAGGCAAAAGTGAAACATTTTATTGAGAATTGCAGAATAAAACAAGACAGTATTTTAAAAGCCGGACTGGACACTGCAAAAGAAACTACACTACCAAGTGTAGAAGATATTCTATGCAATGTTGAGGATATGGTGGACGAGGATGGGAAATACACGAATGCTTGGAACATTACGGACAATTATTTGAGTGATCCGTTAGAACTGAATAAAGATGATGATTTTGTGATCCATTCTAATGAACAGGTGAAAGATGTTTTGATTCCGCTTCCTTTAGAGGTGAAAGAAACACCGCTTTCTCCAAGTCATGAGGTGTCGACATCACAGCCACATTATACGGAAGTCAATTTGTTTGATGTAAGTGATGATGTTTTCCATGAAGAAGATACAAATGATTTTAGTCCATGGTCTGACAGAAGTATCAACAATATTCTAAGAATTGGTTCAGGTTTTGTGAATGGAAAATATCGTATTTATCATCTGTATACAACTATGAATGTCAATGCAAAAGACAAAGCAATTTTTCTTAAAAATGAATATGGTATTGGTGGTCAAACCTATGATTTTAAAAATAAAAAACAAGACAAAGGCTACATTGACCATGATTCAAAAGGATTGACTGTATGTGTTTCATCAAAAGATTCAGCATCATTATTTAAAGATTCTGAATCAAAAACTTTCTCATGGGCAGATGTTAGCTCACGCATAGAAAGGCTGATTGCAACAGGCAAATATTTATCAGATGAAGAAATGGAACATTATAATTCCATGAATAAAGATGAAATTCTACCTGCCTGGCTCTTAGAAAAATGCGGATTGTCAGACTATACAAAGAATTCTCAGACTGTGGAAAGACCAGACTGGATGGAAGAACATGAGATTCTGATTGATCGTGATAATGATTATGTGCTATTAAGGGACCCTGATGAAAATGTAAAACAGATTTGGACTGCGGATGGTGCGTTTTTTCTATCGACTGTTCAATTAGAAAATGAAACAGTCGAGGATGCTATGGAGGAATATTATTATAACATCACAAAAGGTGGCTTTTATATTCCAGATCGAATTAAAGAAGGATATATGGAAGAGGATAATGATAATCTTTCAAAAGGGGATATCGAGCTTTAAGGCAGATTGCCTTAATTTTAAATGACGATGTGCGAAGGTATATATGCTTTCGCACATTTTTCTAGCATTTTTTGAAAGGATACATGGTAAAATATATATGAGGAAAATAAAAAAGAAAGGTGTGAATGTGGATGAAAGCAATCGATTCGAGCAACTCAGCTTATTTGAACTCTGCATGGGGGATGATGAATCAAGTAGAGGTAGTGAAACTTCTGAAGGAAAAAAACAATCTATTATATACCATTTTGAAGGAGAGGGATCCAGAACAGTTGAGCAATCTGGAATTTCAGCTTTATCAGGAGATCAATTCACACTTCGCTCAGGTGTTGAAGGAATTGGAAACAACGTATCCAGTATCGCAGGAATTGAGCTGGATGGAAAAATTACAGAAGAAGGAACAGCTTTTGAGTCAAGCCAGAGAAATAACATGGCAGTGGGTTCCGACTCTAAAAGTACTACAAACCAAGTATTGGAGAGAGTACATCTAGGGGATGAAAGATTATCTACAAGAACAAAGATACAATATAATATTGAAGCTTTAAAAATCGTTCGTCAGCTTCAGAAAGAAAACAGGACAGCTACATTACCAGAAAAAGAAAAACTAGCACGTTTTTCAGGGTGGGGTGGCTGTCCTCATGTATTTAACGAGAGTGATACGGATTACACTTTGGAAAGAAAGGAAATCAAGGAGCTTTTGACAGTGCATGAATATGCAAATGCAAAAGAATCAACATTAACATCCTTCTATACACCACTGAATGTAATCGACAATATTTATCGAATTCTTGAACGAATGGGATTCAATCATGGGAAGATTATAGAAACCAGTATGGGAAATGGTAACTTTTTTGGACGAATGCCTAATGATATGTATGCAGACTCAACACTGTGTGGTGTAGAACTTGACAGCATGAGTGCAACGATAAGCGGATACCTTTATGATAAGGTAGAGGTAGAAAATACCGGCTTTGAAAGCAATTCCTACCCAAACAATTATTTTGATCTGGCTATTTCAAATGTTCCATTTGGCTTTTTTCAAGTGCATGATATGCAGGAACGTGATTTAAATGAACATCACTGGAACATCCACAACTATTTCTTTGCCAAGGCTTTAAAAAAGGTGCGGAATGGCGGTATCGTTGCTTTTATTACATCAACTGATACTATGGATGGCAAGAGCGACATTTTATCCTACATCAATGAAAAAGCTGATTTTTTAGGTGCATTGCGTTTGCCTTCAAATTTGTTCCATGAAAACGGAGCAAATACAGATGTAGCGTGTGATATTGTTTTTCTAAAACGAAACGATGAAAAGGAAGTCAATCGTGATGCATCATTCACGCAAAGACGATATGTAACAGAACACAGACAGATGAATGATTATTTTGTTATGCATTCAGACCATGTGTTTGGTCGTGTTTCTGAAGAAAAAGGACAGTTTAATAATTATGTACTGAAAGTTACAACAGATAAAGATAAATCATTACAGAATTATTTTGATGCTGTCATTAATGATTTCCCTGAAGGAATCTATGAGGAAGAACAAATATCAGAAGAACAGCAAATGTTTATTCCAATGGATGTGCAGCACTCAAAACTGGCAGTCAATGCGTTTTTTGTTGAGAATGACAAACTGTATTTCAAAGAAGCTGACTATTACTATGCCGTAGGGATTACAAACAAACCAGATGAAGATATTGCATCGTTCAAAAGTGAAACAGACCGCCTTAAGGCAATTTGCCTTATCAAATTAGCCGATACAGCCAACGAATTAATTCGTATGCAGGTGAATGATGTTGATGAGATTCTTTACCTTGGAAAGCGTGCAGAGTTGAATGCTTTATATGATGATTTTGTTAAGCAATATGGACCTATCCATAAAAGAACGAACATCCATCTTTTAGACAACGACCCTCGTCTGGCTATGCTGGATTCACTTGAAAACTATGATACCAAAACAAAGCGTGCAAGCAAAACTCAAATTTTTTCAGAAAGAACGATTCAACCAAAACGTGAAATAAAAGCGGTTGAAAGTTTGGAAGATGCTGTTCGTGTATCTTTAGATACGTATGCATCTTTAAATTTAGAATACATGAGTTCACTGCTTTCTGTGACAGAAGAAAGCGTACAGAAGGAACTGCTAGATAAAAAGATTGCCTTCATTCAGCCAGAGTCTGGAAAATTACTCATGGCGGATGAATATTTGAGTGGAGATATCTATGAAAAGATTGAGATTGCAGAAAGATATGGTTTTGACAACAATATCGAAGCATTAAAGAGTGTTTTACCAGAACCTTTGTCGGCTGAGGACATTCATGTACAGTTAGGTGCTCAATGGGTTCCTATTGAATATATTCGTGAATTCAGTAGTCACATTTTTAAGGAGTCTGGGTATGATTATTCACGTATGAGAATCGACTATGATGAATATTCGGCTAAATATTTTACAACACAGCCTAGTCGTTGGAACATCAACAGTGAGGTAACGCTAAACTGGGGAGTGCAGAAAACAGACAATGTAGACTTCTGGAAAAGCCAGCCGGATTACAATGGATATGATCTTTTCACAGATATTATTAATTCCAGAATGCCAGAGATTAGAAATTACTGGACGGAGGAAGATGAGGATGGGAAAATACATCGAAAAAGTGAAGTCAATCCCGAAAGAACAGCACAGGCTCGACAGCTTGCGGAAGATCTAGAACAGGAGTTTGAGGATTGGATTTATCAGGACTATGAACGAAAGAAAGATTTGGTAGACATTTACAACCGTAGATTCAACAATATCCGAAACCGAGTCTATGATGGTTCATTCATTTCTTTTCCAGAAATGGCACCTTCCTACAAGCTTGAACCATATCAGAAAAATGCGATTGCACGTATCATGGATACGAATACAAATACATTGCTGTGGCAGCAAGTCGGTGCAGGAAAAACATTTGAAATGGTTGCCAGTGGAATGGAGATGAAGCGTCTAGGGCTAAGAAACAAGATTCTGTATGTTGTACCTAACCACATCGTATCCCAGTGGGCGAATGATTTTATGCGTTTATATCCAAATGCCAACGTTTTGGTGGCAACAAAAAAAGATATGTCAAAACAACGTAGAATGGCTTTTACAACAAAGATTGCCATAGGAAACTATGATGCAATTATCATGGCACATTCCAGCTTTAAAATGATTTCAATTGGCACTGATTTACAGATCGAATTGATGAGAAACCAAATGGATGAAATGAATGCTGCCATCGAACAAATGGATAACTCATATAATGAAAACCAAACAAAGATCGTAAAGCAGTTGGAAAGAACGAAAAAATCAATTGAAATGCAGATACAGAGATTAGCAGATTCAAGACGGGATGAAAATGTAGTTCCATTTGAAAATCTGGGAATCGACTATATGTTTGTAGATGAAGCACATGAGTTTAAAAATCTTTTCAGCTATACAGCTATGCGAAATATTGCAGGTGTTCCACAACAGAATTCTGCAAAGGCTATGGATATGTATATGAAGTGCAAGATCATTGAGGATAATGGCGGTGGTATCTGTTTTGCAACAGGAACTCCGGTAACGAATACAATGGCAGAACTATATACTATGCAAAGATATTTGCAGGAAAAGGATCTAAGAAAGCAGAATATCCGTTGCTTCGATGCATGGGCAAAGACTTTTGGAAAAGTAACCAACAGCTTTGAAATCAGTGTGGATGGTTCAGGCTTTATCAATCGCTCCCGCTTCTGTAAATTCTTCAACATGGAGGAATTAATGAATCACTTTAGACAGGTTGCGGAGATTCAGACAGCCGGAATGCTGAGAAAATCACTGGAAGAATCGGTGCTAGGTCGAGTGAAAGCTGTACCACCAAAACATATTGGAGGTAAGCCGACCGTTATTGCCATTGAGCCAAGTGATGTGCTGGAAAGCTACATCAGTGAAATTGTTGAACGTACCGAAAGTATTCATAATGGAAATGTGGATCCGCATATCGACAATATGCTTAAGATTACATCTGACAGTAAAAAAGCAAGTATTGATATGCGATTGATTGATCCAAATTATCCAGACGAAGAAAATGGAAAACTATGGACGATTGCAAAACAGGTATATCAGATTTACAAGGATTACGATAATGATAAAGCGACCCAGCTTATTTTCTGTGACTCGTCTACACCTCATAAGAATGAGAAGGAAAATGATGAAGAAACTGGCTATGTGTTCAGCAATGTCTATGACGATCTAAAGATAAAATTTGTAGAATTAGGTATTCCCGAAAATGAAATCGCATTTATTCATGATTATGACACAGAATTAAAAAAGCAGAATCTTTTTGAAAAGATGAATAGAGGTGAAATGCGTGTTTTGATTGGTTCAACGCCAAAACTGGGTGCAGGAACAAATATTCAGGAACGTATGATAGCAATACACCATGTAGATGTTCCATGGCGTGCAAGTGATATTGAACAGCAGAATGGACGAGCATTCAGACAGGGAAATATGTATAACAAAATTTACGAATTCCGCTACGTTACTAAAAAATCATTTGATGCATATTCATGGCAGATGGTCGAAACAAAATCAAGCTATGTAACACAGCTTCTAGAAGGTACGGGAGATACACGTGAATTTGAAGAAGATACACAGAATAGTTTCTCATATGCCGAGGTTAAGGCGATTGCATCTGGTAATCCAATTATCAAGGAAAAATTTGAAGTAGACAATGAAGTGAAAAGATTGGAAACAATGCGTAGGTCATGGCAGAAGAAGAAACTACAGGCACAGGATGATGTTGCACTTTTGCCAGATCGAATCGAAACAGAAAAGAAATATCGCACCATTCTTGCAGAGGAATGTGAATATTTCAAAGATGAGATTGAAGCCAATAATCTTAGAGATACAGAGCATTTTACATTTTATGATGTCAATGGGAATGAGTATCACGATTTGAAGGAAGCTTGGGATGCAATTCAGGAATGTACAAAGGGGTACAAGCTGAGTGATTATAAAGAAAATAAATTTGTGGGTCGCTTTATGAAAGCGGACGTATTGATTGGATTAGGCTTGGCAGGTGAAGGAATAGTAATCAAAATGAAAACACCATTGCGGACAATCAATGTTGATTCGGTAAATCCAGTAGGTCGAGTAAATTTCAATCGAATGTATAAACGTATCAACGATATACGCTATTCACTAAATAAAACGATTGAAACCATCCAGAATTACGAAGGAAATCTAAAAATTGCAAAAGAGATGGTGAATAAACCTTTTGAATTACAGGATGAATTAACAAGTGCAAGAAATCGCCAAAAGGAGATCAACAAGATATTAGATACTTCTGGAAATGAAAACAGTAAAGTAGTTGTTGAAGATGATTTAGAAGAAGAAAGAAATGAAAGCTGTATGGAATTATAGAATTAAGGCAAAATGCCTTAATTCTTTTATTCTTTGTGCGTAATACAGCGTGAAAATGCTTATTTTCCTGTTTTTGTCAACAATAAATTTTTTTGTGAAAATTTTGTTAGATTTTTTATTTGGACATTTTTGAATCATAATATGCTTTATATAAAGTGTATATAGCTCTTTTTTGTTCACAATGTTCATTTTTACTCTGAACAAATTTCGCACAAATTTCTAGCATTTTTGTCCGAGAGTTGTGCTATAATGGTATCATCAAGTAAGTGTATACATAGGACCTGAAACGTGCGTTTAGGTCCTTTTTTCTATGCAAATGGAGGTGGATGAACGTGAAATACGTTTTATCGAAACAATGCAGTTTCAACAGAAACAAGGACAGCCTGATAGGCTATACGAATCTATCCTTTCGTAACGGAGTATGGATACTTCAATATCATCTGAATGTTGATGACACTCTGAATTCAGGCTATGAAGAAAAAATGCAGTCTTTTTGTAAATACATTAAAGATGTGATCGTACCGAATGGATATGAGTCCATCGAATATTTGGTAAATCGCTTAAATTTAAAAACGATTGGACTAAGCCGATATCAGCTCTATGCTTCCACGGATGAAGCAAACTTTTGCATACGTTTTGTGAAAAAAATGTATGCAAATGACCTGATCTACATCCATATGTTCCGCAAGGGTTGAGTGTCATTTCGCACAAAAATCTAGCATTTTTGCCAATTCTAAATGGTAAAATATAGGTAGATATAAATTTGAAAGAAGGTGTGTGGCAAATATGATATCAAATAACATGTGTTATTTTATTCTTCACGGATTAGTGTATATATCAGTGATTCTCATGGTGCTAGCATGTATTGCATTTATACTTAATGATATACCATTAGGATTTTGCGAACCATTTTCGTCAAAATGGTGCTTTTTTTGGAATTTACCTGCATATTTGCTTTATGGTACTCTGATTTGTTTGGTGTTATGTGGATTCCTTGCTATATTATTTGGCTTAATTGGAATTATGTGAAAGTCAATTCAATGAATTAAAATCACACCTTTGTCATTCGTGGCTAGGTTAAAATTTTTTCAGTAGTCTGTAATGCCATTTGAGGTTGTAGTACAGCACATTTTAGCAAAAAGCGGGCACTGTATGACGTGGCTTTCCTGCATACACGTAAGTCCTGCTTTCATACCGTGCTAAGTAGTTCGACCGCCTACAATGCACGACCCAAACGATAAGACATGAGGTTGTTTATTGTTAGATGCTAATTACTCACCGATTACATCTGATAAACAATAAACATGAAGTCAACCCAGATATCTGTTAGAACCTGTTCTATTGTTTATCTCCCTTTGGACATAGAGATATCATAATAGAAAGTAAAACTTTTTTCGCTTGCAGTTTAATATAACAGATTGCCATAAACGGATATCAAAAATGACCACGGCAGAAACATGAGCCTGCCATTACATGAGGATGCAAGTTCCGTGGGTGCAACTCCCACAATCCTCAAATACCATCCTGCCAATACTCAAATCGTTCTAAATAAAATAAGGAGAAAGATCCTTCTACGATAGCTCACATTCAGATTTATTTTTGGCAGACATTATTCGATTAAAGCACTATTTAACTAACAGATGGGAGGAATCTCCTTTTAAAGACTATTTTTTGCTTCAAAATCGAATGACACATACTTATGACGAAATTTGCAAATGTCTGAATAGTTTCTCTGGTTCACTATATATCAAACAGACAACAGCTTTTTTCTTTATAAGTTTTTTTATGAAGGTTTTAGTATTATCAGGTGCAATTCCTGAAACCTTCAACTTTTAATTTCAAATGTAGTAACACAATTTTTTCAGTGGGAGGTGAATCTCCTGCTTTCCAACGTAACCTTTAATGTGGTACTACAAACGTTAGCTGTGAAAAGCTTACTTAACAAGAGATGTTTCAGATTTTAAAACGAGAATGTCAGAATCTGATCCATCAGAATTTTAGACATGGGACAATGATCCATAAGCCAGTGTTCTGGACAGAGCAGAAAACATGAGCCTGCTCATTATATCAAATGGGTACATATACTAATGACGATCAAGCCCTTTTATACATCTTTCCTTAAAAAATTGTATGTGCCCATTTAAAGTAATTTGACATAAGCAAAAGGCAGAATTTGAATATTCTGTCTTTTTTTATGATTTCAAGAATTAGGGCAATTTGCCTTAAAAATGGAGGAAAAAAATGAAGTCTATTTTACTTTACAATCAGGGAGGTTATTCCCCTGAATTGTTAGCATTCAATGGAGAAACAAATTTTGCAATTCTATATTATGCTTGCACTATAAAGCCTTATGTTCTCGCAAGTAAACTAGATGATGATGTGAGATCGGATGAATTTGAGGAAGTAGCTTGCTTTGAAAAGTATGACGATTGTTTACGAAAATATCAATCCTTGGTTCTACAGCATTTAGAAAATACAATTCCAGTTGCAGAATTATTTAAACATTTAAAGAAAACAGATTTAGATAACGTGGTTGGTTTGGCTGGTGAGAAGATTATGGATGATGAAGATGATGAAAGAAGATGGGAGAAAATATGGTCTGCACTTATTAGATATAGACATCCAATCATAAAAGAATGCATTGAGAAGATTCAAGTGCTCTATGATGTAAAAATCAGTGGATGGGATAAATAAAACTTAAGGCAGATTGCCTTAATATTAAAATAAGGTCGAGTTTCTTTATATTCACAGTGTAGTACAGCAAAAAGCATGAAATTCACCCTGAATTTCGCACAAAAATCTAGCATTTTTTGAAAGGATACATGGTAAAATAGGGGTGTAAAGAGATTGATTAAAAAATTAAGGCAATTTGCCTTAACAAAATAGATCAGGAAAGGATGTATTATATATGAAAACAAAACAAATTTTAACAGCAGGTGCGATTGCATTAAGTATGATTTTGACTGGATGTTCTGCTTCATCGACAGGAACAAAAGACACAAAGACAACAGAAGTCGCTAAGAAAAAGGAAGTAAAAACACTTGGTCAAAAAAGCAAGAATTCAAAATCCTTGAAGATGACAAACAGCACTGGAAAGAAGATCACTGTATTTGAAACGAAATCAAGTACAGAAGAAAGTTTCAGTGATAACTTGTTGGAAGATGGAGACGCTGTAAAAAACAAAGAAGAACGTACATTATACTATGATGTAAAAGAAAACGATAAGTTGGATATAAAGATTGGTTTACAAGATCAGGATAAAACATTCGTATTCAAGGATGTAGATACTACAGATACAAAGAAAGTTGATGTTTCTTTAAAAGAAGATAAAGTCAATTTAGACGTAACCAAAAAAGATGGCAGCACTGCCACTTTGACACCATCTGAAGATTCTGCAAAAACAGAGGACGAGAAGAAAGAGGAGCAGGAAGTAAAACAGGAAGAAAAGAAAGAGGAGAAGAAGGAAGAAACCGCAAAAGCCGATTCATCTAATAAATCAAATACTTCAGAATCAAAAAAGGACAACACAGCTTCGACTACAAATACTAGCTCGAATAAGAACAACACAAGTTTTTCTAAACCTTCAAACAGCAGTAGCAATAACTCTAGCACTTCAAAACCATCTAACAACAGTAGCAATAACTCTGGTTCGTCAAAACCATCGAATAACAGTGGTTCAAACTCAAACAGTTCAAAACCAGCTGAACATACACACAACTGGGTGGCACAGTACAAGACGGTAAATGTTCCAGAAAAAGGACACAACGAACAGGTCTTGGTGCAGGCTGCCTATGATGAACAGGTCCCAGTTACTGAGATGAAGGAGTTCTCAATCTGTAATCAATGTGGAGCGGATATCACGGGAAGATATATAGAACATTTTGAAGCAAATGATGGTTGTTCAGGATATCACTCTGAATGGAGAGAAGTAGTAACAGGATACAAGACTGTTCATCACGATGCGGTGTACGAAACAAGATATGTGGTCGATTCACCTGCTACTACAAAACAGGAATTGACAGGCTACAAGTGCAGTAGCTGTGGAAAAACGAAAACTAACTAAATATAAATCAAAGGCAGAATGAAAATTCTGTCTTTTTTTGTTGATATAAGTTGATAAAAATTAAGGCAGTTTGCCTTAATGATTAAATAAGGTCGATTCACGGACCTTGGCAGTAATGCCGAAAGTACAGATGAATTGGAATCATACTTTCTTCATTCGTGGAGGAGTTAACATTCTATAGTAATCTGTAATGCCATTGTTTGAGGTTGATGTACAGCATAAATTCAGATGGTAGTGAAAGTGTTGATGAAGTAACCAACCGGAGCTTCCGGTTGATATAAATTTAGATGGTAGTGAAGGATTCAATAAAAAGATTCAATGAACAAAGTTTAATGTAAAAAAAGGAACTCGCATGAGTTCCTTTTTGTTTTACACGCAATAAAGCGGGTAACGCCCGTACTATTGCACCATTTTATGGAATAGGAGGCGATATAAATATGAACAAATACAGTTTATTGGATGTACCTTAAATTGAGTTGAAAAATCATCAATATTTTTTCCTTTCAAGATATTGATGTTATGAAACACTCAAAAAAATCAAGATTTCTAACGTTAGAGATTTTTTCAAGGGATAGAAAGAAAAGGGAAAATAAAATAATTAAGGCAATCTGCCTTAGAAAGGATTGAAATATGAAAAAGTTTAAGAACGTATTTCTTGCTCTTTTCGTAACAGCACTGACATCATTGAATCTTGTTCTTCCTGCGTATGCAGAAGAAACAACCACTCCGACTGTTGATTCAGCAGGCTTTTCAGTGAGTGTTGTAGGGGATGGTACAGTCACACTTTCATCAGGAGATTTTACAAAATCTTTGTCGAATGGTGACATCTTCAATGCAGACTACGAAGAAGGTACAGAAATTAAAATTGTCTCAAAATCCGATGAGAATGCGGTTATTGATGATGTTACATTAAATAACAGTACGATCTCAGGGTTTACTAGTGGAAAAAAATCTTTCAGTTTTGTATACACAACAAAAACTGCGGATGCAAATTTTAGTATGATATTCAAATGTAATGATTCTAAATCAGATTCTTCTACTAGAGATAAAATCGTTAATTCTAATGATAAATCAAATGCTAGTGTGAATTTAAACTCCTCTAATGATGAAGATGAATTATCTGATGAGAATTCGATTGATGAAGCTAAAGATGAGCTTTCAGAAGATGGAATTCATATTGATTTTAATGTTTGGGATAAATCGGATACAACTAAATTGATTCTCAAAGACTATTCAAAAAACATCTATAAAAAATATAGTGAGCAAAGGAAAGATAAAGCAAAAGAATCTGGTTTATTGAAATACTGTGATTCTAACTATTTTTTAAAGAAATCATTTTATTCAAAATATGATGGATATATGTTGAATTATGATAATCTTGAAATTTTAGACAAGTACAGTGTACCTGAACTTTCAAATGATAAAGGTGAAACTAAAAGCGATGTTTTAAATGAGATTAATAGACTTGATGATACGAATGAAGAAGATGATAATGTTTCATTATTTAGTTTATCACGTGCTGGAGGTGTTACAGTAGATCGTTTCACCGAGTATACATGGGTATATAATTCTGCCGGTCATTATTATAATGAAGCTATATATGGACTGAGCAATGGTGTGACAGCTTTCTGTGGCGAAGGTATGCAAGCAGGGGTTCGTAAGGGGCAGAGTTTAGGTGCTCCTGAGAAAGTAAATAATGCTAAATTAGCTAAGGTTCTCTATTATGGATATGGTGGACACGGTGATATCTTAACAGGTAAATATGGTGTATCGGCAGCTGTGTGTATGACTAGTGATATGGCTTCGAAAGCTTATTCAGGAGCTACAGCAGGTGAAGCTGGTGGAACGTGGTCTCCATCAGGTACTGAAGGTATGTATAATCATATTCAATCATTGCCACTTCCAAGTGGATTTACAGTATATAAATGTAGAAATGATGAAAATGGTACAAACTGGGAAGGTACATTTACAAAATGTCAGGATGTTGTGTACGGTATTTGGAATCCATTAGGGAAGTTACAAATCAAGAAAACATCAGCCAATACATCTATTACTGATAATAACAGTTGTTATTCTTTAGCAAATGCTGTTTATGGTGTTTATAAGTCAGAAAGTGACGCAAAGAATGATAAGAATAGAGTGTCATCTTTGAAAACAAATGAGAATGGTTGGTCAAATACAATTGAACTTAATGCAGACACTTACTATTTAAAAGAGGTTACACCTCCAAAAGGATATGCATTAAGTTCGGCTATTAATAAGATCACTGTTACTTCTGGGAAAACTACACAGTATGGTACTAATGGAGAATTGAAGGATTATCCTCAGTCCGACCCAGTTCGTATTTTGTTAGGAAAAGTCGATAAAGAAACAAACAAGAACAAACCGCAGGGTAGTGCAAGTCTTGCTGGTGCGGAATTCACAGTGAAGTACTACAAGGGATTGTACGATTCCGACCCAGCTAAATCAGGTCAGGTTCCAACTCGTTCATGGGTTTTAAAGACTAATTCTAATGGTAAAGCATACTTGAATAAGGATTATAAAGTTTCCGGAGATGATTTCTATTATGCTTCTAATGGGGATCCAACATTCCCTATTGGAACGGTTACTATTCAAGAAACAAAAGCACCTACGGGATACTTTATTAATAATGAAGTGTTTGTGAGAAAGATTACAACGTCTGGCTCTGTGGAAGGTGTTGATACTTATAATCAACCAGAGGTTCTAGAAAAAGTAATCAAATTCGATATTAAGAAAGTGCAGGCAGGAACTTCAACACCAGTCAGTGGTGCAGTATTCCGTCACACATTACCGAATGGTTCAACAGAAGATTTAGAGACAAATGGAAGTGGTGAAATTACGATCACAGGTTTGGCTTCGGGAACACACAAGATCAAGGAAATCAAATCACCTGATGGATATCAGTTAAATCCAAACGAAGTTGTATTCAACGTAGCTTCTGGTACAGGTAAAATTACATTTACATCTGGAACAAACAGTCTTGTAACACATGGTACAAAGGATTCAGGGGACGGCTATGCTACATTTGCCGATAAGGTAAATCCTTTCAATTTGAAAATTACAAAAACAAATGAGCATGGAAAAGTCTTGAAAGGTGCTGAATTCCGTCTATATAGTGATGAAGAATGTAAAAATGTAGTAGATACACAGACTTCAGATGACAAAGGGTTATTAACTTTCAAAAATCTAGATGTAGAAAAGACATACTACTTCAAGGAAACAAAAGCTCCTCAAGGCTATAGAATTCCAGTGGATGAAAATGGTAAGGCATATGTACATTCCGTATATGTTTCAGCTACACCTCAGACAAACACATTTGATTTTACGATTGATAATGTGCAGTACAACACATCTAAAACGTCCGGCAACATTCGTCTTGAGGGAACTAAAAATGACCGTGTAGTTGCGGTAGATATCACAAATAAAACAACACAGTTATTACCTGAGACAGGTTCAAACGGAACGATCCTATTGATTGGATTAGGAGTGGCTGTAATTGCTTTTGCTTTATATATGTCAAAAAAAGAAAAATTGAATTCTAAATAATGAAGAAAGAGGGATATAAAATGAAAACTAAAAATGTAGTTTTCGCAGGCTTTTCTGCGTTAGCTGTGATGTTAAGTCCAGTCGTATCAAGCGTAGCTCCAATAGTTGCTCCAGTTTACGCTATAACACAGGCACCATCAACATTGGCAACTCCAAATGGTGTTGCTGATTTTGGTCAGGGTAGTGCTTCAATCACAATTCAGCCAAATAATGGCCAAAGCTTAGTAGGTAAAAAATTCAATGTATACAAATTGTTTGACGCAGAAAATGCGGTAGATCAGGAATCAATCAACTACACTTGGAATGATGCTTACAAGACAGCTTTACAAACAGTTGTTGGTAAAAAAATCAACAAATCTGCTTCTTCAGTAACAGAATATGATGTGATCGACTATATTCAGACATTGAATACTAACAAAGTTGAAGGTGCTCAGGCAGATCAGAAATTAGAAGGTCGTTACAGCAAATACCGTTACTTCGTTGAAGATTTAAGAAATGAATTAGTTAAAGAAGGTCTTACACCAACGACTGTTAATGTAACAGCAACTAGTCCAGTGGACGGCTCAGTTAAATTTGGTGGCTTAGGATACGGCTATTATTTAACAGATGAAGTTTCTGCTGTACAGGATACACATTCAGCTGCTTCATTGATTTTGACAAATACAGCTAACCCTGATGCTCAGGTTAATATCAAATCAGATTATCCAACTTTGATCAAGAAAATCAATGAAGATGACAACAATGTCGGATGGAATGATATTGGGGATTATGAAATTGGACAGACAGTACCTTACTACCACGATACATATGTGCCAAACATGAATGGATATCAAACATATAAAATGATTTTTCATGACAAGATGGACGAAGCTTTGACATTCAACAAAGACTCTGTTTCTATTACAATTTCAAGTACTACGAAATCATATACATTGAAGAGTAATGAATTTAATGTTGTTGAAAATAGTGGGGAAGATACATTCTATGCAGAGATTCCAGATTTAAAAGCAATTGTTGATAAACAATTCCCAGAAGGTATGAATAACAATTACGAAAACACTTATGGTCAGTCAATTCGTTTATCCTATAATGCAACATTGAATGACAATGCAGCAACTCGTACAGGTCGTGCTGGATTTGAAAATACAGTTCGTCTTGAATATAGCAACAACCCAGATAGTGATGGAAATGGTTCTACAGGAACAACTCCTTGGGATACAGTAGTTTGCTTTACTTATAAAATTAATGGGTTGAAAATCAATGACCACAACAAATTGTTGAAAAATGCTAAATTCCGTCTATATAGTGATGAAAACTGTACAAATGAAGTTTATGTAAAAGAAACAGCGGACGGCTATGTTGTTATGAACCGTGATTCATTAGGTGGTACTGACCACACTGGTGGTACAAGACCAAGTAATGCAGTTGAAATGGCATCTGATGCTAAAGGTGTATTTACAATCTTAGGTTTAGATCAGGGAACTTATTACTTAAAAGAAACGGATTCGCCTGCTGGATATAGAGAACTTCTAGACCCAATCGTAATAACAATCAAACCAACATTCACTACTGAACGTAATAGTTACAATGCAGGTGAAGGTGCAACTGAAAAAACATTACAGAAATTAGAAGCAACTGCTCATGTTAAAGAATTCTTAAATGGTGCTTACAAAGAAAGTGATACAGATTTAAAAACAGATGTAACAGATGGTTCTGCTAACATCACTGTAGTCAACTATGTAGGAACTAAATTACCAATCACAGGTTCTAACTTGACAATGATTTGCTTAGGTGCAGGAACAATCACAGTCGTTGGTGCATTAGCATTAGATAAAAAACGTAAAAGCAAAAAAGACTAATTAGAAAATGAATGAAATGGTTAGGATGGCAGTACTGCCACCTTCCATTTTTGGAGGTGCTGAATTTTGAAGTCGATTCTTAAAGCAATAAAAGAAACGAGCTGGACAGTACGTATCCTTGTTATTATTGGCATAGGATTGTGTTCGGTTCCGCTTGTTTCAAGTATTCATAGTGGTATTCAGCAAAACAACATGATTTCCACATATGAAAGTGAAGTAAAACATACTGACAAATCAAAAGTCAAAGAGCAGATACAATCGGCTCAAAAGTACAATGATATGTTATTTCAAACCAGAGGTGCATCGGTCGGAAACATTGACACTGAAATACTTTCGGACGAAAACTACGAAAGTATTTTAAATCTGACTGGCAAAGGTATCATGGGTTCAATTGAAATACCAAAAATAGACGTTGACCTTCCAATTTACCACGGAACAAGTGATGATGTATTGTCAAACGGTGTAGGTCATTTACAGAACTCATCATTTCCTGTCGGTGGTGAAAATACACGTACTGTTCTGACGGGTCATAGGGGTTTGCCAAACGCAAAGCTTTTTACAAGGCTGGATGAATTAAAAAAAGATGATTTGTTTTATATCCATGTTGGTAACAAAACATTAGCTTACCAGATATATAAAATTGAAATCGTAAAAAAAGAAGAAGCTCCTGATGTTCTTGGGATAGAAGAAGGCAAGGACCTTGCAACTTTGTTGACTTGTACTCCTTATGGAATCAACACGCACAGACTGATTTTGACTGGTAAACGTGTACCATACAGTGAAAAGAAAAAAGAAGCCATTGAACCAGAAATGATGAGCTGGCGAGAATTGTTATTTACAGCACTTCCATTTTTGATTCTTTTTTTGTTGCTTATTAGATTTATTTTAAATAGAAGAAAGGAGAGAAAGTTAAAGTCATGAAGATTCTGAAGAAAATCGGTTTAGCCTTGAGTTTGATGCTGGTTTTAGTACCATGCTTAAATCTACAGGCTAAAGATATTACAGAAAATCCAGAAGTTGGGGACGTAACAATTCTACCTGAAGAAGATTTGACTAAAGTACCTGACAATGGTTTAGGGTCAATTTCAGTGGAATTAACAGATCCATATGATAAATACCTTTCTAAAGAAAATGTTAAATTTGGTGTAGTTCAGATTGCTGACATCGTAAAGGGAGAATATATCATTAAATATAAACCTTTTGCAGACAAGGATTTGGACTTGAATGAGATTAAAACAGCGGACGAGATTGACAAAGTAGCCAAGGATATGGCTAAAAAAGTCGAAACTCCCGACTATGAAATGACAACGGATGAAGAAGGCAAGGCAACTTGCAAAGACCTTCCAGTAGGTGTATATCTAGTCTATGTTGAAGATTTATCTGATTTTGAAACAATTACTCCATTTATTGTTGGAATTCCAACATGGGATGATGAAGATGAATTGTTCCAGTATGATGTAACAGTATATCCAAAACATACAGCTTTACCACATATCCTAGTAAATAAAGTTGATAGTGTGACAGGACAGAATATCAAGTCAAATAAGTTTGAGTTCACATCATATTCTCAAGAAAACTGTGCTGAAAGTTCAAAACTTGAAACAATTGCAGGCGATCAGGAAACTGGTACTGCTGAATTCTTGATTCGATATGGTACAACTTATATCAAAGAATCAAGTGCTCCTCAAGGATATAAGCTATCTGATGAAGTGGTAAAAGTTAAATTTACTGATGAAGGATTATTTGTAAATGACAAGGAAGTACATGTAGATGATAATCATCGTTATTCAATCGTATACCAGAATGTCTTGTTGCCTAGTGTAAACACAGGTACTGCTAAAAACAAAGACATGATGTATATGATGTTAGGTATTGTTGTTATCGCATTAGGTGCTTCAATTGCAACTGTTCGCAAGATTCGCAAAAGTGAAGATTAATTTTTAAAAGGAAGGTACACACCTTCCTTTTATCACATATGAAACTAAATATATATGTTAGTTTCATATGTGATAAATGTGTTGAAAACACATTTTAAGGCAGATTGCCTTAATTTTGAAAGGAGTTAATTATGGCAAGATTCAAAGAAGTGGAAGATAAAAAAATGGAAGAAAATAAACAAACAATTGCATATGAACCAGTAAATATATTTGATTTACAAGATGAAGAAACACTTGTTATTGCAAAATTCGGAATTGAAGAAATACGGGCTATGCTATATATGACACAATATCTGAAGCATAACGAAAATTTAGAAAATAGTGAAATTTCTAAAAATACATTTGATGAGGTTATTAATGAATGTGATGAAAAGTATACTCTAATGAAAAATAACTATTTGTCAATGTATCCAGATGCAGATATAAATAATTTATATTTATATTGTTACATACGTAAAGGAGACCTTGTATTAAGAGTAGCTCAATCATTAATTAGCAAAGATGCTTTATATGGCGCATTTTCAAAATGGATTGAGTTATCCCAAAATAAAGAAATTAGTAATAACTTAAAACAATATGCTTTTGCTGAAAATGAAGAAGGAGCTAAGGCTGAAATCATTTCTTTAGAAGACATATATAAAATAGATGATATCAATGATCGCATTACAACGGGTAACGCTCTATTAGCTATTAAAAATTTTAGTGCTAGAAAAAATTGTATACAATTCATTATTGATACTATGGGAATTTTAACAGAACAAGAAGAAAAGAATATTATAGAATTTGTAAAAAAGCTATCTAAAGTTAATTATATTGTCTTAAAATTTACAAATCGAGGAATTCTACTTTCACCTGTAAAATCTATGAATGGATTAAATTCTTTACGTATATTATTTAGCAATGTTTATATCATTAATAAAACATCTTCTAATGAAATGAACAAAATATTAAACAAATGTCTATTTAAGGCAGATTGCCTTAAGTAGGATTTGTTGCTAAAATTATGATGATGTAAAAGTGAAAGATGAGGTGATGAAGGATGTATAAAGATTTTGTATTAAAAAACAAAGACATAGAAATTCTAAAATTTAGAATTGAAGATTCACTTTATGGTGATTATGAATTGACAATTCTTGAAAGATATAACATAAATAATTTTCTTTATCCCGTTGGATTAAAAGCCGACGATTCAAACGAACTATTAGAATGGATACAGGAAAGAAATATCCCTAAAAATCGTGCCTTTGTAAATGAGATTTTGGCAAGTCTGGGACTTCATGGGAATGATTTGATTGGAATTTTGACAGTTGGAAAAGGTCTTTCGTTGAATGATCCATATTGGATTGTTGATCCGGATTTTACGGGGTTGTTTAAAGATTACAATCTATATGAGAATGATTTTAATAAATCTGTTGCGTTGATCGCATATACAGGTCATGGACATTCAAATAGCATTGGTACAGTCGCAGAATTGACAACGAACGGTTCTCTTAAAAAGGCTTGGAGAAGAATCAATGGTGATGTCGTGCTTTATAAGGGAAATGTTCATGGCAATTTGTATACAAACCATGGAAAAGAAGCTTATGCTGAGTATTATGCTTATAAAGTTGCACATCAAATGGGATTAAATGCAATTGCCTATGATTTAGATATATGGCAAGATGAATTATCGAGTACATGTAAATTATTTACTGACATAGATACATCTTTTGTTCCTGCATCAAGATTCTTAAAAGGAAAAAAAACAGTGAAAGCCATCGTAGATTTTTATAAAAATCTGGGAGATGAATTTTATCAGGATTTTTGCTCGATGATGGTTTTTGATGCATTGATTTGTAATACAGATAGACATCTGAATAATTTTGGTGTATTAGTTGATAATGCAACTAACAAGATAAAGTGTATGGCACCTTTGTTCGATCATGGGTATTGTATGTTTGACGAGCCAAGACAATATATTTACGAGTCACCAGAAAAACTAAATGAATATGTTAAAACTTTAGATCCTGTTTTTGGTAAATCATTTGCTGAAAACGCAAAGACTTTTTTAGGAAATCGTCAAAAAAAGGAATTAAGACACATCCTAGACTATAGAATTGAAAAACACGATAGATATAATCTTCCTGAAGCTGAATTGAATTCTTTCAATCAAGTTTTACATGATAGAGCAATAGCAATTTTGGAAAATACATTAGAATTGAATTTAAACTATCTTGTAAATGATAAGAGGGAGCTTTCATTTAAAGAACTAGATGGTAATGCTCAAGAAATTGCTTTGCAGGAAATAAAATATGACTTATGGGATCTTTATGGTGTTGAATTAGATGAGCAAAATCAGAATGAATACTTAGATTGCTTTACATTCAAACCGACATATGACAGAGCAGGTACGTGTGTTAATATAGAATACATACAGAATGAAGATGTTGAAGATGTAATAGCAAGAATGAATGACACGTTAGAATATGAATTATAGCTTAAGGCAAATTGCCTTAAGTTTTTTATTTTTATTACATATATTGTTTTCTAAGGCAATTTGCCTTAGAAAAAGGAGGTACAAAAATTATGAGCGAGGACATGATAAAGAAAAAAAAGAGCAAATTATCAATTCATTCCAATTCCAAGTGTTGGATGATTTGGAGCTTGCTCTATCTACTTTAGATGATAAGTATTCATTTTATAAATGTCAAGTTGCGATTACTTGAATACAAAAGAATTAGATATATCTATTTAAGGCAAATTGCCTTAATGATGTAAGGAGATGATAAATGATGTACTTTAATAATGATATTAAGATCAATAAATTTAAAAACGAATCTGATTTTAAAAGTTGTTTGATCTGTCTGTTACGCGCAGACAGTGCACAGAGATGGACGAATGACTTAACCTCAAAAAATGAATTATTTACACTTGGCGATCCAACAGATACAGGTGTATTTCGCTTTAAGCTGGATACACGCAAATCAATAAAAGAGAATTTCTATAAGCAGTGGAAGCAGGATATAAATCATCTCTATTTTTCCGTAGTGGAATGTCCTAGAGATGACATTTTTGAATGGAATGAAAATATGCATAAGGAAATGCAGAAAATTATCAAGGATATGATGTGTAAGCACTATTATCCGATTCTTATCATCGTACATAACGATCAGCCTAGGGATTTCTGTCATTTCCATATGGTTCTGGATTATATTGATCCAGACCAATAAATTGTAAAGATGGTATTACTGTCATTATGAAATATGCAGGATGAAGGGAAGGTGGTGCAAAGAATGCATTTAAAAAGATATTTATGTACTGGAATGTTATCCTCAATAATGTTGGTATCTTCGTCATTTGGCATACAGGCGAAAAGTACCAGTACATTGCACATAGAATTGACGGGTGGTTTGGGAACGGCAGAAATCATGACGGATGAAGATATAACCTATCCAGTGGATGGTGGAGATGATTCTTTTTCCTTTGACAAGGGGACACAGTTAAAAATAACGATTCATTCAAAATATGGTATCGACTCCGTACAAGATGATAGTTCCGTCTTAAAACAAAATGGTAAAAAAATCGAAAAGATATCTGCAAAAGATTATACATTTACTTATAAGACACAGGATATGGATACCAATTTGACTATAAATCTGACTGAGATGCATTCTCGTTTTAAAATCACATCAATTACTACCGATGAAAATGGTGAAGTAATGCCAGGTTATGTTAAATATGGTTGTGTTAAAAAAAGCCTTTATGAAGAAACAGATGAGAATATAGAAGAAGCTATTGAATTAGCACAAGAAAATGGTTTGGAAAATGACTATCAAATTTTAGAGTCTGATGAAAATGGAGTACTTCAAACGAAAGATTTTTTAAAGGGCACTTACATTATTAAAAAATTGGATGATGAATCTGAATCTGAGCCTTTTGAGCTGATAGTAACTAGAAACAAAGACATTCCATATACGTATATCCATCTAAATAATAGATATGAGTTTTCTTCTGATAAAACAGGGACAGTAAAAATAATTGAAAGCAACCAGTATATTAAGTCAGCAACAAGAATCATTTTGAAAAATAAGAATGATAAGCTTGTTGAAGATAATGGAACATTTAAAATCAAAATGCTGAACAGTGAAGGGATGGTGTTGAAAAATTATAAAAATGACTATTTAAAAACAGATAAAAAAGGGTATATCAGTATGTATGACGGTGTACGTTGGATAAGTACATTTACATTAAAAAAAGGCATGTGTGTCTTGCCTGTGGTTCTTCCTGATGGAGATTATAAAATTGTAAAAGCTGACCTAAAGGATGTATGTTTAAAGACTTTTGATTTTAAAATTTCATCCAATACCATATCCGGTTTAGATGGTGATAGTCAGCCAATTAGCAACACTGTATTGCAGGTAAAAGGAAATTAATGTATGTACGATTTTTCAAAAATCAAATTTGATACGTTCTGGAGAGAATCGCAGAACAGGATATATTTAGATGATATGTATGAACCTTTGCCTAACGCACCTAAAGATGTCATAGATAGTTATAATCGTTATAAAGATCAGATAAGTCATGTAAAACAAAACATATTAAAATCTATGTATAAAGGAATATAATCGTTAAGGCAGATTGCCTTAACGATTGAATTGTTTGTATTTTTTTTAATCTTATATTAAAGTAAAAAAGGAATTCATAACAGAAGGAGAAATTAAAATGAACAAAAAAGATCTAGTACAAAATATTATTATGAGCAACCCCACATTAACAAAAAAGAGTGTGGACGAAATTGTAAACAGTGTGTTTGATAATATGGTAGAAGCCTTATCAAAAGGAGAAACAGTAGATGTTTTTGGATTTGGTAAATTTGAAGTCACTGAACGTGGAGAACGTGATGGAATCAATCCTGCAACAAAGGAAAAAATCAGAATCAAAGCGTCTAAAAATGTTAAATTCAGACCTTCAAAATCATTAAAAGAAAAAGTTAACTAATTGTTTTGCATTAGTTTATATTCTGGCTTTCATGTCTTATATCGACTTTTTTCCACATGATGTAAGTCCAGATAGTTCAAGTCCTGTACCCTGACAGGACTTTTTTTAGTTGCAGTGACTGATTAAATGCGGTGATTAATTAATAATAACTGAAAGGGGTTTGATATACCTAAATAGATTAAGATTAGATGATAGGTCCTCATGGTGAGGACTTTTTTAATGTTTTAAATTGATGTGTAAGGGGGAGTTTATGAAAAAATTAGAACGATTATGTTGTGTCTTAATGATGTTTTTGACACTTATTGGCTGTAGCTCATCTACACCTCAGACACACGATGTGATTTTTCAAGATTCAATCCGTATTGATTTAGGGGATGAGGATGTAAATACAGCAGAGTATGTGAAGCGTATTGATTCATACCCAATATCCGGCTCATCTATTGACGGAAACAAGATACATGTAAGTAACATTACAATGGTCTGTCCATCGTTAAAAAAAGGGGATCTGGAAAAATTAGGCAAGCAGGAGCTTATCTATACGATTGGCGATGAAAAATACACAGTAGAAGCAAATATTGTTGATAGCGTCAAACCTGTAATCAAGGTCAAGGACAATAGCTTGACTTTTGAAGTAGGCGAAATGAAAGGTATCAACAACTATTATTCTGTGTCGGACAATTATGATGCTTCCAAGGATGTAAAGGTAAAAGTCAAAAACATTGATAAATTGAATAAAAATAAGACAGGGACTTATAAGTTAGTAATCAAAGCTTGGGACACATCAGGAAACACAGCATCCAAAAAACTAACAGTTATTATTAAAGACACTAAAAAAGAACAGGAAGAAAAACAAAAAGAAGAGGAAAGGAAAAAAGAGGAAGAAAAGAGAAAAGCAGAGGAAGAAGAAAAGCAAAGAGAAGCGGAAAGGCAACAGCAACAACAGCAGAGTGCTCAGCAATCTCAAGCACCTTCTACGAATACAAATAACAATGTATCAAATTCACCTGCAACATCTAATTCTTCCGCCCAGACTCAACAGCCAAGTAGCAGTACACCTGTTACAAGGGATTATTTGTTTTCACAGGGGTATGATATGTCATCAGCACCGAGTGCCTGTCAATCCGCATTAATGGCATCTGGACGTTCAGGGTCATGTACACCATTACAGGATAGCAATGGCATCTATCTTGGAATGCGACTTGTTTTAAATTAAAAGGAGGATATACTTATGAATCTTGCAATTACTATTTTTGACATTGCCATGATGACACTTGTTTCTTGGGTTTTCTTAAAAAAACCATTAGAAGAAAAAGATATCGAAGGTGGTCAGTCTTTATTGTTACGTATTGTTATCGGTATCGTTGCTGGACTAGTTGTCAGCTTTATGATGAGCTTATAGGAGGTTTTTATGGGAGCTTGGAGTCAATTGTTTGAAGTTTTTAATCCTGCATTGACATCTTTACAGACATTCTTGCAGGCAATTGCAGTATTAGGAGCAGGATGCTTTGCTGCATACTACAAAATTCGTGAGATGTTTGCTGGTCCACAGGAAGATCAAATGTATTCACAGAAAACTAAAGGTGTATTTATAGGATTGATTTTCGTGTTTATTATTCCAGTGTTGATTAACATCTTCAAAACATTATTTATGAAAAGTTAATTTTAAATAAAGAGGGTTGCGGGTTTTCGCTACTCTCTTTTTTAAGATTTATAGGACAAATTATTCTGTTGTTCTATAAATCTTAAAATTAAGGCAATGTGCCTTAATTTTTGAGGTGCATATATTACAAGGAGGATAAGAAATATGCCGGTAATGGAAGAAAATAAGTTTGAAACTGCGAAAGTGGCTCTGGAAAAGAAATTTGAATTTGAGCCGATCGAAAAGAAAATCAGTGAACTTGGATGGGATAAAGATAATAATATTATCATTACCTATTATCAAAATGTTATTGGTTATCTGGAAAACACGAAACAGGTATGTGGGTTTATGGATTGGTTTGATAAGGAAAAAAATGACATTGATGTGAGAAATTTTAATGTATCCAATGTTTCATCGCTTCTAAAACAATTCTATGTTTGGTTTTTTGATAAAAAGCGTGAACAATACACAGAAGTTGAAATAATGGCTGAAGAACAGGATACAACAAATGATTTGTACCATGACACAGCGGATGAAAATGAATCAAATGCCTGTGTTCATGTAGATAACAGTGAGATCATGGAATCTTTATCCGATTTAACAACGATAGCCAAAGATACAAATACTTCTGTACAGGATTTTAGAAAGGAAGAAGCCAGTGCTAAAACATATGGTGTTGTTGTTTCTATGGAAGGTTTGTTAAAGGAACAGATGAAGAAGCAAACGATGAAAAAAGCTTCTTTTGAACAGGTGGAAGGTTTATCAAATGATGTAAAAGGATTAATAAATAAATCTGAATCCATGAAGACAGTTGTTGATAGAATTGATAAAGCTTTGCCTAAAAAAGTGGAAAAGATGTTTACAGCCTTTGATCTTACGAAAGCATTTTTTGCTGGACTAGGTACAGCAGTATTGCTTATAAAGCTTGTACAAGTAGCATTCTAAGAAAGGATGATTATATGATACATAATGTAATATTTGCTGTGGCAACACTTCCAAATAACCACTATCTTTTCGGTGGATTGATTGAAGGTGTAAAAAATAATGTTGTTCGTGGTGCACAGGATCTGTTACAGTCATTTTTTTGGAGTATTCTAAGTGGTCTTTTAGGTATGGTCAATTCACTTTTGAATTCGATTGTAAATGGTGTTATTGGTCTTGACCTGTTTTCCCACAATGAGTTTTTATCGACTGCTTTTAACTGCTCATTAGCACTGATGTTTCTTGCAATTCCGGCTAAGATCACATGGGAGATTGTTTCAGCTATGATACGTGATGATGATGCAGGTATGGATATACATAAAAAATTGGGCAGTACTGCTTTAGGTATTGCGATTGCCTGTTCACTGACTGTAGGAATTACAAAAATTATCAATCCAGTCATGCAGGATGCATCAAAAGCAATTTTAAATGTAAATCTGACAAATGAAGTAAAAGCGGATTCAGCTACATCCCAATTAGGTGATTCTCTGATTGAATCTGTTCTGATCTCCTTTGGTGGATTACCAAAAGACGGAGATTATGGAGCTTCAAAATTTGTAGAGCAGTACAACAAAAATGAATTAAAGATCACAAAACGTGATGGTGATAATTACGTATGGGACTTTAGTATTTTTATGGCAATTGTTGGAATGTGTGTATATGTAGTAATGCTTTTTGTCATATGTATACAGATTGCAGTGCGAGTCATTTCCATAGGTTTTTATTATGTCATAGGACCGCTCGCCTGTACAAGTATGACAAACCCTCAGAATCCGCAGGCATTTAATGTGTGGAAAGCGACGATATTTGGAGCATGGGCACAGAATCTGACACAGATATTTCTGTTGTCACTGTTTGTAGGACTTCTCGAATCTATATCATCAGCAACATCAACCATGCCAGTAGCGTCCGTTGCACTTTATTTTGGTGCATTTTCTCTTATCATGACTGCACCAAACTTTGTACAGGCTATGATTGGTGGATATGCTTCTGGTATTCTTGATACTTTAAATCAGTTCAGAGGTGGACTTGGTATGGCTAAAAGCTTGGTGTCAGGTGCTGTTGGCTCTGTAATTGGTCGCAGTAACCCACATACAGGACACTTGGAAGGTGGAGCACGTGGCAAGATTTTAGGTGATGTCAACGGTCAAGGAAACCGTGTCGGTGGAGCACGTGGAGCAATATTCGGTAATCCAGATAGTAATGGTAATCGTACAGGTGGTATAAAAGGTGCTGCATTAGGTAATTCCATGAATATGGGTGGTGTTACTGGTAGACAAGGTGGTATTCGTGGTGCCATTTTTGGTAACGATCAGTTGGCATCTGGTGTTGGTGGCAGTATTGAACGTACAAGAGCTGGTGGTATGGCGAACATTGGCGGTAAGAAAAGAACAGATTCTTTCAACTCCGCAGGGCAACAAACAGGCTCAATGCAGAAAAGACGATTATCGGCTTTCAGAGGGTCAGATACTATAGCATTTAACCCAGAAACCGGTGCTCAGATGGGCGATCCAGTACATCAAAGAGGACCAGTGCCTATGTTTTTAAGCGATTTAGGTAATCGCTTCTCTGGTGGTGGAGGTAGCGACCAGTCGAGTGATGGTGGCGGAAGTGATACATCCACACCAAATTACACTTCTTTTAATTCCGGTGGTGGCGGTGCTTCTGGTGGAGGAAGTTCAGGCGGAACAAGCGGAGGTTCTGGTGGTTCTTCTGGTGTTGGTGGCAGTACAGGTGGTGCTCATTCTTTCCAGATGCATAGCAGTGCTTCGACACGTAACAGTTTAGGCGGAGCACAATCTTCAGGTCCAAAGCCACAGCCACAAGGTCAAAGGCCTTCATCAAGCACAAAGCCTGCTGTTAGATCGTCTGGTACAAATGGTAATACTAAACCTCGCAGTCAAGCTCAAAAGCCAAGTGCTTCAGGTGTACGTACATATACAATGAAAAGCAGTGGTGAAATTCGAAATTCATTAGGAAATAGAAACAATAGTAATGAAAGTAGAGGTAAAAAATAATGGGATACAATAAAACTACAATCATCGTTGATAAAGAATCCGTCAAGCCGATTCTGATTTGGAAATTTTCTGGCTTAGATTGTGTGTTCATGGTTGCAGGATACCTTGTAGTGTATTATCCAGTAAAATTCTTTTTCAATGATTTTATTGGATTGATTATGGGAGTTGCTATGTTTGCTCTTGTAGGTGTTCTGCTTGTTGAAATGCCAGATCATTTATCTATTATCCAGCATATACAGATGTGGTATAACTACCGTTATAAACAGCCAAAAGAATACTTTTACATTCCAAAGGAACGAACACATGGTACAGTCAAAACAAATTCTGATGAGGATTCAAAGGAATGGATTGAATATCAGAATATGATTCAGGAAAACAGATTGTCAAATGAAAATTAAGGCAATCTGCCTTAACTTAAAGAAAGCAGAGAATGACCGATTGAGTCATTCTTTTTTTAATATAAAGGAGTACATTAATGTTTGGGATTTTTAAAAGAAAAAATAAAAATAAGGATATAGATCCTGTTAAAGAAAAACAGAAACTTGTCAACGACAGTATCAAAAACTCCAAAAAGGAGAAAAAAAAGAAAAAGAAAAAACAGCCGAAGATTGATAGATTTGACATCAGAGATGCCATCCCTTTTGCATATGACGAAGAAAAGAATATGTTCAAGGACCTTGATGGAAACTATATCATGATGGTTCGTACAGCAGGAACAAATATTTTCGGTTTCAAGGACAATGACCAGTATGCATTTATACGTGCGTTTTCAAGGATCTTCAACAATTCGATTGGTGCAGGGCAGATCTATTCGTATATGGTTGGTGCGGATGTGGATGGATATGTAGCTGATTTTCAGTATTTTAAAGATAGCTTAAATTTATCAAACCCACAGGATCGCATTCGATATGAAATTTTGGATGAAGCACAAAGAAGATTGAAATATACAGCATTGACAAAAGAACTTGTGGATCGCTGTTTTGTGTTTATCCTAAAAGGACAGGATATTTTTCAATTAGAACAGAGATGCCAGGAAATTGTTGCTACACTTGGTTCTTATCAAAAGACAAGCATATTAGATTTTATGGATACATTTCTTGTGATCTATAACTTCTATCACCCACAGGCATCGAAATTGTTTACTGAAATGGCAAAAGAAGCCGATGATATCATGGATTATTTATATCCAACACGCATTGGTATGGTAGATGTAGGCTTTAGACAATGTGTTGAACTTGACAGAGTGTTTTGTAGAACAAAATTCATTCATATTTATCGAAAAGAACCGGCATTTGCATTAATGAGTTATTTAGCTACAGCAGGTGATATTGATTTTTCTATGCATTTCAAGCCAGCTGAAAGTGGAGCATTAACAAAAAGTCTTGACAAGGAAATTCATAATATCGAACGCAATATGCAGAAAGCAAAAGATGCATCTACTCAATCAAAGCTGATGAAACAGTTTGATAAGACACAGACAATGGTTGAAAAGATGGTGGCTGAAGGAGATACACCATTTGATTTCACAGTATTCTTGCGTATCAAAGGTGACAGTGTTCAGCAGGTCAATGAAATTTGTAAGGATTTAGATGATTCTTTTGTTTCGATGGGGATTCAATTTAGCGATGGTGTGTTTGAACCTTTGGAATTATTTAACTGTACAGCTCCGATTCTATATGATTATGAATTAAAGGACAGATTCTACAAAACTACTACTACAGCTACACTAGGATGGATGTATCCGTTTGTTTTTGAAGCTCTATACGATTCTACACAGTATTCTCAGGATGTTCATTACCCGCCAGTATATATAGGTAATACGATACAAACTAATGGTGTTGTTTTCTATGACAACTTTACGAAGAAAGACGATCGTTCCAACTACAACGAATTTGTTGTCGGTAACTCCGGTATGGGTAAAACATTCTTTTTGATGTGGCTGATCTACAATCGTTGTGGTCTAGGCTACAAGCAATATATTCTGGATGTAGAAGGTAAGGAATTGAATAAGCTGACTTATGAATTAGGTGGTGCGAATATTGACTGTTCAAATGGTGAAAAAGGTCGTATCAATCCATTACAGATACGTTTCAACGTACCTGACAGTGATACAGGGGATGGTAAAGTACCTTTAGATCAGATTTATCCGCTTGAACAGCATATCCGCTTCCTGAGATCATTTTTAAATGCATATAAAGGCGATTCTGATGAGATTGGTATCCTTCATACCAACTTGATTGAACGTGCTTTAACACACGTTTACGGGCTTATTAACATAGACTTTAAGACAACAGCTCAATATATTCTGGATAATTTCAAAAGCGAAGATTATCCTATCTTTTCAGATGTTTATGACACGATTCAGGCATGGCTGAAAGAGATCGAAAAGCAACCTCATCCTGATCGTGCTGAAATTGAGCGTCATAAGGTTTGTCTAGCATTCTTAGAGCCGATTGCCTATGGTGCCGATGCCAACCTTTTCAATGGTCATACGAACGTAGATTTATCAGCAAATGTTATCAACTTTAATTTAAGTGCATTGCAGGACAACACAGGCTCACGTGTGCTTGCAACGCAGTATTACAACGTTTTGTCTTATATCTGGACTGATATCATCTCTGACCCATTCAACCGCAGAAAACAGCTTTATGCGGATGAATTCTCAGTTATTATGGATCCTCGTTATCTTGACATCATGATGTATTTCCAGACAGTTATCAAACGTGTTCGTAAATATATGGCAGGCTTGACTCCCGCAACTCAGCAGATTAGTGATGTTTTAAAAGATTCGGTAAAGGAACAGGGTGAAGCCATCATTGAAAACTCCGTATACCAGTTTTATTTTGGATTAGGTGCAGAGGGTATCGAATACTTCAAGAAAACACATTTGATTCCAGAATCAGAACAGGAATTCGTGCAGTTTGCCAATATTGGTGAATGCTATGCCAAGATTGGAACAAGTACAGCCATGCGAGTTCGTATTCAAATTGGGGATGAAGCCTTTGCTAAATTCACACGAATGAAAGACGATAGACAATAATGGGAAGTCTAATAAAACATGCGAAAAAAATAAAGAAAGCATGTATCGGTATTGCCACAGGAATAACTGTTGCAACGATGATGATACCACCTATCGTTTTATCACAGATGATAATGATGGATCAGGAAGATAAATGCTCATCTGAAGCAACTGGAAGTATTGATGTATCATCAGATGGTACTGTAGAAGAAAATAAAAAGGCAATCTGGAACTACTTTAAAGCTTCTGGGTATTCGGATGAAGCAACAGCAGGCATCATGGGAAATATGTATGCAGAAAGTGGATTCAAGCCGGGTGCTTCTGAGATTGGCGGAGCTGGGTACGGACTTGTTCAATGGACAACACAAGGCTATAAAACAGCTTTAAAAAACTATGCTGCACAGCAGGGAAAGGAAACGAGTGATTTAAAATTACAGCTTGACTTTCTCTGTATTCAGCAGTTGCCGACTTTCAAATGGTCTGTAAGAGGAACCACTTATTTTAAGGATACAGAAGAACTTAAAAAAAGTAACAGCGTTACAAAGGTGACAGAAGCGTTCATGAACTGTTTTGAGCGTTGCAACACATCTTATGTTTCATGTACTGTAGAGAGAAGATCGCAGTACAGCATGAAAGTATACAACCAGTTTCGTGGACAGAGTGCAGATGCGGACTCTGCTTCAACAGGTATCAGTGGTCGAATATTATGGGTAGGCGATTCACGGACTGTAGGTATGCAAAGTGCAATTACCGAAGGAAAGAACAAGTGGATATGTTCTGTAGGAAAAGGTTACAACTGGCTAGTAAATACAGCAATCAGTAAAGTGAACAAGGAATTGAAAGATACAGATACCATTGTTGTCAATCTAGGTGTCAATGATCTGAATAATTACGAAAAATATGTAACTAAGTTGAATGCATTAGTTGACTCAGACTGGAAGAAAGCAAAAAGTATTGTGGTTATGTCAGTCAACCCAGTCGACGAAGCAAAATGTGCAGGAAACTATGTTATAAAAAATAGCCAGATCGAAAAATTTAATACATATCTCAAAAAGAATCTGAGAAAGAAAATCGTTTATGTTGATACATATACTTCACTTTTAGGAAATATTCAAACAAATGACGGACTGCATTATACAAGTACAACCTACAAGACCATCTATGACATGATACGTGATACTCATACAGGCTCAAGTACAGACTCAGCGTGTGAATCTGAAGGCTCTGGTGGAATACTTACAGCAGAAGGTGTAATGATTGATTTTGATTCAAAGTACTACACTTACAGTGCCGATATTAACGAAGGAAACCCTAACGTATGTGCGGTAAATAAGCCACAGTGGTGGCCATATGGTGCAGCATGTACAAATCAATCAATAACAGGTAAATTTAACAAAATGATTTGTTCTTCATACGCTTCTGGACGATACTGGGATGTAAATTATCATGATTCACCTTATCCATTGCCGACAAACTGGGATCAAAAATTAACGGTAGATCATGTAGCACCTGGCAGTGGGAAGTATTCAAAAGATATCAACAATCCGATTCCTAAATCCATCGTTTCGATTACTTCATCGAGCGGTGGAACTATGCACGTTGCATTTATCGAAGGAGTAGACGTAGATGGTTCTGTTGTGATTTCGGAATGCAACGCAAACAGAAACGAACCAAAATATGGATTCCGTTGTCAGAAATGGAAGAGCGTAAAAGAATGGGCAGAACGTACCCTTGGTGCGGGAACTAAATTGAATGGTTTTTATGGAAAGTAGATGATAAAAATATGTTAAAAAAGATTTTAATAGGAATTGTAGTCCTGATAATTGTATGCTTTGGGGGTTATGATATTTATACTCGTATACAGAAAAGTCATGAACCAGAACTTGTATTTGTGGACAAGGATCTAAGGACTGTAGCGGAAGATAATTTTAATCCATATTATTATGTGATTAAAGCTGAAGATTATCGTGGTAAGGACATCAATGATAAAAAGCATCTTGCATATAAAGTCAAAAACAAAGGGAAAAAAAGTGTTAAAGTCATTTACATCTTAACAGATGATAAGGGACATTTTGTACAGAAGGAATTGACTTTAAAAAAAGTAAAGACTGTAAATTACACACCGGAAGGAGAACAAAACGGTGCATTGAGTAACGCACCTAAAAAGGAAAATAAAATATTTTTGTTCTCTGATTATGACCAAATTGCTATACGTGCAATGGCGGAAGCAGACAATTATGGACATGAAAGTTCACAGAATTACACAGTCAATCCTGCACTCGATGAGAATGGTGAATTAATTGGATATGAGTGTGTGTTTTTGAACTAATGAAAGGAGAATGGGGATGCATAATCAATACCAAGGTAGATTTGAAAAAGAATACTGGGTACGCAGAATATGTGCATTGATACAAAATATCAACGACTTATCTGGTTCAAATATCGACTTAAAAAGTGAAATAAACATTTGCAAATTCAGGGACGAAGATTACTGCATCGTCACTTATTTTTATTACAGTAAGCTGTACTGCTCGTGTATAAAAAAAGCAATGGGCAGACACGATGAACGAAAGGTTAAGGTCAGCAAAATATAATTAATTTTAAAGATTATAGATATTAGATAAATGATGAGGTGATGATATGGCGGATAAAATGAATATCGAGTTGGATACTGTACTGGCTAACGAATTGAAAGATGCTAGAACGCATAAGCAATTATCACAAGATGAAATTGCAAATCTAGTAGGTATATCCAGACAGAAGTATCAAAGAATAGAAAGTTGTATGATGAATTCTGTGGATGATAATTTGTTAAGAAAACTGGCTGAGGTTTTAGAACTTGATTATTTTACACTTGTTAATAACAGGAACGTGTTTAGGTTAACAGTTAATATAACTAAAGAGAAAAGAAATGACCTTGTGCATTTGAAGGATGACAAAGGTTTCAGCAGTATATCTGAAACAATTAAATATTGCATTGAATACACATTAAATGATATTTCAAAATCAAATGTTTCAACTGAAATCATGATTGATGTACGTGAAGCTATCGTAAACACATTCATTCAGGAAATGGATAAGCTTTCCCATGCACATGAGATGGATGTACTTATACTACAGTATCTTGATGATAAATATGGCACGAATTCAAATGAATTACGTACCGACATCGAACAATATCTTGCTAACATTAAACATTCTAAAAAGTATTGATTGAGGAGGTGATTGAAATGAAAATCGTTATGTTTTGTGATAAGTATCTTTATCGAAAATTAAACATGGCATTTCCAAAATACAGCGAGAATGATGCTGTTATTGGAAGCCTTTTTTCAGAAGATGAGTTTGACAATTTTCATGTATTAGACAAGGATTTTATCAATTTGGCTTTTAATCCAGTGGATGGTATAAAAGATATTTATTTACTCTTAATACAGAAATCATGGTACAGTGATCCAACTTGTATTAACATCTGTAAGTATGTAAAACTGCTTCATCCTGAAACAAATATTGTGTTCTTTATGGATGAACCTTACGCTTCACATCTTTATTTCTGTAATCGTATTGTAAAGGAGAAGTTAGGCTTCTTAGCCTACGATACAGACGAACTTAAAACCATTCTAATGAATGCTTTTAATGTATCGCAGGATGATTATACTTTACCTAAATTATCACAATCAAAAATAAAAAAACTTGAAAAACAGTACATGAACAGTTAACTGTTCAGCCTGCTTTTCTTTCTCTTGTTGGTACAATATTGTACCTTTTTTATTTTCTATAAAATTTGGATGAACACAGATATTAAGTACCTTAATTTCTGTGAAACCAAACAATTCCTGATATTCTTTTTCGTATTTTAATGTACTCAATTATTAAATATCTTCCTTGTTTGTCATCCTTAATTAATCTTCTTATGATGTGCTCTAATGGTTCAAACAGAGCACATATTTCTAGACTTTTATTCGCTTAATTTAGTGAGCAAAACACGCTTCTAAAAGTCATCAGGATAAGCACTGCATCAGCAGTGAGCATTTAAGGGCCTTGCAACCAGTGGTTGCAAGCATATTTAGCCTTCTTCCTTGATTTTCCTCTTGTGCATCATTTTGGGCAATGCTCAAAATTTGCTCACTTCTGTTTTTCTTTAAAAGTGCTTCCTGAAGGCTAAATAAGCCTTCAGGGTGCATTTTTCCTTATAGTGGGCATTTGCCCGCTTTTCTTGACCCAAAAGTGGAGCTTCAAGGTATAAATAGCCTTGTGCTCACACTTTTTCTTTAATTTCTTTAGAAAGGAGACTTATTCCATGTCAAAAAACAAAAGTCAAAGTACAGTTACGACAACTTCAACAAGTCTTTATTTATCTTTGATATGTCTTTTTCCAGTCATGTTTTTGATTTCTTATCTGATTTTCTACATGATTGATACTATGCTTTTGAAGCTCGATGTTTCTTTTGTTGATTCTTTTTTAAATCATAAAAGGGATGGTGCAATAACAGGTATTTGTATGTGGGCATTATGTTTTTATTATGTTGCTTTTGGCTTGAAAATAAATCGACCTCAGCAATCTAACGTGATTGCTACTGCACGCTGGCGAACCCTGAAAGAACAAAAAAAATATTTTGGTGAAGCACCAATTGATACAACACAACATCTAGATGTTGGCGGTGCTCCCGTGCATATGATTTCAGATAAAACTTTATTATATGAAACAGATTCATTTCATGATTACTGTGTTGGTACTACCGGATCTGGTAAATCTAGAAAGATTGTTCGTCAGTTGGTCATGCTTGCAAGCATGGCAAGTGAAAGTATGATTTTCCATGATCCAAAAAAAGAAATGTATAACGATTTTCATTTATACCTTTCGAAGAAGCAAGGTTACAAGGTACATGTGATTGATTTCCGTAATCCTGAGTATTCAGATCATTGGAATCCATTGGATGATATTACAGACTGGGCCGTTAAAGATCCGGATGAAGCAGATGAATATGCTCAGGATCAGGTTGAATCTATTGTTGATGGAAATTCAAATTCAGAACCAATATGGATTGATGGACAAAAGGCATTGATTATTTCTTCGTTATTAGAAGTCGCATCGGCTCCCATTGCACGTGCTAAAAAAAATTATTATTCACTGGTACAAATGATATCTCTGCTTGGTAAGACAAAAAGAATTGATGGAGAAGAAAAGATGGTACTATCCGCATATATGGAGTCATTGGATGAAACATCTGTATCTCGATTAAGTTTTGCTACAATCGCCACTGCACCAGACAAAACAAGAGGGTCATTTATAACTTCATCTCTTGCATCTATTCGACCATTCACTAGTCGAAAATTGATGAAGGTGATGAGTAAATCAGATTTTAATTTCCGTAGTTTCAAGGATGGAAAACATGCACTGTTTATTGTGGATCCAGATGAAAAGAAAAGATATAATCCGATAACAGCGATGATGATTGAAAGTGCATATAAGACACTTGTTTATGAAGCAAACCAGCGTGATGACTGTAAATTGGAAAAGCGTGTTCATTTTATTTTAGATGAGTTTGGAAACATGGCAAAGATCCCTAACTTTGATGGGAAAATGACTGTAGCACGTTCACGAAATATCCTGTTCCATTTATATTTGCAGGACTATGAACAGATGAACGAAAAGTACGGTGATCATATTGCACACATCATTCGTTCAAACTGTAACTTGTGGTATTTTATTTCAAGCGCTGACCATGATGTTTGTAAATCAATCAGTGATAATATTGGTGAAGAAGATATTATGGTTGAATCGTACAGTAATAATTTTAATAACAATGTTACTTCCACTGGTAGTGGTGTAAATATTGGACATCAGAAAAAACCTTTGATTACACCGGACGAACTTCAGAATATGGATGTTAGTGATGGAAATGGAATTATTGTATATCGTTCTAAGCTAGGTCCATGCAAAGTTTATTTGCCTGACTGTTCTCAATATTCATGGTATAAGGAAATGGAAAATGAAATTGTACGTGTACGCAAAGATGGATTCGAGTTAGAGTATGCAATTCCACGTTATATTGTATTGTCACCAACCATTTTGGCAAGTGCAGGAATCAAATTGCGATTGAATGACTCCTCTCGTGTTTCACCAAGAGGAGTCGGAAAAGAAGAACCATTATTATCAAAAAATATGTACTGGTATTGGTCTTCACGTGATGATTTAGAGGAATCAGTTTTTTCCCATGTTATTGAATATTTAAAAAAGATAGATCTTTTAGAATCCAAGATTTCAGTTCAGACGTTGATTCGTAATTATATGAAGTCAGACGAATTCATTGAATGGTTACACTCTATTGATACCAACGTTTCTGATAAAGATTTGGATGAAGTGAAAAGAAATTTAGATGATATTGAAATCACTGATAACGATAATGCTTTTTCGGATGCTTGGAGTTAATCTATGGCAGGTATAATTGTTAAATATAGATTCCAGCATACACAGTACTCCAACAAAAATCTCAATGCGGTAGAAAAAAATAACACAGTAAATACAGCTGATGCATTTGAATACTGTGATCGTGATGAAGCCTGCGATAAGACCTTAGTATCAACAGGCGAAGCATTCAATTATGCAGATTACCGATTAGGAAGTGCGGGCAGTATAACAAATGGCGGTAAGCCTATTGATGCATTACGTATGCAGATGATATGTGACCAGTACAAACCACCTGTATTGTATGGAATGATAATTTCTTTTGATCATGATTTTGCAGTAAAAAATCAAATTATTGATAAAAGGAACATGGATAAACTGATTGCAAAATCTATGAATTCAATTTTAAAAAAAATGAACCTAGAACCTGATAATGTTATTTGGACATCTTCATATCATACAAATACGGATAATCCGCATTGTCACATTAATTTTTATGAAAAGAAACAAACAAAGCGAAAACAGACTCTATCTAAACATCAGATAGAACACCTTAGATCGTCTATTGCAAGTGAAATGGAAATCAATACACTGCTGTATGTGAAACGTGATGAAGCCATGAATCATTTGATGGATTCCTTGGCTGGAATAGGATTCAGTAAAAATATGATGCGTGGGTATGAAGATATGATACAAAGGTCAAATAGTTCTCAGAAAGGCCTGGAACATATTTATAAAAAGTTGATTGCATTAAATAATGTACTTCCAGAAAAGGGAAGCATGAAATACAATTCAAAAAATATCCGTCCATTTCACAACCAGATTCGTGACATCATTGAGGATATCTATAAACTGGATGAAATCAAACCATTTGTGGATGAATATCGTAATATTTTAGAAGAAACACAGGAAATGCAGAAGGAACTTTATGGTACGGGTAAAGATGAGTACGAAGATGAGGATGGCGGTATTGTACATGGTCAAGGCAATGATGAAAAAAGACAGGACGAGTATTATCGTAGAAAGATGTATGAGCTTGAAACACGTTTAGGAAATATGATTTTACAAACGATTGTTAATGGAAGAAAAGATGTTGACAGAATTGAAAAAGATAAAAAGAAATTACATGAGTTAGAAAATAGAAAAACAAATTTGGATTGGGAGATCAATTCTAAAAAGTATTCCAATGAATACGCAGTGAACAAAGTTCATGACGAAAAATCAAAAAATAGTTTGAAAAGAAATTCTCGAAAAAAGATTATAAAATCTGTTTTTCATCGAAGATCAAACATGATATGTCATGCGACTGTAAATGATATGAGCAATGCAATCCAGAATGCTTATTATGCAAATCTGGACATAAAGCAGAAAGTGCAGGAAGCTACACGCAATGCACAAAGAGAAGCCTATGCAAGACAAATGTACTAGATAAAAGGAGATATAAAATATGGCTAGAAAATCAACAATTGAAAAATTAAAAACAAGAATCAGTGTCTTAGAAAAAGACAGACAAAGAAAAGTAGATGAACAGATTGAACTAATTTTAAAAACGGACCCAGATATTTTACAAATCAATGCACAGATTGACGATCTGAAAAAGATGGTCAAAGCATCTGAAGAATTAGAACGAAAAAAGGAAGAGCTTGAAAAACAAATGTTAGATTTACTGGATTAATTATGGTGGGGTGCTATTTATATGGTGAACAACCCATTAAAAGAATATTTTCTAAATTTAATGAAACTAAACAATTTAAAAAACTACAGAGAATTATCAAGATTTCTAAATGTCACATACGGAATTATTGGAAATACTATGCAAAATAATACGATTTTCGCATCTAGAAAATTAACGGAACAACTATCCAAAACATTACAACGCAAACCAGAAGATGTTTTATGTGATATTTATTCACCATACTTTTTCCAGTATTGTCCTGACTATTTAAAAATTGTCACTTTATCTTTATATTATCACTTTAAATACAAATTATATTGGGAGAACAATATTATTATTGAAAGTCATTTAGTCCGACTACCATACATAGAAAAGCAAATATCTATCCATGCAATTATGCGTCGAGAAGGATTAGAAGCAAAATATACTTTAGTTTTAGATTGGTGTAATATAAGTAAAGGCTTTTCTAAAGCCTTTATGGATAGTTCTGATTGTGTTTCAAACACAATGGATTTAATGAATCCGTCTTATAATTCGCTCTATTTTTTTATAACATCCGGATTGTTTGCTTTGTTGAAACTGAAATCTATGTCAGATATAAAACGAATTTTTGTTGTTTTTCCAACAGTCGATGCTGTTCATTATGAATGTATTAGAGAAATGTTATATGACTATCAAGGCGGTATCACACCTCTTTTATATGATAAGAACGCAGAATATTCAATACGAGATGTCGATATGCTCAATGGTTAAGGATATATATTTTGTTACCTGTCATTTCGCACAAATTTCTAGCATTTTTGTGTAGGATGTATGCTAGAATATAGATGTATTAAATAAGGTCGATTCACGGACCTTGGCAGAAATGCCGAAAGTACAGATGAATTGGAATCATACTTTCTTCATTCGTGAAGAGGTTAAAATTCTTCAGTAGTCTGTAATGCCATTTAAGGTTGTAGTACAGCACAAATCTGGATGGTAGTGAAGGTACGATCACCGCCTTTTTATAGTTTTTTTCGTTACAGTACAGCACAAATCTGGATGGTAGTGAAGGAAGAAATAGGGTTTCTCAAAAACATTGAAAGTTGCAGTACAGTACATTTTCACATGGTAGTGAAGAATGTAAGAAGTATTGGTGTATGTTGATGTACCCCAGAGTAAATAGTACATACCCTAGGGAAATTATTACTCCACCCTGAGAACTTTGTTCTCTGGGCGTTTTACTTTAATTAAAACATATGCAGATTTTGCGTATGTTTTTTTATGTAATGCTTGTCATTTCGCACAAATTTCTAGCATTTTTGTGTATGATATATGTTAGAATATAGATGTATTAAACAAGGTCGATTCACGGACCTTGGCAGTAATGCCGAAAGTACAGATGAATTAGAATCACACTTTCTTCATTCGTGGAGAGGTTAAAATCTTTTAGTAGTCTGTAATGCCATTTGAGGTTACAGTACAGCACTATTTCAGATGGTTGTGAAGGAAAGGAACATTAGGGAAATCAAATTAAAGGTTGCAGTACAGTACACTTTCACATGGTAGTGAAGAATGTAAGAAGTATTGATGTATGTTGATGTACCCCAGAGTAAATATTACATACCCTAGGGAAATTATTACTCCACCCTGAGAACTTTGTTCTCTGGGTGTTTTACTTTAATTAAAACATATGCAGATTTTGCGTATGTTTTTTTTATGAAATACCTGTCATTTCGCACAAATTTCTAGCATTTTTGCGAATTCAAAATGGTAAAATATAGGTAGATATAAATTTGAAAAGAAAGGAGTGAATTGCAATGGATGCAAACGAATTAAAAGAATGGAATAAGATCAGATCAAGAGAGTTAAAAGAAAAATTTCTAACATCTCAAAAAATTTTATATACCAACTATGGTCATAGAGAACTTGAAGTTATGGATTTTACAGTGGCTGAAGAAATGTTGAATAAATATTCTTTAGACGAACTGGAAAAAGAGGTTTTAGCCGATGTGGAATTAGAAAGAGGAAATAAACCAAGCGGATGCCTGATTGCATTAGATGTTTTGCAGAAAGCCGATGGTGATAAAACGGAAGCTGGCAAGATTTTAAATGAGATCAAAAATGCTGTGATTGCCTATTATGACTATCAAATCGAGATTGAAAAAATACGCTCTAAAGCCTTACGTAAACTGGATATTGAATCAGAAATTTCTTAAGGCATATTGCCTTAATTTATATATAAGGTCGATTCACAGACCTTGGCAGGAATGCCGAAAGTACAGATGAATTGGAATCATACTTTCTTCATTCGTGAAGAGGTTAAAATTCTTCAGTAGTCTGTAATGCCATTT
>NZ_JANFYN010000078.1 GCF_024460475.1 Holdemanella sp. MSK.7.32 | reverse complement strand
TAAAATAAAAAACTAGAATTATTACTTGAATAACTTCTAGTTCTATAATACGAAAAGAAGCCCTTTCGGACTTTGTTTGAAAAATGGTGACGCGTACGGGATTCGAACCCGTGAATGCATGCGTGAAAGGCATGTGAGTTAACCGTTTCTCCAACGCGCCATGTATATTAAACTTGTCTTCCTTGACAAGTGCTAGTAAATGATACTATAAGTTTATATTAATTGCAAGCAAAAAAATAAAAAAATCAAAAATATTTTTTGCATTTCTCAAATGAGTCAAAATAATAAGATGAAATTATTTGTTAACATAGTGATTATAAAGCTTTTAAATAGGCGCTGATAATAACGATTTGTGTATATGATGTGCAGATATTATTTAAGTTACAGAGTGATTTTGTAGACAATAATACATACGAATTTGATAGGAATATAGTTATATTTTATACATGATAATAATATTTGAATCTGAATAAAAATAGTGATTATACAAATAATAGTTATAAATAAAAAAATTAAAAAAATAGTTGAAAGCGCTTGCAAACATATGTTAGAATACAGTAGAAAAAAGACGCATCTCATTGAGGAGGATACATAGTTGGCTTTACAAGCATAGAATAGATTATATAAATTGATTTCACGACAAATGGCTTTGTTTCAAATACAGCAAGCAAATAACAAATTAAAAATTACTTTTGGAACACCCGGCTGCCAATCATATTATAATCAAGCGAAGTATCTATATGGGAAAGTGTCTTAATGTAAAAATCTATACAGGAGGATAATATGAACAAAAGATTTTTAACAATTGCTGCAGCTTTATCTATGGGTGTTGCATTAACTGCTTGTAGCGGTGGAGGAGATGAAGGAAAAACTGGTGGTTCTAGTGTTGCGAACGCTGACAAACCATTAGTATGGTACAACCGTCAACCTTCTAACAGTTCTACTGGTGAAATAGACATGGATGCATTAAACTTCAACAAAGATACTTATTATGTTGGTTTCGATGCAAATCAAGGTGCTGAACTTCAAGGACAAATGATTAAAGATTATATCGAAAAGAATATCGATACATTAGATCGTAACGGTGATGGCGTTATCGGTTACGTATTAGCTATCGGTGATGTTGGCCACAATGATTCTATCGCTCGTACAAGAGGTGTTCGTAAAGCTTTAGGTACAGCTGTTGAAAAAGATGGTGAAATCGTAAGTGATCCAGCTGGTATTAATAATGATGGTAAATCTAAGAGTGTTCAAGATGGATCGTTAGAAATTAATGGAAAAACTTATACAGTAAGAGAACTTGCGTCTCAAGAAATGAAGAACTCTTCAGGTGCTACTTGGGATGCTGCTACTGCTGGTAACACAATCGGTACATGGACTGCTTCATTCGGTGATGAAGTTGACGTTGTAGCTTCTAACAATGATGGTATGGGTATGTCAATGTTCAATGCTTGGTCAAAAGAAAACAAAGTTCCTACATTCGGTTACGATGCTAACTCAGATGCAGTTGCTGCAATCGCTGAAGGATATGGTGGAACAATTTCTCAACATGCTGACGTTCAAGCTTATTTAACATTAAGAGTATTACGTAATGCTTTAGATGGTGTTGATATTGATACAGGTATCGGTACAAAAGATGATGCTGGAAACGTTTTAACTGATGATGTTTATACATACAATAAGGATCAACGTTCTTACTATGCATTAAACGTTGCTGTTACTGCTGACAACTATAAAGATTTCTTAGATTCAACAGTTACTTATGCTCCAGTTTCTAACCAATTAGGTGAAAAAGATCACGCTAAGAAGAGTGTTTGGTTAAATATCTACAACGCATCTGATAACTTCTTAAGCTCAACTTACCAACCATTATTAGAAAAATATGATGACTTATTGAATTTAGATGTTGAATATATCGGTGGAGATGGACAAACAGAATCTAACATTACAAACCGTTTAGGAAATCCAGACAAATATGATGCATTCGCAATTAACATGGTTAAGACTGACAATGCAGCTTCTTATACAGGAATCCTTAAATAAATAATTCAATAAAACTTAGGATTAAACTTATTAGGGAGAAATTATTTCTCCCTAATATTATTTAGATAGTAGTAAACAAAATAGGAGAGATTTTATGGCAGATAAGAATGAAGAACTAGTCTTATCTATACGCGGAATGAGTAAGTCCTTTGGACGTAACCGTGTTTTGGATCATATTGATTTAGATTTAAAACCAGGTACAGTTATGGGACTTATGGGAGAAAATGGTGCTGGTAAATCAACAATGATGAAATGTCTATTCGGGACATATCAAAAAGATGAAGGTACAATTTTCTTGGAAGGAAAAGAGATTAACTTTTCTGGACCAAAAGAAGCACTTGAAAATGGTATTGCCATGGTGCACCAGGAATTGAATCAATGTCTTGAAAGAAATGTTAAAGATAACTTATTCTTGGGACGTTATCCTACAAATGCTTTTGGCGTAGTAGATGAAGAACGAATGAAAAAGAAATCATCTGAGCTTTTTAGAAAGCTTGGTATGACAGTGAATTTAGATACACCAATGCGTAATATGTCTGTTTCACAAAGACAGATGTGTGAAATTGCCAGAGCAATTTCATATAACTCAAAGGTTATCGTACTTGATGAGCCTACATCTTCTTTGATGACACAAGAAGTTAATAAATTATTTGATATGATGCGTATGTTGAAGAAACAAGGCATTTCGCTAATTTATATTTCTCATAAAATGGATGAAATTTTTGAAATTTGCGATGAAGTATCTGTTTTACGAGATGGAAAAATGGTTATGACAAAACCTACATCTGAAACCAACATGAATGAATTGATTGCAGCCATGGTAGGTCGTTCATTGGATAACCGATTCCCACCTGTTGATAATGTTCCTGGAGAACCTATGTTATCTATTCAACATGTATCAACAAAATATGAGCCATACTTAAAAGATATAACATTTGACGTTAAAAAAGGTGAGATTTTCGGTCTATACGGTTTAGTAGGTGCTGGACGTACAGAATTACTAGAAACAATCTTCGGTATTCGTACAAGAGCATCAGGTCGTGTTTATTTTGACAATAAGTTAATGAACTTTAATAGTGCTAAAGAAGCAATTGAACATGGTTTTGCCCTAATTACTGAAGAGCGTAAAGCAAATGGCTTATTCTTGAAATGTGACTTAACATTCAATACTACAATTGCAAATTTACCTTCTTATATGAGCAAGGTAGCACTTTCTGATAATAAGATGGTTCAAGCTACGAATAAAGAAATTAAAACCATGAGAACTAAGTGTATGGGACCAGATGATGCAATTACAAGTTTATCTGGTGGTAACCAACAAAAAGTTATCTTCGGTAAATGGTTAGAGAGATCACCAAATGTATTCATGATGGATGAACCTACACGTGGTATTGACGTAGGTGCTAAATATGAAATTTACGAATTGATCATCAAAATGGCTAAACAAGGAAAAACTATTATTGTAGTTTCAAGTGAAATGCCAGAAATCTTAGGTATCACAAACCGTATTGGCGTTATGTCAAATGGACGCTTAGCCGGTATTGTAAATACAAAAGATACTAACCAGGAAGAGTTGTTAAGACTCAGTGCAAAATACCTATAAAGGAGATAATTATGACAAATACAGTTACAAATATTCTTAGTCATGATGAAGAGCTTGCACTACGTAAACCTATTGAGGATTATGTTGGAAAGATTCAAGCTGAAATTGATGAACTAAGAGAAGAAGGAACAAATAAAGTCTTGGAATATTCAGAAGAAATCGAGGCTTTAAAGAGAGATAAAATTTATACTAAAGGCGAGAAAGAAGCTCGTCTTTCAGAATTAAACAGCAAATTACAAAAAGCTAAAGAAATCGAAGCTAAAAATAAACAGCCAATCAACGAAAAGATTGCTGTTGCAGAAAAATATTTAAAAGATCACTATCAAACAGATTACTACAGCAAAGTAGTTGAAAGTAATAAGTATGAGGTTCAAAAAGCTAAGTCAGACTATGATAAAAAATTAAAAGAATTAGAAAAAGAACACAAAAATATTTTATCAGGACTTTCAGATAAAGAAGAAATCAAGGAAGAGAACTTCATTTATAAGAACCGTTTGTTCGATGCAAAACTTGAATATACTAAAAATATGCAAGAGGCAAAAGATCGTAAACATGATGCGTTTACATTTGAATATCACTTAATTGACTTGTTGAAGATGTCTAACTTCTCGTTTGCAGAAAAACAAGCTCAAAAAATTGAAAACTACAAATATTCATTTAATACTCGTGATTTCTTATTGAAAAACGGTTTATACATTGCGATTATTTTTGTATTCATTTTCTTATGTATCATTACACCAATTAAAAAGAATGGTTTACAACTACTTACTGTTAATAACATTTTAAGTATTATGCAACAAGCATCTCCAAGAATGTTCTTGGCATTAGGTGTAGCAGGATTAATCATGTTAGCTGGTACTGACTTGTCTGTTGGACGTATGGTTGGTATGGGTATGACAGCTGCTACAATTATTATGCACAATGGACCTAACACTGGTTCAGTATTTGGTCACGTATTTGACTTCTCAACTATGCCAGTTGGTGGAAGAATTCTTTTAGCATTAGTTGTTTGTGTTGTGTTATGTACAATGTTTACAACGATTGCCGGTTTCTTTGCGGCTAAATTTAAAATGCACCCATTCATTTCTACAATGGCTAACATGTTAGTTATCTTTGGTTTGGTAACTTATTCAACAAAAGGTGTGTCTTTTGGTGGTATCGATCAATCAATTCCAGGAAAAATCATTCCTAAAGTTGGTGGCATTCCTACAATTATTTTGTGGGCTGTTGCTGCAGTTGCGATTGTTTGGTTTATTTGGAATAAAACAAGATTTGGTAAAAACTTATATGCCGTAGGTGGAAACCCAGAAGCTGCTTCTGTATCTGGTATTTCAGTATTTAAAGTAACTCTTGGAGCCTTCATCATGGCAGGTATCTTATACGGATTTGGTTCATGGTTAGAATGTATTCGTATGATTGGTTCTGGTTCAGCTGCTTATGGACAAGGATGGGAAATGGATGCGATTGCTGCCTGCGTAGTTGGTGGTATTTCATTTACTGGTGGTATCGGTAAAATTTCTGGTGTAGTAGTTGGTGTATTGATCTTTACTGCATTAACTTATTCATTGACAATTTTAGGTATCGATACAAACTTACAGTTCGTATTCTCAGGAATTATCATTCTTATCGCCGTAACTCTTGACTGCTTAAAATACGTACGTAAAAACTAATTAAAAAATATGATAAATTCAAGTGGACTCAGTGAACTGGGTCCATTTTAAAAGGCGCAATAAATTTGGATGGGGTTATGTGAATTTGCTCTCCAAGAATTTAAGGGG
>NZ_JANFYN010000077.1 GCF_024460475.1 Holdemanella sp. MSK.7.32 | reverse complement strand
TAAAATAAAAAACTAGAATTATTACTTGAATAACTTCTAGTTCTATAATACGAAATAGAACCCCCTAAGAGATTCTATTCATTTTCTAAAACAAATTCATTTAAAGCATCAATTGTTTTAGTATATTGCTCTTTGACTGCACCAAACTGTTGTAAACCTAATTCCAAGTTTCCTGCACGCAAACTCTCTGTAATTTCAAAACTAGGCTTATACAAATGATCAAACCCTAAGTTCATGCATACTCCTTTTAAAGTATGAGCGGCTCGAAAAGCCAATTCGACTTGTTTTTCATTCAAAGCCGTTTCTAATTCTTGAAAACTAGTATCATCTTTAAATTTCAAAGCGAACTTTTCAATCATTTTAGCACTTGGCAAACGCTTAATAACATCTTGATAGTTTGCTCCCATTTTTACATAACATTCTTCGATTGTCATTCCATTTTTCCTCTCTAAAATATAACTGAATATTAAATTAACATTTTAATTAAAGCTTTTTTAAATCATATATATTCTATAATCTAACCAAATAAAATGCAATATAAAAAGGAAGCAAAAAGCTTCCTCAATGATTAGTTCTTTAATGCTTGTAATGGTGCAGGAATTCTTCCTCCACGATTGATCATGACATCATTTGAAATCTGAGAAATTGGCATGACAGGACCTGCTCCTAATAAACCACCAAAGTCTAGTTCATCACCAACATCTTTTCCAATCGCAGGAATCACACGTACGGCTGTCGTCTTTGTATTAACCATACCGATTGCAGCTTCATCCGCAATAATTCCTGAAATAACGCTTGCGCTCGTTTCTCCTGGAATTACGATCATATCCAATCCAACACTACATACTGCAGTCATTGCTTCTAATTTTTCTAATTTTAATGCACCTGTTCTTGCCGCATGAATCATACCTGCATCTTCACTTACAGGAATAAAAGCACCAGATAATCCACCAACATTACTTGTTGCCATAACGCCACCTTTTTTAACAGCATCATTCAACATGGCTAAACAAGCCGTTGTTCCATAAGCACCACAAGTTTCTAATCCCATTTCCTCTAGAATATAGGCAACACTATCACCAATAGCTGGAGTTGGAGCTAAAGACAAGTCCACAATCCCAAATGGAACACCCAGTTTTTCACTCGCTACCGTTCCAACCAATTGTCCCATACGCGTAATCTTAAAGGCTGTGCGCTTAATTAGATCTGCAATCTGATCCATACGCAATGATTTATCGGCTTTACTTAAAACTGCACGAACAACACCAGGTCCAGATACACCTACATTAATTACACAGTCGGCTTCACCTACACCATGGAAGGCACCCGCCATAAATGGATTGTCTTCAGGCGCATTACAGAATACAACAAGTTTAGCAGCTCCTAAACAATTGTCATCCTTTGTATACTCCGCACAACGCTTCACAATACGCCCCATCTGCGCAACGGCATCCATATTGATACCTGCTTTTGTACTACCTACATTGACACTAGCACACACATGCTGCGTCTTTGCCAAGGCTTCAGGAATCGATTCAATCAATTCATTATCCCCTGCTGCATATCCTTTTTGCACTAATGCTGAGTATCCACCAATAAAATCTACACCTAATTTTTGAGCACAACGCTCTAAAGTTAATGCGTATTCAACTGGATTTCCCCCTGAACAAGCCACTAACATCGCAATTGGGGTTACACTAATTCGTTTATTTACAACGGGAATACCATAAATCTTACTAAAATCGTTTCCAACTTTTACTAAGTCTTTGGCTAAGCGGCAAATCTTTTCTTCTACTTTTTGACATGACACATGAATGTCTGGATCCATACAATCCAGTAAACTAATACCCATTGTAATCGTACGAATATCCAAATATTCTTCGTCAATCATCTTTATTGTTTCTAAAATTTCATTTGTCTGCATAGGAATACCTCATTAAATTTTGTGCATAGAATTGAAAATATCCTGATGCATACAACGAATGACTAGATTCTTTTCTTTTCCTAAGCTTTCCATTCTTTCCGCAAATTCATTTAATGGAATGCTCATTTTATCAATCGCAACCATCATAGTCATAGTAAACATAGAATCTACGATTGTTTGAGTTACATCCAATACATTTAGATTGTAGTTTGCGCATTCATTGGCAATCATAGCCAAGATTCCTACTTTGTCTTTTCCAATTACACTAATAACAGCCTTCATCATCTTTCTCCTTAAAATTTGATTTCGCATTTTTCAAAGCGTATAAGCTCATATGGTTCATATGCACTCTGGATTCCTTGTACATTCACATCATATTCACTTGGCATAAAGGATACCTCATTTTGTTGATTTAGACAATCCTTAATACTTTGGCTTTGTTCTTTTGTCAAAGTATGTGACTTCTTGAAACAAATGTCATTTGCCTTATCAACCAATACAATTTCTACATCTAGACAATCACTTTTAAACAAATGCTCTTTCCAATCACACTCTTGAACATTGAAATAAAAATCACTGGAATCAATATCGCCACCTTCAAGCACAAATATGGCAATATCGTTTGTGTAACAAAAATGAAGATCGATACCACTATTCAACATATCAATTTCCTCCTGTGTCCAATCTTCATCTTTTATTACTAACATAAAACGGTTTTCTACATAGTCCATAATGGCACCAAAATCGATGTCATACGCAAATTTTTCTTTTTTATTCATACATCCATTATAAAGATTATCTTAAGAAAAAGCGAATCAATTTCTCATTCAATTTTGTATAAGGCTGATAACGCATTGGTAAATCAATGATTCTTTTTTTATCCACAATACTCTTTGTATGACTAAACGTATCAAAGCCACGCTTTCCATGGTATGAACCCATACCACTTTCGCCAACACCACCAAAGCCCATATTACTAGTAGCTAAATGAATCACAACATCATTGATGCAGCCACCACCAAAGGATACTTCACTCGTTACTTTCTTAGATACCTCTTTATTATTTGTGAAAATATATAAAGCTAGTGGGCTAGGCATAGAATTGATTTTATTTATAACAACATCTAAATTTGAATATGTCAATATTGGCATAACAGGACCAAATATCTCTTCCTGCATAATAGGATCTGAAAAATCCACACGATCCAATACCGTTGGTTCAATTTGTAGATTATGATGTTTTCCACCATAGACAACCTTATCCATATCAATCATCCCTAAAATCCTCTTATAGTGCTTTTCATTAATAATATGACCATAATCATCTAAGTTCGCATATTGACGTTGAATTTCGGATATCACGCATTCGATAAATTGGTCTTTTATAGATTCATGTACCAACATATAGTCTGGAGCCACACAGGTTTGTCCACAATTCAAATATTTTCCAAACACAATTCTTCGTGCCGCCAATTTAATATCTGCATCTTTATCTACGATACAAGGACTTTTTCCTCCCAATTCTAGAGTGACTGGCGTTAAATATTGACTCGCCTTATTCATCACAATTTTTCCTACACGTTTTGATCCTGTATAGAAAATATAGTCAAATTTTGAATCCAATAATTTAGAACTCACTTCACTATCTCCAAGTACACAAGCCACATATTCTGGATCGAAATATTCTTCAATCATATCTTTGATTACTTGTGATGTGTATGGACTAAATTCACTAGGTTTTAATACCACCGTATTTCCAGCTGCAAGTGCATCAATCAAGGGGTCAATAGAAAGTAAAAAAGGATAATTCCAAGGACTAATAACTAACACCACACCATAAGGACTCGGCTTTTCAAAACTACGCGACAAAAATTGAGACAATGGTGTATATACATTCCTTTCTTTAGCGAACTTACGAATGTGTTTTTCCATATAAGTCAATTCACTTAAAGCTAACCCAACTTCGCACATATAAGTTTCAAAATTTGATTTTCCGACATCCATTTTAATAGCTTCATTAATTCTGTCTTCATAAGCTAAAATTGCCTTTTTTAAAGTTTTTAAGGCATTTATTCTAAAATTAATATCTAGAGTTTTATGTTGCTTATAAAATTCTCTTTGTTTTAAAACGATTGGATCCATACTTAATCCTCCACTACAAAATCATACACTTTTTCTAACTCTTTTACACCCCATAAAACTGGAACTGGATATAATGGATTGGCTTCATGATCTGCGTAAATAGCCAATTCGTGTATATCCGATTTCTTTAATTCACTAAATGTAGATGAGATGCCAAAATACTTTTTCATTAAAGTGATTTGTTCAATAAAACGCTCAGCCCCAACCTTATAGGAATCATTCGCATTACAGATGCCACAATACAGAGCCATTTCATAGAGCTTCTTATACACACTTTCTCCATATTGTTTCAATACAACATCAAGTAATGTTGCGTTAGCTAGTCCATGCGCAATATTATATTTTCCACCTAATGAATGAGCAATCGCATGCACATATCCTACATAGGATACTGTAAAGGCATGTCCAGCATAGTAGGCAGCATCGAGCATATTGCTTCTAGCTTCTAAATCATTTCCGTCTTCATACACCTTATATATATTCTCAAAAATTAGTTTTGTAGCCTTTAACGCATATGCACGCGTCTTCTTTGTGGTCGAATTACCAATATAAGCCTCAATCGCATGGGTTAAAGCATCCATACCAGTACATGCCGTAATAAATGGAGGCAAGGATAAAGTGGGTTTTGGATCTAAAACGGCATAATCAGGAATCAAATTAAAATCATTGATCGCATATTTATGACGTGTTTTTGAATCTACAATGACAGCCGCAAGAGTTGTTTCACTTCCTGTTCCAGCTGTGGTAGGTACACAAATCAACAATGGTAGTTTCTTCCATATCTTTAAAATTCCCTCCATCTTTGATAGTGGTTTCTTAGGACGAGCAAGCCTAGCACCAACGGCCTTAGCACAATCCATGCTGGATCCTCCACCAAAACCAATTAAAGCCTGACAATTAGAAGATAAATATAAGTTTTTTGCTTCTTCTACATTATCACTTGTAGGATTTGCGACCGTCTTATCATAAATGACATATGAAATAGAATGATGATCTAAGTGTTCACACATACGATTTAATATTCCTAATTGATACACTGTAAAATCAGTAATAACCATCACTTTAGATATATGATTATCCATGCAAATATGAGAAATTAAAGATGTACTCTTTAATATTTCAGGAGTTCGATAAGGTAAAATAGGAATCACGAGTTTAAAACAATTCTGAAAAATTCGACAATATATTTTCTTGAATGTATTCATAAAGCACCTCCGTTTAGTTAACTTTGTATACTTTATATTTATTTGTTCACTTTGTCAACTATAAAAAATATGGACACGTTCATGTCCATACCTTTATGCTTTCATCAACAGCCTTTCAATCGACTCTTCACTTACTGAGAAGATGGATGCGATACTTGAAATACTGAATCCCTTGTCTACCATTGTTTGATACATTTCTTTACGATTATTCTCGCTGCCTTGTTCGATTCCTTGTTCAATGCCCTGTTCAATTCCTTGTTCAATGCCTTGCTCAATACCTTGTTTGATTCCTAACTCAATTCCTTCAGCTTTCCATTCCTTTGACTTTACTTCTAGCCATCTCTTTTCAGCTTCACACATTTCAATATCCTCCTTTTCCTCTAATTCTTCTAAATCCAACCATTCTACATCCGTCAATGTCTTG
>NZ_JANFYN010000076.1 GCF_024460475.1 Holdemanella sp. MSK.7.32 | reverse complement strand
GGCTCAAGCAGTTGCAGATGCGGCAAAAGAAAGTGGTGTAGTGCGTGAGTAGAGTTGGTATTGTTGCAGAAGGTGGAGGTACTAAGGCTGCTTATTCTGCAGGAGTATTAAAATGTTTACTCGAACACGACATTATTCTTCCTTATTGTGTAGGGATTAGTGCTGGTACAGAAATTTTATTGAGTTATGTTTCAAAACAGGTAGATCGTTTAGAGGTTACAGGTATTGATGCACCTTGTCAAAAGGGTGTAGTTGGATGGCGACCATTCTTTAAAGAAGGTTCGATCTTTGGTATTGAAGCTACGTATGATTTTATTGAGTCTAGAGTTCCATTGGATTTAGAGGCTTTCCAAAATAGTGAAACGCAAATGGAAGTAGGATTGTATAATCTAAAAACGCATAAGGTAGAATATTTTAATAAGAGTTATATTGATAAAGATGAAACATTGATCAAGGCAAGTTGTGCTTTGTTGCTTCTAGCTAAACCTTATAAGTTTAATGGGGAAATGTGGATGGATGCTGGTCTTGTAGATATGATTAGTATTGAACAAAGTCTTCGTGCTGGAAACGATAAGCATATTGTGATTTCTACAAAGGAAGAGGGCTATGTTCGTAAGCCGGCTCCCAAATGGCAATTGTGGCTTTCAAACTTGGTTTATAAGGATAAACAAATTACAGATGATTTAAGAAATCGTCATGTTCGCTATAAGGAACAGTGGGATAAGATTGCCCAACTTGAAAAAGAGGGTAAGGCATTGGTTTTGCGTCCTCATAAAGATCTTGGGGTCACTCGTTATACAACAGATCCAGAAAAATTGGGCCCTTGGTTTCAATTAGGATATGATGAAACTCTAGAGCGTATAGATCAGATCAAAGAATTCATTAAATAGAAAAACCTGGATTTCCAGGTTTTTCTTTTGCCACAACAATCATTTAAGGAGGTGTATTGTGACAATAGTGACTACATTGTGCGAAGTGCTATATGTTTTAAACTACTAGAAAAGAGATTGTAGTCACATTTCTTATTATAGAAGTTCAATGTGAATTTATTATTAAAAATCAAAAATTCTTTTAAAAAGATTAGAAAGAGGCTATTATTAAGATATGAATGGTTATTTTTTTGATATGGATGGAACACTTTATAATAACAGGTTCCATGAAGTGAGTGAGAAAACTTTTAAAATGTTAAATGAACTACAAAGCCAAGGACACTTTGTAGCTTTATCAACGAGTCGTTGTCAATCTGAATTAAAGAATCTTCCTTCTTGTATGCGTTCATTTCAATTTGATTGTATGATCAGTGATGGTGGCGCTTTGATTTTGAATAAACAAAAAGAGATTCTTGAAATGAATTGCATTCCAAAAGAAACAATGAGAAGTATAGATCAATTTTGTAAGGAACGAAACTTGGAATATCGTTACAGTACGCGAGGGGGAAATTATTTTGGTACGCCATATTCTAGTTTTGCGCATAATATATACTTTGAATTGTATCTGAACAGTCCAGTTTATAAACCTTATAAAGAGGATGAAGTGTTGAATGTTTTACTTTTTTGCCAAGGAGAAACAAAAGAGGCGTTAAGACCTTTGATCAAGGATTTAGGGTATGTTGAATATCCGGATTGTTTTGAATTGCGTGCGAATCAAGTAGATAAGGCAACGGCTGTGAAAAAAATCATAGATGCTCATGCTTTTGAAACAACGTATTGTTTTGGGGATGGAACCAATGACATTGATATGTTGAAGCTTGCCGACGTGGGTGTTGCGATGGGCAATGCGTGTGATGCATTAAAAGAAGTTAGTGATGTTGTGATTGGAAGAGTGGATGAGGATGGCATCTACAATTTCTTAATGGGAAAATAAAAGCTGAATAGGAGGAGAATAAGATGGCTTATATTTTAGAGAATGATGTATTGAAGTTGGAGTGTACAGAAAAGGGTGGCGAAATGCTGCACTTAGTAAAGAAGAGTACAAATCATGAAACTTTATATCAAGGAGATCAGGGGTGGTCTGGTAGAAATCCTTCTTTATTTCCAATGGTAGGAAATACGTATACAAAGGATTATGAGATTGATGGTAAAAAATATGCGATGAAAAATCATGGTTTGATTCGTTATGCGACTTTAAAGGGTGAAAGTAAAGAAGATGAACTTGTATTTAGCTTAGATGCGAATGAGGATACGTTAGCTCAATATCCTTTTAATTTCCATTTTGAGATTGGATATAAATTGGATGGAAATAAAGTTTTAATTCAGTATCATGTAAAAAATAATGACTCTAAGGATATGCCTTTTGGGTTTGGTTTGCATCCTGCCTTTAAATTGGATGATGAATTTTCTACGTATACTTTGGCATTTGAAAAAGAAGAAAATACGAAACAATTGTTGTTTGATCCTAGCTACGAAAAGAATGTAGAGTATCAGGATGTTGCATTTAAAGAATGGAAATTGTCTAGAGAAGATGTAAAGAAGTATGCGACGATTATTTATAAGAATTTAAAATCAAATTATGTAACTTTAAAACATGGAGATGAAGAAGTGGTTCGTGTATCGATTGAGGGATATCCATATTTGGCTTTATGGACTCATGATAGTGCATCGGATTTCTTATGCATTGAACCTTGGTATTCACATGGGGATTTCGAAAAAGAAACACCCGATTTCTATCATAGAGAAGGAACTATGGTTTTAAAACCAAATGAAGAGTGGTCTTGTTCATACTGGATCGAGGTACTTTAAGAAGGAGAAATCCTTCTTTTTTAATTAAAAATTTGTATTTTTAAAGAACAAATTTGCACTTTTTAGTTTACTTTCATCTAAAATCTTTTATTTTAGTTAAAAACGGTTATAATGAAATTAGTTCAGAAGGAGAAAGAAAAATGTTCGGAAAAGAAAAATCAACTTGGGAAGAATTAAGTGGTATTTTTACTGCACAGGAGATCTACCAACAACCTGCTACTTGGGCAAAAACAATTGCTCAAATCAAAAATGAAAAGGAAGCTTTAAAGAAATTCATGGAACCTGTATTAAGTGATCCAGATTGTGATATCGTGTTTACAGGTGCTGGAACAAGTGAATATGTAGGTAATGCATTATATTCATATGTTAACCGTTATACTGGTTACCATGCAAAATCATATGCTTCTACTGATTTAGTAGAAACTCCAGAAAACTATTTATCAAGAAACAAAAAGACTTTATTAGTGAACTTTGGTCGTTCAGGAAACTCTCCTGAAAGTGTTGGCTCAGTACAAGTTGCTGATGAAGTATGTAAGGAAAATGTGTATCATTTATTCATTACATGTAACAAAGATGGAGCTTTAGCAAAAGCAGCTGCTACTCGTGACAATGCTTACGATATTAACTTAACACCAGAAACGCATGACCAGTCTTTCGCAATGACTTCAAGTTTCTCTAACATGATGTTGGCTGCATTATTATGTTTCCGTTTAGATGATATTGATGAAGTTGCAAAAGAAATGGAAAGTGTTATTGCACAAGGTCAAAAATTTGTTGATGAAGGATACAAAGTATGTGAAAATTTAGTTGCTGACTTTGCGGAATTTAACCGTATTGTATACTTAGGTGCAAATACATTGAAGGGTATTGCTCAAGAAAGTCAATTAAAGATTTGTGAATTAACTGCTGGTACAGTTACAACTACATTTGATAGTCCAATGGGATTCCGTCACGGACCTAAATCAGTTATCAACGATGAATGTTTAACAGTTGTTTATTTATCAGATGATGAATATCAAAGACAATATGAATATGACATTATTAAAGAAATGAGTGGACAACGCAAAAAGAACCGTTTAGTTGCTGTTTCTAGTCATGCAGATGCTGAAATCGAGGGATTAGTAGATACATTCATTAACTTTAATTTAGATGCACCTAAAGATAATATTTTCTTAGGATTTGACTATATTTTAGTTGCTCAGGTTATCGCATTATTTAAATCATTGAGCTACAAGATTACACCAGACAATCCATGTCCAACAGGTGAAGTAAACCGTGTTGTTAAGGGTGTTACTATTTACCCATATACTGCAAAGTAAGAATTTAGAGGAGAAAATTAGAGGAGAAAAAAGAAGATGATAGGATTAATTGTTACTGGTCATGGCCACTTTGCGACAGGTTTAACTACAAGCTTAAACTTGATTGCTGGAGATGCCAAAGATTATGTTGCTGTAGATTTTGAAGCTACAGATTCAACGGATGATTTAGCAAAAAAATTAACAGATGCTATGGATTCATTGAAGGACTGCGAAGGAATCATTGTATTAAGTGATTTGGCTGGTGGTTCTCCATTCAAAACGGCTGTTGAAATTGGATTCCCAAAAGGAAACGTAGAAGTTGTTGCAGGTACAAACTTAGGTATGTTGGTTGAAATCAACTTAACTCGTACTTTCTCTGAAGATGTTCATGCTTTAGCTGAATCAGCTTGCAACGTTGGAAAAGACCAAGTTATGCGTTATGTATTCCAACACATTGAACAAAATGACGATTTTTCAGATGGCATCTAATGTTTAAGCTAGGCTTTGCCTGGCTTTTTTTTCTTTTGTAAAAACTTTTCAAATATCTGAAAATGAGGTATGATATTTTTACATACGGAGGTATTTAGAATGGATTATAAAACTAGAATTGAGGCATCTATTCAAGAGCATTTAGATGCATATATGGATATTGTAAAAACACTATACGATAATCCGGAAACAGGTTTTGAGGAATATGAAACACAGAAGGTATTGGTGAAATATTTAAAAGATGCAGGCTTTGATGTAAAGTCTAGCGTAGTGGTTGATACAGATTTTGTGGCTGAATATAAATCGGTTAAAGAAGGGCCAACAATTGCTTATATGTGTGAATATGATGCACTTCCTGAAGTTGGACATGGATGTGGACATAACTTGATTGCTGGTATTGGTATTGCGGCTGGTGAAGCCTTGAAGAGTGTTATTGATGAAATTGGTGGAATTGTACGTGTTGTGGGTACGCCTGGTGAAGAAAACTTTGGTGGAAAAGTTAAGATGAGTGAAGCTGGGGTATTTGATGATGTAGATACAGCTTTAATGGTGCATCCAGATACTGAAAATGGTGTCGGATCTAGATCATTGGCAATTTTACCAATTAAGTATGAATTCTTTGGCAAAAATGCCCATGGATGTCATCCTCAAGATGGTCATAGTGCATTGGATGCAGCGATTAGTACATATACACAGATTTCTATGTTACGTCAATTTGTGATTCCAGGATCATATATTCATGGAATTATTCGTGATGGTGGTTTAGCTGCCAATGTAATTCCTGCTTATGCAAGTATGGAGTATTATTTTAGAGCAACTACAATGGCGTATTGTAAAGAGATTGCAGCTCGTGCAGAGGATTGTGTGAAGGGATCATGTACTGCAAGTCAAACAACTTACAAAACAAGCATGTATGAATGTCCTTATGAAGATACAAAAATCAACTATACGCTAGCTGATATGTTGACAGAAAAATATAAAGAGCTAGGAGTTGAGCAAATTAATCCGGTTGATGAAGTTCCATGTGGTTCTACAGATGTTGGAAGCGTAAGTTATGTTTGTCCAACAATTCAGGGAACGATTAAGATTGCAGATTGCTCAGTTGCTGGTCATTCTAAAGAAATGGCGGCTGCAACAATTAGTGAAGATGGAAAAAAAGGATTGATACAAGCAGCAACAGCCATTGCTTTGGTTGGATTAGATTTGATTACTAAACCAGAAATGTTAGAAAAGGTAAAAAAAGAATTTGAAGAAAGAACATGTTGATTCGCATGTTCTTTTTTTTGAAATGGTTTTCAAAATCGTTTTTAAAGTAAGCGCCAAGTAATATGCTGGATTGAAAATTATTTCAAAAAAATCGACAATTA
>NZ_JANFYN010000075.1 GCF_024460475.1 Holdemanella sp. MSK.7.32 | reverse complement strand
GAAGTACGTTTCTGCCACAGATATTCTATCAGATTTTAAAAAGACTGTCGACAGTTACTTTGTCAACAGTCTGAGAGTAACTCTTGTCAATTAGAGTTACTCTTTTCATTTAGATATTAGTCATGTAATACGTGGTTACAACGATCACACAATCCATCTTCATTATCAGATTCAGTATAGTTCCAGCAACGAGGACATACATGGCCTGTAGCCTTTTCTACTTGTACCTGACAAACTTCGAATTGTTCTAATTCATCTGTTGTGAATGTGACTTTAGATACAATAAACCATTGTGCTGCATTACTTAATACACGATCCATGATTTCTTTTTGTGCATCACTTACATGTAATACGACATGCGCTTCTAATGATTTACCAATTAAACCTTGAGCACGAGCATTTTCTAATGCTTTGAAGACATCCTTACGAACTTTGAATAATTCTTCCATATCCGCTTTAATCTTTTCAACATCAAAATCCAATTCTAGATCTTTAAATGTCGTTAAGTGAATACTTTCTGCATCAAAGTGCATATAGTCATTGACTTCTTCACAAGTATGAGCCAAGATTGGAGCCCATAATTTAGTCATCACTTCAACGGCATTATAAAGTACAGTTTGAACTTGACGACGAACTGGTGCATCTTCTTTTTCAATATAAAGAATGTCCTTTGTGTAATCTAAGTAGTAAGCGGATAATTCATTCGTCATTAAGTTTGTCAAATATGTAACAACATCGGAGAAACGATATTCATTATAAGCTTTTCTACAGTAATCTACGGCATCTTTTAATTCAGTTAAAATATATTGATCCAATTCACTTAATTCATTGAAGTTTACACAATCTTTGGCCGTAAATTTTTGATCATCTAAGTTTGCCATTAAGAAACGCAATGTATTACGTACTTTACGATAGTTTTCACTGACTTGTTTCAAAATCTTTTGACCCATTGAAACATCCGCTTGATAGTCTACACTACATGCCCATAAACGTAAGATATCTGCACCATATTTCTTCGTAATTTCACTAGGAGCTACGGCATTCCATTGCGATTTAGACATCTTAACGCCCTTTTCATCCATAACGAAACCATGTGATAAAACTTGTTTGTATGGAGCTTTACCATGAACGGCAGTACCAACAATCAAACTAGAGTTGAACCATCCACGATATTGGTCACTACCTTCAAAATATAAGTCAGCAGGATAGCCTAAGCCACGATCCATCATAGCGCCTGTATGACTTGATCCTGAGTCAAACCAAACATCCATAGTATCTGTTTCTTTACGGAAGATACCATTTGGTGAATGTTCATTTGTATATCCTTCTGGTAATAAATCTTTAACATCTCTTTCAAACCAAACGTTTGAACCATATTCACCAACTAATTTGGCTACATGATCAAAAATAGCTTGATCCATAATTGGAGTATCATCTTCTCCATAAATAATAGGAATTGGAACACCCCAAGCACGTTGACGAGAAATACACCAGTCATTACGATCGGCGATCATATTGTGCATACGTTGTTCACCCCAAGCAGGTACCCAAGATACAGAGTGAATTTGTTCTAACAGTTCATCACGAATTTGATCAATTGACGCAAACCATTGTGTTGTAGCACGGAAAATAATCGGTTTTTTAGTACGCCAGTCATGTGGATAAGAGTGGGTAATGAATTGAAGTTTTAATAGTACGCCCAATTCATCTAATTTTTGAGTGACTGTCTTGTTGGCATCTTCCACATATTGGCCGGCAAGCCATTCACCAACATCATCCATCATGCATCCTTGTGCATCAACGTTACAATATACTGGTAAACCATATTTCATACCAATGTTAAAGTCATCCACACCAAATCCAGGTGCTGTATGAACACATCCAGTACCAGCATCGGCTGTTACGTGATCTCCACACATCAATAAACTTTCTCTTTCTGGATACAATGGGTGTGTACATGTAATATATTCAAATTCTTTACCTTTGAAAGTCTTTAATACATCACGTTTTTCAACTTCAAACTTATCACATAATTCTTCAACCATGCTTGAAAGCATGATTAATTTACCCTTTTCTGTATCTACTAATGAATAGTCAAAATCAGGGTTTACACTAATTCCTAAGTTTGCAGGAATTGTCCAAGGTGTTGTTGTCCAAATGACAAAGTTGCAATCTGTATCCAATACACCTTTTCCGTCTTTAACGGCAAATTTAACATAAATAGTTGGACTCTTTACATCTTTATATTCAACTTCAGCTTCCGCCAATGCAGACTCGCTACTTGGTGACCAATATACTGGTTTTAATCCTTTGTAGATCAAACCTTTCATAGCCATCTTTCCAAAGATTTCGATCTGGTGTTTTTCAAAACCCTTTTGAAGTGTGATATATGGATGATCATAATCTCCAATCGATCCTAAGCTTAAGAATCCAGCTTTTTGATTGGCTACTTGTTTTAAAGCATAGTCGTAACAGATTTTTCTAAATTCAGCAATTCCCATTTTCTTTCGGTCATACCCTAATTTAGTCACAGCTGTTTCAATTGGTAAACCATGTGTATCCCATCCTGGAATATATGGTGTGTTGTATCCTTCCATAAAGTGAGATTTTACAATGACATCTTTTAACACCTTATTTAAGGCATGTCCCAAGTGGATGTCACCATTTGCGTAAGGAGGACCATCATGTAATACAAATGATTCAGCTCCTTTTCTTCTTTCTAACATCTTTTCATACAATTTTTCGTCTTGCCAGCGCTTCTGGAAACCAGGCTCTTTTTTAGTCAAATTTCCACGCATTTCAAATGCCGTTTTAGGCATATGAAGAGTTTCTTTGTAGTCCATACTTTATCTCCTTTTCCAAATAAAAAAACGTCCTTTTAAAAGGACGTAATAAACACGCGGTACCACCTTAATTCATAGTTTTCACTATGCACTTTCATGAGATAACGGCTCAACCGGATCAAACTACTATCATTTCGTAAGATCAGCTCAAAAGGGATACCTTAATTCTTATTCATACAATGTTTCACCAAAACTCATTGCTCTCTACAATCCTAACGAATAAAGGCGTGTCTTTATCTTAGCTAAATATATTGATCAAAGTTCAAAACAAGTCTTCCCTTTTTTGTGGTAGAAACCACTTCTTTAAACTGGAATCGACCTGTCTTTCTGATTGACACGAAATCATTATTGCACAATTGTAAATTTTGTTCAAGTACCACGTCATTAACTTTCACAAATCCTGCATGAATCTTTTTTAACGCTTCACTTCTAGAACAATGTGACAATTGCGCAACTACACTATCTAAACGTAAACTGCTGCACATAATATGTATTTCTTTTTTGTTATTTTCCGTAATGATATAGTCAAAACACTCTTCAAAATTCACTGTACACTTACCAATCTGTGTACAATTGTCAATGATATATTTTGAAATCTTTTCTTTACAAAAGATATATAGATCCTCTTTTTGCACGATCAAATCCCCAATGACACTTCTTTCAATGCCAGAGTGCATTAAACATCCTAAAAGATCGGAGTGGGTTAATGTTTTAAATTTTGAATTGTATGTGGCATGAAGACAAACACAATCACTAAAGCCAACATATCCTTCAGGTATAAAGCAAGCAATCTTTCGTTGTGCTTGATCATAACCACCATCAAAAACAAGACATATATTTTTGGGCACCATGCTTTGAAGAATGTTCTGTTCAGAAATCGATAAAAAATAGGTCATGATCGGCCTATTTTGTTTTTGAAAGATACGAATTTGATCTTTCATCTGCGAAATAAACACCTCATGACCTACCATAAATGAGCTCATTAAAAGTAATTATTAGTCTTCATCTTCGAAGTCGTCTGGACTTCCTAATGAAATAGTTCCTTGTACACCAATTTCAGCTGGAGAACATAAAATTACGTTCTGACCGATTTTCTGAATTTTTCCATCAAGCGCATAAACAACACCTGTTAAGAAATCAATTGTACGTTGTGCATAATCACGATCTAGCTTGTGTAAGTTAACTACTACAGCACGACCTTCTTTTAAGCGTTGTCCTACTTCTTCAGCTTCTCCAAAGCTTCTTGGTTCAAACAATACCATTTTTGTATTTGAATTCAAAGAAGTTGCGTTCGTACGAGTTTTTGGTCTCTCATAACGACTTTGAGGTTCTACTTCTTCTACCTTTTCAGCTTGTGGTGCTTCTTGATAATCATCATCTTCTTCGATTGGAGCAACGAAGTCTTTTACTTTATCCATAAATCCCATGGGAAAAACCTCCTTAACGAACATAATTATAGCACAAAGAATAACTTATTCAAACTTATATTATTTTTTTTCTTTTCAAACAAAAGACATGCCATTTTGACATGTCTTTCACGCGTTTATTCCGTTTCAATCAAGCCGTAGCCACCATCGTGACGTTTGTAGCAAACGGCAATCTTATTTGTTTCATCATCTGTATAAATGAAGAAATCGTGTCCTAATAATTCCATTTTCATGATGGCTTCATCTAAGCTCATTTCCTTTGGAACGATAGATTTAGTACGAACAACTTCGTCATCATCTACATCTTCATCATTAAACAATTCATGATCTAAGAAAGCTTCGGCAAGTGATTCTTTATTTTTACGTGTTAACCGTGTTTTTGTTCTACGAATTTGATCTTCCAATTTATCTACAGCACGATCAATAGCTGCATATAAATCGTCATCTACAACCTCGGCACGTAGAATCGCATAACGTGTTGGGATTGTAACTTCAATTTTTTGTTTTGTCGGATATGTACGAACTAAAACGTTAGCTACATCATCCTCACCAATAATGAAGTACTTTGTTAAAACATCTAATTTTTTATGAATCTTATCTGAGATTCCCTGAGTTACTGTGATGTTTTTTCCTACAATATTGACTTTCATATTATGTACCTCCTATATGATTTGTATTGCTACTTAGATTATAGCACGTTTATTTTGTTTTACACTTTTCGACAAGAAATGACAAAAATATAACCAGTTTTGCCAAGGAGGTTGACAAGATAAAATGTAACTATTTTCAGAAAATAACTTGCATATTTTCATTGAATGAGCTATAGTATAGCCAGGTGATTAACATGAACATTCAATCTACATATTTTTACTTTTACTTTAGATAGCCCTAATTAAACCAATCAAATCTGAATGGTATTTTAATTAGGGCTTTTAAGCATTAACAATTTTACTGTTAATGCTTTTTTGTTACTCACAAATGGAAAGAAGGATATTATAATGATTATTACTTTAAAGAAAAATGCACCCAAACACGATGTCGACAAATTGATTGACAAATTTGAAGGCATGAATCTTCATGTCACAATGATTCAAGGCGATAACTATAACGTCTTTGGATTGGTTGGAGATACAAGTGTAGTTGATGAAAAAAGCGTTATGGCTAACCCTATCGTCTACAATGTTCAGCGTGTCGCTCAGCCTTATAAATTGGCCAACCGTATGTTTCATCCAGAAGATACCATTGTAGATGTGAATGGCATTCAAATCGGCGGCAAAAAAATAGCGATGATTGCAGGTCCATGTTCTGTTGAGGGAGAAGAGCAAATCTGTCGTATTGCCAAAGAAGTAAAAGCAGTCGGTGCTGATATGTTAAGAGGTGGCGCTTATAAGCCTAGAACAAGTCCATACGCATTCCAAGGTATGGGTACTGCAGGAATCATGGCCATGGTAAAAGCTAGACAAGAAACAGGACTTCCTATTGTATCTGAACTCATGAGTGCAGAACATTTAGATGAATTCGTAGAGAATGTAGATATCATTCAGATTGGTGCGCGTAATATGCAAAACTTCGATTTATTAAAAGCTGTAGGAAAAACGAAAAAACCAATTTTATTAAAACGCGGTATGAGTGCTACGATTCAAGAATGGATCATGGCTGCTGAATATATTATGTCAGAAGGAAATCCAAACGTCATTTTCTGTGAGCGTGGTATTCGTACATTTGAAACCTATACACGTAATACTTTGGATTTAAGTGTTGTACCCATCATTAAAGAAAGGACACACTTACCGATCATCATTGATCCAAGTCATGCCGCTGGTGATTATAAATTAATTGAATCCCTATCCCTTGCTGCTATTGCAGCTGGTGCTGATGGATTGATCATTGAAGTGCATGACGATCCAGAAAATGCTTGGAGTGATGGTGCCCAAAGTTTAAAACCAAAACGTTATGCCGAACTTGTTGAAAAAGGAAAAGCCATCGCAAAAGTTATCGGAAGAGAGTTATAAGAAACTGCACATGCGGTTTCTTTCGTATTATAGAACTAGAAGTTATTCAAGTAATAATTCTAGTTTTTTATTTTA
>NZ_JANFYN010000074.1 GCF_024460475.1 Holdemanella sp. MSK.7.32 | reverse complement strand
ACTTTTTCTCAGAATAGCCTCTAAACATTCATGGTGCAAACCTCTAAAGACGGGTGTATATATCCTTCCTTAAAACACATAAGAAATTACTTTATCGATCCTTTCGATGAGAGAAAGCACTTCGGTGCTTTTTTTCTTTTTCTTGACAATTTTTTTGCGTGATATAAAATAATTTAGGTTATACATACAATTTAAAAGGAGTTAATAAACATGATTAGTTCAAATGATTTAAAACCAGGTCTTACAATTTTAGTGGATGGCGAAATCTATACGGTTTTAGAAGCGTCACAAAATAAAACAGCTCGTAGTGCCATGGTTGTTAAGGCGAAAGTTCGTAATGTTCGTACTGGAAGTAATGTTGAATTGTCTTGGGGTGGTGGCGAAAAGGTTGAACCAGCTCAGATTGAAAAAAGAGAAATGCAGTATTTATATGATACAGATGAAGCTATGGTATTTATGGATAATGAAACATATGACCAGGTTGAAATTCCTATGGATCGTTTAAAATGGGAAAGAAACTTTATAGTTCCAAATTCAAACGTAAATATTTCTAGCTATGAAGGTGAAATCTTAGGTGTTATTTTACCAGATAAGGCAACATTGAAAGTTGTTGAATGCGAACAGGCGGTAAAGGGAGACACAGCAACAAGTGCTAGTAAAAATGCGGTATTAGAAACTGGATTAGAAGTAAAAGTTCCTTTATTCATCAACCAAGATGAAATGATCGTTGTCAACACAAACGACGGAAAATATTCAGGACGTGCAAAATAGGCAATCGCCTATTTTTCTTTTTTTGCGAGATAGTGTATAATAGTAAGGAATGTTTAGGAGGTACTTATGACTCAACTTTCAAGAAAACAAAAGTATCAAGAACTTAGAGATCGTTTAGATGAAGAAACAACTGCTGCTCAAGCACAGCCAGTGAAACTACAAAGATTATCGCGTGTAGATAGTGGCTCACATGCCAACAAACCATTGTATCCACATGATACAGTGCGTGTTTCGCCTACTGTAAAAGAAATGCCTACATCTCCAGTGATGGAAGATCTGCTTGGAGAAGTGAAGCAATATAATATTGATAATGGTAACCGTATCACAGATGATACACAGATCAATATTTTAAAACAGTTAGACACAACAAGTAGTGATACAATGAAGAGAAATCAACATGTGATTCCTATGGATACAGATGATGAAGATTTAGGTTCAACAATGAAGATTTCAAAACCAAGACAGACAATCACTCGTCAAGAACCTAAAGAAGAAAAAATCGTTCTTACAAGTCAGGATGTAGAGGATGTTAAAAAGCCAGTGGATGATGAATTGGATTTGATGTATCTTTCTCATGATGATTTTGATAAAACGGAAGAACAGCCTAAAAAGGATAAGAAGAAAAAGGCAAAGCGCAAAAAAGAAAAGCGTGATGAACTTGAATCTATGCCTAGCGCAAAAATGCGTATGAAAACTTCTGATTTTGAAAAGGCTAGCAGCCATAAAGAAAAGAAGAGTTCAGAAATCGTATTGAATGTCGTTTTAGCTATATTGATTTTAGCTTTGGTTGCGATCATAGGCTATTTAGTATGGACATTTAAGAATATTTAATGAGGATGGACATGAAAAAAATTAATATTGCGATTGATGGCCCTAGTGGGGTCGGTAAAAGTACGATTGCGGATATTGTTGCAGAAAAGTTAAATATGCGCCATTTAGATACAGGTGCTATGTATCGTTGTGTGGCGTATAAAACATTAAAAGATGGAGTCAATATTCAAGATGAAAAGGCAATGTCGGATTTGATGGACACAATTGATATTCATTTTGATGAAGATAACCATGTATATTTAGATGGGGAAGATGTATCTAAAGAAATTCGTATGAATAATGTATCTATGCAGGCTAGTAAAACAAGTCAGCTTGGTATTGTACGTAAAAAATTAGTGAATCTTCAACAAAAAGTATGTGCCAATAAAGGTTTTATTGTAGATGGTAGAGACATTTGTTCTGTTGTTTTACCAGATGCAGAAGTAAAAATCTTTATGAGTGCATCGAGTAAGGCTAGAGCCCAAAGAAGATATGATGAATATATTTCAAAGGGAATCGATGCTGATTATGAAACGATCTATCAGGATATTGTCGCCCGAGACTATCAGGATATGCATCGTGAAATTTCGCCTTTAGTAAAAACAGAAGATGCGATTGAAATTGATACTTCCGATTTAACAATTGATGAAGTCGTTTCAAGAGTATTAGATATAGTTGGATAATGTAGAAAGGGGACCACAATATGATTCGAGGTACTGTGGCCATCGTAGGTCGGCCAAACGTCGGAAAATCAACGATATTCAATCGATTGATTGGACAAAGAAAGAGCATTGTAGATGATACACCCGGAGTAACAAGAGATAGAATTTATGGTGAAGTGGAATGGCTGACACAAACTTTTCGCTTGATCGATACGGGTGGTATTCAAATTGAGGACCAGGCATTTGCCCAGGAAATCAATATGCAGGTAGATATTGCGATTGAAGAAGCGGATGTCATTATTTTCTTAACTTCTGCCAAAGAAGGAGTAATGACAGACGATACAATTATCGCAAGAAAGCTGCAAAAGTGTAAAAAGCCAGTTATTTTAGCTTGCAACAAAGTGGACAATCCAGAAATGCAGATGAATGTATATGAATTCTATGCGTTAGGTCTAGGGGATCCTATTGCGATTAGTGGGGCACATGGCATTGGACTTGGCGACTTGTTGGATGTCGTGATGGAAAAACTTCCAGAAAAAGATATTGCTCCATATGAAGGAATTACTTCATTCTGTTGTATTGGTCGTCCTAATGTTGGAAAATCAAGTTTAGTTAATTCCATCTTAAAAGAAGATCGTGTTATAGTATCCAATGTAGAAGGTACTACGCGTGATGCGATTGATACGCCATTCTTTGTCGATGATAAAGAATATATGATTATTGATACGGCAGGTATTCGTAAAAAAGGTAAAATCTATGAGAATATTGAAAAATATTCGATCTTACGTGCTTTAAGTGCAATTGATCGTAGTAATGTCGTGTTATTCTTGATTGATGGTGAAAAGGGTATTCGTGATCAAGATAAGCATGTGGCTGGTCTTGCGCATGATGCTGGTAAAGGTGTTATCATTGTCTACAATAAGTGGGATACAGTTGAAAAAGATGAGAAGACCATGTCAAAGATTGAAAAGGAAATTCGTGCTCAATTCTTGTATTTGAATTATGCACCAATTGCGTTTACTTCTGCACTTACAGGAAGTAAAGTGAATCAATTGATTCCTTTGATTGATCAAGTGCATGATGCATGTACATTGCGTATTCCAACCAATGTATTAAATGATGTTATTTTGGATGCACAGATGATGAATCCGGCAAAACCTCACTTGGGAAAACAATTAAAGATTTATTATGCGAGCCAAGTTGCGGTTGAGCCACCGACAATTGTCTTATTTGTCAATGATCCAGAATTATTGCATTTTAGTTATGCTCGTTATATTGAAAATAAATTAAGAGAAGCATTTGGCTTTACGGGAACTCCAATTAAGATTTTGGCTCGTAAACGTTCATAGTAAGGAGTTAAATATGCGTACAGTTGTGATTGGTAGTGGAAGCTGGGGAACAGCTTTAGCTCAAGTATTACAAGATAATCATCAAGAAGTTTTAGTGTATGGTGTTGCAGAAGCTGAAGTTAATGATATTAATGAAAATCATAAAAACTCAAAGTATTTTGGAGATGTTGAATTAAATCCAGAATTAAAGGCAACAACAGATATTCAATGTGTCAAAGGAGCCGATATTGTATTGTTGGCAGTACCAACAATCGCAATTGATCCAATTTGTCACCAAATCAATGATTTATTAGATAAAAAGACAATTATTATCAATGTTTCTAAGGGATTCCACCCAGAAACAAATGAAAGAATGTCTGAAGTTATTCGTCGTTGTATTGATGAAGATAAATTAAGTTCAGTCGTAAGTTTAATTGGTCCAAGTCATGCCGAAGAAGTTGTCATTCGTTTATTAACTACAATTGATGCGATCAGTTTAAACAACGAGGATGCCATAACCGTTCAAAACTTATTCTCAAATCAATACCTACGTATTTATACAGGAAATGATGAGATTGGTTCTGAACTTGGTGTAGCCATTAAAAACGTTATGGCTATCGCATCCGGTATCTTATCTGGTTTAGGCTATCAAGATAATACGCGTGCAGCTTTGATTACGCGTGGTTTGCAGGAAATGATTCGTTATGGTGTTCATTTTGGTGGGCAACAAAAAACATTCATGGGTCTAACTGGAATTGGCGACTTGATTGTAACTTGTACGAGTGTACATTCTCGTAACTTTGAAGCGGGTTACCAAATTGGAAAAGAGAATTCGGTTGAAAACTTCTTTAAGAACAACACAAAAACGGTAGAAGGTGTTCGTACCGCAAAAATCGTTCATCGTGTTGCGAAAGAAAATGGTATTGATATGCCAATTTGTGAAGAAGTTTACCAAATTTTATTCAATGGAAAACTTCCAAATGATTGTGCACAAGATTTAATGATTAGAGATTTAAAGAAGGAATTTTAATATGGGAAAGTATGTAAATAAAGAGTCTTTAACACAGGCTTTATCAATCAATTTAAATTTGTCTAAAAAAGACGCAGCGTTTGCGGTAGACTTAATTTTTAATGAAATGAGTGATGCCTTGGCAAGTGATGGTCATGTAGATATCACAGCTTTTGGTAAGTTTGAAATTTTTGATCGTAAATCAAGAATGGGAATCAATCCTGTCACAAAAGAAAGAATGATGATTCCGGCTACAAAACTTCCAAAGTTTCGTCCAAGTCAGACTTTAAAGAATAAGTGCAACAAATAGGTCATATGACCTATTTTTGTCTTTAGAAAGGATGGATCATGAGCTTATTTATTGTGACATTAGGCTTTACATTAGCTATTTCAAGTAAGTGGGCCTATTCTTATTTTGGTTTATCGAGTTTTGAACAAATTGTATACCACATTAAAGTTCCTTTGGAAGGTACCAATACGCAATTTATTTTTGGATGGATGAAAAAATGTTTACTTCCTGGTTTTATTTTTGGTCTCATTTTTAGTTGGATTCCTATAAATATAGCCAAACTTATTCTTTTACTTTGTTGTATATATGGTCTTTGTCAAATTCATTTCTTTTCATATGTTTTTAACCAATTTAAGAAGACGGATTTCTTTGATAAATACTACGTTGAATCTGAAGTTATTTCACCTGAAAAGAAGATGAATTTTATTCATATCTATCTAGAATCGATGGAAACAACATATGCCACAAAAGAAGATGGAGGCAATGCAGATGAAAATTTATTGCCTTATCTGACACAGCTTACAAAAAACTCCGTTTCTTTTTCACAAAATGAGAAAATTGGTGGAGCTAGAGTCTTAACTGGAACGGGTTGGACAACGGGAGGTATTGTTGCGAGTACGTCGGGTCTTCCTTTAATTTTTAGTTTAAAACATAAATTTTGTAAGGACAAAGTTCCATTTATGCCTAATGTAAATACCCTTGGAGATATTCTAGAAAAAGATGGATATACTCGTGTCTTTATGATTGGCTCGGATGCGACATTTGGTGGAAGAAGAAGCTATTTTGATCAACATGGTCATTATGATATTCAAGATACAGTTTCTTTAAAGGAAGAAGGGGTTCTAGATAAGGATTATCATGAATTCTGGGGGTTTGAGGATGATAAATTATTTGAATTTGCGAAAGAGAAAATCTTAAGTTTATCAAAATCATCCAAACCATTCGACTTTGAAATGTTGACGGTAGATACACATCATCCCTATGGGTATCAATCAAAAAATTGTAAGAATGTATTCAAAGAATCCTTATCGAATTCGATTTATCATACAGATGAAAATCTAAAAGATTTTATGGAATGGTTAAAGAAACAAGATTTCTATAAAGATACTGTTATAGTCATTCAGGGTGATCATACAAGTATGGCAGCTGAATATATTCATGATACATATTCCTCAAATTATGATCGTCGAGTGTGGAATGCGTTTATTCATTCTAGAGTGGAACCTAAAAAAGAAAAAAAACGTGACTTTACGACCATGGATTTTTATCCTACAATATTAGCAGCTTTAGGATACAAGATTAAAGGCGATAAGCTTGGTTTAGGGACCAATCTATTTGGTGATAAACCAACACTTACAGAAGAGATCGATGCAAATCGAGTTGATAAAGAGATAAAAAGAAATTCAACTTTCTATAGGAGGCTCATGTGAGAAAAAGATTACGCAGTTTCATTATTATATTAGTTGTGGCGTTCATCGTTTTTTCGATGATGGTCACGACCTTCATGCAGATGCTTCGATTCTAACATTCCTTGGCGCAATAAATTTGGATGGGGTTATGTGAATTTGCTCTCCAAGAATTTAAGGGG
>NZ_JANFYN010000073.1 GCF_024460475.1 Holdemanella sp. MSK.7.32 | reverse complement strand
TTTTATTTCCTGTTCAGTTTTCAAAGATCATGTGCACCTCAGCAGTGCTCATCTATATTACCAAATCATTCCCATCTTGTAAACCCCTTTTTTAAAAAAATTTTAAAAAAAGAAAAAAGGACACTTTTCCAAGCATCCCTAAATCTTATTGAGCATCCTCAATTGCACTGATTTTTGCGATTCTTCCCTTATGTCTTTCACCCTCACTAAATGGAGTGTTCAAGAAAGTATGAACAATATCTTTACAAGTTTCAATACCTGTCGTTCTTTGTCCCATGCTCAACATATTCGCATCATTGTGTTCACGAGTCAAACGAGCCATAGTTACATCTGTACATAATGCACAACGGATTCCTTTTACTTTATTTGCAGCAATTGAAATTCCAATTCCAGTACCACACATAACAATACCCTTGTCCACTTCTTTATTCGCAACTAAATCTGCACACGCTTTTGCCATATCCGGATAATCAACACTATTTGTATCATGACAACCACAATCCACAACTTCATGTCCTTCATCAATCAACATTTGTTTGATTTCTTCCTTATATGTATATGCTCCATGATCACATGCCATACCAATTTTCATTCTTTAATCCTCCTCAACATCTACAAATATTTTACAACGTTTCCATCTTTGCGTAAAGACAACTAACTTTTCGCATCAAAAGATTTTCTACAAGAAGGACAACGAACTTCAATTTTCCCCTTATTTCTAGGAACACGAATAATTTGCGCACATTCAGGACAAACTAAATACTTATTTTGTTTATCCTTTAAAGACTTGTTAAATGCTTGAAAACGATGAACTATTTTTGCCTGAATCCGAATAAACTTTTGATTTTCAATTGATCTTGCCACATAGTTCTTCGATAATGCACGTGCTAAATAAATAATAAGACTCATATAGAACAATATATTTATGACAATATTTCTTCTAAAAAATAAACTTAATACTAATAAAATAAGTTCTATATAAAATATAAACTGATTTAATTTATCCGTACCATATCTACCTTGCATAAATCGATATAATTTTTCCCTCATTCTCATCACCGAGTTCTATAATAACATACAATATATGAACTCGCTATGTGCATTTTACCATCATTTGTATACTTGTTTTTATTATTTACAATTTTTTCATATTTTTATGAAACATTTTCAATTTTTGTGCTATAATCATCACGTATTAAATAAGGGAGGACTTAAAATGAAAGACCTAGAGCAATTATACGAAACAGTAAAAAAACGAAATCCCAATGACAAAGAATTTCTTCAAGCCGTTGAAGAAGTATTCGAATCATTGAATATTATCGCAGATGTACATCCTGAAGAATTAGACGATGATGTATTAGAAAGACTTGTAGAACCTGAAAGACAAATCATTTTCCGTGTTCCTTGGGTTGATGATAATGGCAAAACTCAAGTAAACCGTGGTTACCGTGTTGAATTCAACTCTGCCATCGGACCATATAAAGGAGGTTTACGATTCCACCCATCTGTAAACATTAGTATCATCAAATTCTTAGGATTTGAACAAGTATTAAAAAATTCATTGACTACACTTCCTATGGGAGGTGGAAAAGGTGGATCTGATTTCGATCCAAAAGGAAAAAGTGATCGCGAAGTTATGCGTTTCTGCCAAAGCTTCATGAGCGAATTATACCGTCACATCGGACCAAACACAGATGTTCCTGCTGGAGACATTGGTGTTGGAGGCCGTGAAGTCGGATATTTATTTGGACAATATAAACGTTTGAAAAATGAATATAGCGGCGTATTGACAGGTAAAGGATTAACTTTCGGTGGATCCTTGATTCGTACCGAAGCTACTGGATATGGTCTATGTTACTTTACACAAGCTTTATTAAAAGATAACGGAACTAGCTTTGAAGGAAAAACAGTTACGATTTCCGGAAGTGGTAATGTAGCTATCTATGCTTGTGAAAAAGCAACACAACTTGGAGCAAAAGTTGTAACTATGTCCGATTCAAACGGATTCGTTTACGATCCAGAAGGAATTGATTTAGATTTAGTTAAAGACATCAAAGAAGTTCGTCGTGGACGTATTAAAGAATATGTTGAAAAAAGACCAAATGCAACATACACACCAAATGCTCGTCCATGGACTGTTGCATGCGATATCGCCCTTCCATGCGCCACTCAGAACGAACTTGATTTAGAAGATGCAAAAGCATTAGTAGCTAATAAAGTTTTCGCTGTATGCGAAGGGGCTAACATGCCAACAACACCAGAAGCAATCCACTATCTAATGAAAAATGGTGTATTCTATGCTCCAGGTAAAGCAAGCAATGCCGGAGGTGTTGCATGTTCAGGTCTTGAAATGTCACAAAATGCTCAACACTTATCTTGGACAGCCCAAGAAGTTGATCAAAAGCTTGAAAACATTATGGTAAATATTTTCGAAACTTGTCGTGATACTGCTAAAGAATATGGTCATGAAAAAGAATATGTAGTTGGAGCTAACATTGCTGGATTCTTAAAAGTTGCAAAAGCAATGAAAGCACAAGGTACTGTTTAATAAGATAAAAGCCGATTTCGGCTTTTATTTTTTGTGATTTTGCTTTATTATCTTAAAAGTAAAAAGGTTGTGATTATTCTATGAAACGAGCAAAACAAACATCTGAATCCATCGAACTCGGTATTCTTTTGGCATTATCCGGTGGATTTATGGATGCCTATTCCTATTTAGCAAGAGGACAAGTCTTCGCAAATGCCCAAACTGGAAATATGCTCCTCTTTGGTGTCAATTTAGCAAGAGGACAATTCCAGCATGCTCTACATTATTTATGTCCCGTACTTGCTTTTGGTCTAGGTATTTTCTTAGCGGAATTTGTACATTTTCAAAAAATTCAAAAAGTACACTGGCGACAAGTTACTCTCTTGATTGAAATCATTATATTATTTGGCGTTGGATATATTTCATTCGAACAAAACCTTCTCGCAAATTCTTTAACTTCTTTTGCGTGCGGATTACAAGTACAAGCCTTTCGTAAAATACATGGTAAAGGTTACGCAACAACGATGTGTATTGGAAATTTAAGAACAGGGACACACGAAATGTGTAATTATTTATGCACAAAAAAAGTCCAACATCTACAAAGTGGACTTCTCTACTACTCAATTATTTTAACATTTATAATCGGTGCCATTCTAGGAAACTTTTGTATTCAGATTTTTTCAGCAAAAGCTATCTGGATAAGCGTTTCACTATTAATACTCGCCTTTATTTTAATGTTTGTTGACCGTGAAAAAGATGAGGCTTTTCAATAAGTTTTAATTCTGTATCACAATCCATTCTCGTCACCGAACAATTTGGCACTAAAGCTGCTGTATTCGGTTTTTCATCCACAAAACCTGGACACAATGCGTTCACAATATGTTTGATGGCAGAACCATGACAAACTACTAAAACATTCGCATTCGGATATTCGGATGCGATTTTTTTTAATTCATTCGTTACTCTTTCTATAACATCACTATGGTTTTCACCACCACAAAAACGATAACCATCTGGAAAACGTACTCCATCTTTAAATATATCCACTGATTTTTCAGCCTCAAAGTCACCAAAACTCTGCTCCTTTAAATTTTTAGAAGGAATAACCTTTACATTTCTACCCTCTAAAATAGAGTTTGCCGTATCTATAGCTCTTTCACTCGTTGAACAAAAACATACATCAAATGGAATATTCTTCAATTCTTTACCCAATTGTTTTGCCTGAGAAACACCCAAATCCGTCAACGGTGAATCACACCATCCTTGAATACGACCTTTGCGATTAAATACTGTTTCTCCATGTCTAATAATATAAAAATGTGTCATATATATACCTTCCTTTTGCCTCATTATAATCCATTTCAGTTAGATATCAATAACTATTTTACATTGTAAAGAAATTTTGATTTTGGTAATATAATCACATCCATAAGGGAGTAGTTATCTTACTTATGTAAGTATTTAAGTCAACACACTGATCAATCGATCTGGCTTATCGTAATAAACAAGACTTATGCGAAAAAGGACATCTTTTTTTCGTATAAGTCTTTTTGTTTTTGGAGGAAATATGGATTTTATTACTATTTTATTTATTGGCATTGGTTTAGCTATGGATGCAAGCGCTGTATCTTTGGCAAAAGGTATGAGCCTTGATAAAGATCAAGTAAAAAAATATGCCTTTATCTTAGCCCTAGCGTTTGGCTTCTTTCAAGCACTTATGCCAGCTATTGGCTATTATGCCGGAAGTCATTTTGCCGAATACATTCAATCCATCGATCACTGGATTGCCTTTATTTTGTTGAGCTTGATAGGTATCAACATGATTTGCGAAGGAAAAGAAGAAAAAGAAGATGAAGTAAAAATTCACTCCATCCCATTTAAAGACATTCTTCTTTTAGCTATCGCCACAAGTATTGACGCTTTAGCCGTTGGTGTAAGTTTTGCCTTTTTAAAAGTCAATCTATTTTTAGCTATAACTACCATTGGTATCACTACATTTATTCTTTCATTTGTTTGTGTATTATTTGGAAAAAAACTTGGTAGCTTATTTGAAAAATATGCTGAATACTTAGGTGGTATCATCTTAATTCTATTAGGAATTAAAATCTTAATTGAACATTTATTTTTCTAACAAGACTTCAATTAAAGTCTTTTCATATACTCAGCTAATTTTATACCCAATTCCTTATGTCCTTTTTCTGATAAATGCACACCATCAAAACTCATATCTAAAGGATTACAATCTAAACAAGGAACCTCCATTGCCTTATATGCCTCATTCAGTTTCATACTTTCATCTCTAAATTCATCAAATTGTAAAATTGGCGGACAAAGAATCAACAGCTTTCGTTTGTCCATTGAATCAATTAACTCATGCATAAAAGAAAGGATTTGTTCAACATCATAATAATGAATCAAATCATTAGACCCCAACATAACACAAAATAAATCAATCAAATCTAAATCGAATGTATCCTCTTTTACATCTCGCAATAAGCGACCATTGATCGCATCCTCAAAAAATATCCATCCAGGCACAAGATCATTTAAATAATCAATGTATGTTAAATCATACCTTTGAAAATATCCTCTTGGATCATAGCCCCAAGTATTGGAATCCCCTAAAAACAATGCCTTTTTCATTATGCCACTCTGCGAATTTTCTTACGCACAACCATGAAACAAATACCATGCGCCACAAGCGTTATAACCCACGTAATTGGATAAGAAATATACAATGAGAAGGTTGTATGCACTGCCTTAAATACAGTAAATATCCATATAACACGAATCAAACAGACACCCGTTAAAGATACCAGCATTGGTAAAATAGAATAACCAATTCCTCGAAGACTTCCAACTAAAGTATCCATAATTCCACATAAACAATACATTGTACTAATAACAGCCAATCGATTGATTCCAAATTGGATAACACGCTCATCACTAGAATAAATAGATAGTAACTGTTGGCCAAAGAAATAAGCGCCTTGCCCGAGTACAAGACCTACGATACTAACAATTACTAAACATTCTAATAAAATCTTATCAATTCGATCGTATTTTTTTGCTCCAAAATTTTGTGAAGTAAACGACAAAGAAGTTTGATAAACTGCATTCATAGACGTATATACAAAACCTTCAATATTGCTTGCGGCGGTATTTCCAGCCATAACTAAAGAGCCAAAAGAGTTAATACTTGATTGAATCAATACGTTTGAAATACTAAAAATAATGCCTTGAAGCCCTGCTGGAAGTCCTACTTCTAGCATTTGTAAAGCTAATTCCTTATGGAAACGCATATCCTTTAACTCAAAATGTAAAGGTCCATCCATATGCTTTAAACATAATAGAATTAAAGCAGAACTAATTCCTTCCGAAATAATCGTAGCTAAAGCGACACCAGCAACACCCATATCGAATACAATTACGAAACAAAGATTAAATAGCACATTGATGATACCAGAAATCAATAAGAAATAAAGTGGTCGCTTTGTATCCCCAATCGATCTAAGTATGGCAGCCCCAAAGTTATAAACCATAAAAAATGGCATACCTGCAAAATAAATACGCATATATAAAGATGACAAATCAATTACATCTTCTGGTGTAGCCATTAACTCTAGCAAGGGTTTCGCAAAAAAGAAACCCACAAACACCATTAATAATCCACCAAAGACGGCAATAAAAATAGCTGTATGTACAGCTTTAGATGTATTTTCTTCATCTCGAGCCCCAATAGATTTACCCAATACAACATTTGCACCAACACTAATACCAATAAACATATTCACCAATAAATTGATCAATGCACTTGTTGAACCAACTGCTGCCAACGCTTGATTTCCCGTAAATCGACCTACCACGATAATATCGGCTGCATTAAACAACAATTGCAGGCAGCCCGACAAAATTAATGGTAATGAAAAAATAATCAACTTTTTAAAAATTGGACCATTACACATATCCACTTGATAACTACGCATACAAATCCTGGTATATTGTAATTGACCCATCTAACTGGTCATCTACAATATACTCCTCCTT
>NZ_JANFYN010000072.1 GCF_024460475.1 Holdemanella sp. MSK.7.32 | reverse complement strand
TCCTTGCCGGATATTTAGAAACAAACGACTACTCAAAAGCCTTTATCAACGGTTTATGTTGTGGTAGTGCAAGTGCCTTCCAAGTAGGTCTTGCGACTAAAGAAGATGTAGAAAACATAAAGAAAACTCTTAGCGAAAACTAAGAGTTTTTTTCTTTATTATAGTAATCCAATAGCTGATGCTACAATTGACAATACGATGATTGCTACGATCAATACGATTGGACTCACTTGTTTTTTCTTTAACAACCAGAAGCACAATAATGTTACACACATTGGCAAGAAGTTAGGGAAAATTTTATCAAAAAATTCTGTTTGTACTGCAACTTTGATTCCACCATCTACTTCGATGACTGGCAACAAGTTAATGGATACATAAGAAGCAATCAAAGCTCCAATTACCGTAATACCTAAGATAGTTGCTGCATTGGCAATTGTATCAGAGTTTTCAGTAATAATATCAATTGATTTTGTACCTAAGTTATATCCTAAATGTGTCCACACAATACGTAAGATCCAAATTGCTAAATATACTAAGAAGAAAATGATTGGTCCAAGAATTGATCCTTGAGAAGCAAATGAACAAGAAATTCCGGCAACGATTGGTAAAATTGTAAACCAGAAAATCGCATCTCCAATACCAGCGATTGGTCCGAATAATGCTAATTTCAAACCTTTAATAGTATCGTGATCTGCACCACCTTCTTCTAATGACATCATCAATCCCATTAAGAATCCAACTAAGTTAGGGTGTGTATTAATGAATTCCAAGTTATCTGTCATTGCTAATGACAACGCTTCTTTATCGTCTCCATGAATCTTTTTCAATACCGGTAACATTGACCATAAGAACCCACAAGCTTGCATACGTTCATAGTTAAATGAAGCTTGTAAGAATGAAGAACGAATACCTAGCATGGTAATATCGTGTTTAGTTAATTTTTTAGATTCCGACATTATCGTCACCTCCAAAGCTGTCAATTGAAGCATTTTGTAAAGCTTCTTCTATATCTTGTTTGCGTTGTTTTGCACCAAAGAAATCAATTAATGCGAAAACTGTACCTAACAAAGCAACTGGCAATAAGTTAGGCATATCGCAGAAACTTGCCATTAAGAAACCAGCAATAAAGTATGGTGTGTATTGTGCTTTCATCATTACACGTAACAACATACCAAATCCAACGGCTGGTAAAATACCACCAGCAACTTCTAAACCGTGAGTAATGACTTCTGGTAAAGAATTAACAAACATCTTCATTGGTTCTTGGGCAACATATGTACACAAGAAAGCTACAACACCATAAGAAATAGAAACGATTGCCATTGTCGTTAAGTTAATTTTCGCAATCGCACCCGTATCTGCTTCAGAAGCAGCCTTGTCTGCTTTTCCCATGAAGAATGAAAAAGCTGAATAATAGAACAAAATTAAATATTGTCCTAAGAATGAGAATGGTAAACATAAGCCAAGAGCAGCTGATGGTTGACAACCTGTAGTATACGCCAACACAGTTCCCATCAACCCGGCAAATACAGGGTTAGGTGGCTGAGTTCCTCCGGCAGGAGTTAATCCCGCAAAGGCAAGTTCAATCAAAGCACCAACCTTTAATCCTAAAACAACATCACCTAAAATGATACCTGTAAATGTAGATACCATTAAAGGTCTAAACACGAAGAAGGCTTCCAAGAAGAAATCAAGACCAACAATAATTGTCATGATTGCTAAAAGGATACCTTGCATTAATGTAATCTGCATAATATCTCTCCTCTACTAATTTCTAAATTTCTGTTTTTACGTCTCCAGGAACGTCCTGAATATATACATGTACACCTTTTGAAGAAATGTATTTCAAATCTTCCATATCTTGGTCGTCCACATATACCTTTTTAGTTAACTGATGTTTTCCTTCTGAAAAGTGCATGTTGCCAACATTTACTTCTTTAATAGGAACACCCTTATCAATTAGAGTTCTTACATCCTGTGGTGTTTTTGCGACAATAAATATTTTCTGATTCGGTGCTGCACGACCAATTATCGCAGCTGTTTTCTCAAGTGAGAAAAAACGAATTCCTACACCAGATGATTTTGCAGTAACACTCATAAGTTGCTGCTGAATCTTGTCTTGGCTAGCTTCATCGTTCGCAACAAGAAGAAGATTAGCTCCAATTGTCTTTGTCCATGTAACTCCTACTTGTCCATGAACCAATCGATTATCGATTCTTGTTAAAAGTATATTCGGCATATATATCAGCCTCCTCTCACTCTTTTAATAGCAAAAAGCGTGCCAACTATTGTCGAACACGCTTTTCATTGATTTATTCATCAAAATTAAAATAATTCAGTAAATATCGAATTTCAGGAATTGGAATTTCGACACTATATCTATATTCTACGCCACTAAAAATATCCTTTATACTCTCAATCAAATCCGGATATTTCTTCGCAAAATCCTCCATTCCTTCTGATTCCGCAATTCCTTGACGTAAAATTAACCTTTCAATCAAACAACTCAAATGCACATACACGCCCACTTTTGTCGTAATATCCAGTGAACATTTAAATAATTTTTCTAATTCAGATACAATTTCTTCCACATCCTCCATAACTTTTTGAGGATTTAATATTGTTAAATGATTTACAATATTATCCAAAGTAAAGTTCTTGGCAATATTTTCATTAAACATTCTAAGTTCATCATCCGATAAATATTTTCCAATCAATTCATGCAAATAATGGACCTCATCATTTGTCACAATATTTTCCATCGGCATATATTTAACACCAGGAACCTTCGGATCCAATGTACCAATCAACATTTTCACATCATATTCTGAAAATATATTATCCTCTATACCATGTGTAACTAACGATTGATAATCATAAGGAATAATTTCTAAAGGTATTGATTTAGGTAAAGAATTTTTTAACAATTCGCCAATTTTCTTTGCTGAACCAAATCCCGTAGCACAGACTGTCAATATAGCCTCTGTCTTCTGTTTACTTTCAATAAATTGATAACTCATCTCATAATTTTCTTTGATGGTTTTAATAATTTGACGAGCTTGCATATGCTGCTTCATCAAGTTACCCACTTCTAAAGCAGAAGCTGTAGAAACATTATTTATTATTCCAATATTACAATCAGATAAAGGGTTTATTCTTTCATAAATATCTTCTAAACTTCCCATATCTACCATAAGCATCAACTCTTTTACAGGTGCTTTTCGCCTCAAATAGTCATCCACCATCAAACACATCTTATCGATAGAAATTTGTACTTCCATGTCCATTCCATCAAACACATGCTGATTCAAAATATGATTTACCGTATCCGCTATACTTGATGCCGTTGAATATCCGTGACAAAGAATCAATCCTACCGTTCCATTATGTTCAATCTTGTCATCGTTTGCGACCGTCAAAGTAATCACGACCTGCATAAATTCATCCATTTGAATATCTAGATTCAGAGCAATATTTTCAATAATTTCCTGAGCAATACTGTAGGCTCTAGGAAATTGTCGTCGAACTTGCGTTGAAAATGCCATAATTGAATCATAATTTGAAGCAATCCAAATCTTGGTATCCGTTATATCTTTACCATACTCCATAAATAATTTAGAATACATTTTGATCTTACTATTTGGCACTACAAACGCATATTTATTCATCACGATTGAATAGATCTTATCCACAATTTTCAATAAATATACTTCGTTCGTTGTTCCCAACGTGTATTTTTGTTTAAAGAACAAATAATCAATAAAATTTTGAATCAATACTTTACTTTGATCAACAACCTTAGAAAAATCCTCTTCCCCTTCAAATGCATTCAATAATTTCGCATAAAATTGTAATAAAGGAATGACCGGCTTTAACTCTCCTTTTAAATCATGTATCGAAAATAAAGTCTCATTATCTCGTGAATGCGTCTTTAACTGCATTGATTTGATTGTTTCAAAAAAATAGGATGGAAGATCCAACAAATGAATCTGTAAAGTATCAGAGGACTGATTCAACAATCCCTTTGCACAAGTCGCCTTAATGGTGTTTTTTAGTTCACCAATATTTCCCTTAAACTCATAATCAAGAAAAGTTGAATAAGCTAAATTTGAAATATACATATCTTTTCCTAGCTTTGACTCTTCCTCTTCAAGTAAGCGATAAATCAACTCTCTTTTTTCTAATAATGGACGATCCTTTAATGAAGGAACACTCACTGTGATTGGAATTCTTCGAAGCAATGTCTTTAACAAGGCATTCTGAGGATTTTCTGTTGTCGCAAAAATCAAGCGACACTTTGACTTATACCAATTATCATTATCCCCTACTTTATGATAAATCCCCTTATCCATGAATTGAAACAACTTTTCCTGGCATTCCGCCTTTAAGCAATGAACCTCATCCAAAAAAAGTACACCACCATTCGCAAGACTGATTAATCCATCCTGATCTTCTTCAGCTGAAGTATAGGCTCCTTTTACATGTCCAAAAAGGTTAGAAGTTAATAATTCTGGGTTATTCGCATATTCTGAGCAGTTTACGGAAACAAAGCGTGAATTTGATTCAATCACACCTTGATGCAAGGCATAGTCGTACATCGTATTTGCCAACAAAGTCTTACCTGTTCCGGTGGGACCATAAATCATGATAGGTAAGCCATTATCCGGATAACACATGGCTGCTTTACATTGTTCAACAATCGATGATAAAGAACCATTGTATCCAATCAATTGATCAAAATCATGTTCCTTTTGTGCCTTCAATACATCAAAAGACGCAAATTCATTTCCAATAAAACGGACATTCCATTTCTTGATCAATGCTGATTTATCAAAGAAATATACGGGACGTGAATTCACCTTTACAATAGATTCGTCTTTTAATCCTTCATTTAAATATTGTGAAACTGTATTTCGACTCAAATTCAAAGAAGTTGCTAAATCATTCGCCGTAAATATTTCATTTTCCTCAATATTATTTTCTAAAGTACGCTGCTTAATTTCCTCGTACACCAGTTGTTTACTCGTCATTTTCTCACCTTTTTCAATCGTTCAAAATCAATTTTATCTATAATTTCATCTAAAGTGCCAGGTACATCTTGATAATAAAAATGAAATCCCTGATCTATTAATTCATTAATCTCATCTACATCCACTTCGGATACATACATTTTCTTATTAAAGGGTACTCTTCCTCTTCCATAATGAATATTACCTATATTCACAGTTTGTGGAGTTAATCCATTTTTAAACATTTCATAAACCGTTTGAATATCTCTTACAACCACAAATAATCTTTGATTGCTTTCATTATGTCGCAAGACCTGCATGAAGTCCGCAATCGAATAAAAACGAATATCCACATTGCTAGCTTTCGCAATTGTCTTCATCATTTTTTGTGAAAATACATTGATAGCCGTCTCATCATCTACCACTACAATTGTATCTATGTTCAACGCATTGACCCAAGTTACCCCAACTTGACCATGAACCAACCGATTATCAACACGAATCAATTCTATTTTTGCACGCATATCAATATCCGTCCTTTCATTACTATTATCTTTAATTCTATCAACTTTTTCAAAAGAATGATATAGTGTATCCATGAAGCAAAATATCACAATCAAACCAGAACTTAAAATTAAACAATCCTTTAATTCACAAAAGGAACAAAGTCTTAAAATCCTTTCTTATAATACAAAAGACTTAAAAGAATACTTATGCAAGCAAGCACAGACAAACCCATTTCTAACATATACTGCTGACGCAGATGCATTCCTTGAGTATGATCATTCTACACAAAGTTTATATGACAAAATTGAAGCTGAACTTAAAAGTACAAACCAAACAATACCTGAAGATTTATACCAATATTTAATTAGCCTTTTAGATTCAAATGGTTACTTCAAAACATCTCCATCTATCTCTTCCTATTCTGAAATGCAAGTTCAAAAAGCTATCTATATTCTTCAAAGAACAGAGCCACACGGATGTTTTTGTAGAAATTTAAAGGAATCATTAAAAGTACAATGTGAACTTAGTGAAAATCCAGCCAGTGAACAGGAACTATTTTATGTGATTTTCTTGAAGAGCTTGCATCCCACAATTATGATAAAATTATACAAGAAACTGATCTTACACCTGATGAGCTTGAAGAAGGATTTCATTTCATTCAAACCCTTAACCCTAAGCCTGCGGCAAACTATTCTACAGATGCGCCCGTCTTACAAGCAGAAATCAAAGTTATATATGATGATAAATTTCATTTTGAATGGATCAACCAAAACTATTCAATTCAATTTGATGATATGAATCATCTTACTAAAGATTTAAGAAAACTAAGAAACGAGGCTAAGCAACTGCTTAATACAGTTCAAAAAAGAAACATGACACTACTACAAATCATGGATACACTATGTCATATTCAAAAAGATTTCTTCATTTCAAATAGTCTATTGAATTATTGTACTCTAGAAATGGTAGCCAAAGAATGTGGATTACATGCCTCTACTATATCGAGAGCTATCAATCAAAAAGGTTTTGAATTCAACAATAAATATTATCCAATCAAATATTTATTCTGTCACACAGGATTTAAAGAAATCACATCCGAACAAATCAAACAAAGAATTAAATATTTAATTCAATTGGAAGACAAAACAAAACCATTCAGTGATGAAAGTATCAAGAAAGCATTAGCTAAAGAAAATATCCATATTTCTAGAAGAACCATCACAAAATATCGTGAACAGTTACTAATTCCATGCGCATCAAATAGAAAGTATAAACAAAATTAAGTGGTTAAAGCCCCTTTAGGCTTTAACCACTTTTTTTTAAAAGACTATATAAAAATAGTTGGGGTCTAGATACGCTATAAGATTACATAGGGTAATG
>NZ_JANFYN010000071.1 GCF_024460475.1 Holdemanella sp. MSK.7.32 | reverse complement strand
GACCATACCTAATACTAATAAAAGAAATACCATTTTCTCAATCCTTTCAAAGTCATTTTATTATATCATCCAAGAAAAAATGAGCATCACAAATTATGACACTCATTTAACAAGAAACATAAGATATTTGTCCTTGACTTTTAAACCAATTTACAATTATATCTTACAAGCTGTATCGTATCCCGTACGAATCGCATTTGAAATATCAGATGCTTTTTGTGCGGCATCCCCGACAGAATAAACTTCAATTCCTGCGTCTTCTAATGAAGAAATATCAAATTCATTTGAACGTGCTCCCATCGCAAGAACGATGTGGTCGCATAAAATCTTAACTTCTTCACCATCTTTATTTTCACAAATAACAGAATTCAATTTAAATTCCTTTACCTTGTGACTCGGATATTGTGCCACACCATATTTTTTGTAGTTTTCCATCAAAGTTGGAAGAATAGTGCTGCTTTCTTGTGCTGCAATTTTATCCATCATTTCAATCACAGAAACCTTGCATCCTCTAGACGCTAAATATTCAGCTGTTTCACAACCAACCATACCACCGCCAATCACGGCAACTGTACCATAAGCTTGTTGTTCACCCGCAAGAATTTTCCATGCATCTAATACATTCACGTTTTCAATGCCCGTAATTCTAGGTGCTGCACTGTGTGCACCAACCGCGTTGATTACTGTATCAAATTCTGCTTCTTTCAATTCTTTCACACTAGGTGCATGAGCCAGACATAAATGTACATTCGCATTTATTACGGCACGAACCAAGTCTTGAGTTGCACGTCGCATTTCTTCTTTACGTGGTGGAACACACGCAATATTTAATTGTCCACCTAATGTTGTTGTCTTCTCAAACAAAGTTACATCGTGTCCTCTTAAAGCTGCAACACGAGCTGCCTCTAAACCAGCAGGACCTCCACCAATCACAGCCACCTTTTTCTTCTTTTCACAAGGTGTGATTCGACGTGTATTTTCATAACCATTTTCTGCATTCAAGACACAAGATAAGAATTCACGGTTTTGAATTGCATCTGTACAACCTTTATTACAGCTAATGCAACGGCGAATATCACAAGCTTTTCCAGCCGCAATTTTTTCACCCCAGTCTGGATCAGTCAATAATGGACGTCCAAGCGCAACTATATCTGCCATACCACTTTCAATTACACGCTCTGCCATTTTGGCATCAATAATACGTCCAACTGCACTAACCGGTACATTTACAGCTTTTTTAATGTTTCCAGCAATATCTACAAAGAATCCGTATGGCTGTACACCCATTGGAGGAATTGTATCTGCCATATTCCCTGTATGGTTTGCCTGCGCAACATGGAACATATCCACGCCATCTTCTTCTAGCCATTTTGCGAATTCTACTGCATCTTCTTCATCAATACCACCTTTACCACGTTGTGGTGTCACAATTGAAAGCTTGTAATCAATAATCATATTTGGAACTGCTTTACGAATGGCACGAACAAGCATTCTGGCAAAACGTGCACGATTTTCTAGACTACCACCAAATTTATCTGTACGATGATTCATTTGTTTCGAACATAAACAACCTGTTAAACGATCTCCATGAATTTGAATAACATCTACACCTGCTTTTTGAGCACGAATCGCACAAGCACACATTTTATCAATGATTGAAAGAAGTGTTTCTTGACTAACTTCATCTGTAAAATACATCATATCGTGGTGCAGGCGTTTACGCATTTCATCAAATTTTTTCTGGTTAAACAAATCATTGATTACTTCTGCATCATATTCAGGATGAAAGATTTGAACCCCAAGTTTAGTTCCATACGCATGAACACTATCCGCAAGTTCTTTAAACGCAGGAATCAAATTATCATCATATAGTTTAGGAGTTGGTGAAAAACTATTAATAGGAGCTACATCCCCTAAAACGATATAGCCAACTCCACCTTTCGCAAGACGAGTATAAAATCCCAAATCTTGTTCACTGATCATTCCATGTTTTTCATAACCCGTTGTCAACGGTGGAAACATGATACGATTTTTAAATGTCTGTCCTTTAATTTCAATGGGCATTAAAATTTTATTTTCCATATAGAAAACCTCCTATTGTTTCTAAATATGCTTGTAGATAAAAGAAGCAACCACTTCTTCTACTTCTGCACGAGCTAGTAATGATGCAAAGTTATGTCCACCTTTTTCTAATGTATGACATTGCGCATTTTGATACACCTTTGCGTAACTCTTAAGCGTTTTATCATCGACCAATTTATCATCAGCAGCACGCACTAACAATACGGGACCATTAAATCCTGTCGCTTCTGTAAAAGGATCTGGATGTTTTGCCATTTCATAATTAAATGACATCTTGTAACATAGTCCTTCCACATCTGCATAATCTTTTCCTGTCTGCATAACGGCATCTGCGTTTTGAGCACAGCCAAACCACATACCCGCTCCTGGACATAATAGAATCAAACCATATGGCTGAATTTTAGGTCCACAAGAAGCGGCAATATATCCACCCATACTTTGTCCGGAAAGGAAAATCTTTTCTGCATCAACATAAGGCTGTTTAGCAGCCCACGCAAAGATATCTTCTGTGTCTTCATATAGACCGTCAAAACTCATATCTTCAAATTCGCCATCACTTTCGCCATTTCCATAAAAGCTAAATCGTACACTACCAATTCCTTGCTTTGCCAAAGCACGCGACATATGTGTATACATGGATTTATAACCACTGCAACTGCCACCAAAACCATGTAGATGGACCACAAATGGTACGGGTCCTTCTACATCTGGCAAAGTCACAACTCCACGCAGAGTATGACCCGAGCGATTTTTAAATTCAACTTGCAAAATATTCATAAATTATACATTCTCCTTTGAAGAACGACGAACTTTTAATTCTTCAAGCATTTCAGCTGTTTTCTTCTTTGTTAGTGGATATACGAAGTATAATACCGCAACAGCCAAGCCATATCCTACAAAGTAAATTCCTGTGTAGCTTTTCCAAATTGAATTTACAACTTGTGTTGTTTGAATTGCCCCTGCTGTTACATTATAGCCAATCGCACCTAGAACAAAACTTGATAAACTTCCAGAAATTGCACTTGCTAATTTACGGAAGAATGAATATGTAGAATACACAATACCTTCATTTCTTTCACCTGTCTTTAATTCGTGGTAATCGATTGAATCATTTACCATTGCCCAAACCAATACTTGCATACCTGATGCACCTAAGAAACAAATACCATTAATAACAATAAACATCACTGGATTGTGAAGTGGAATAAAGAACAATACGCCAAATACAACAGCGGCAAATCCAGCTCCCATACAGCACCATTCTTTTTTACCAAATTTATTAGCTAATGGTTGAGTAATCGCAAAGGCAATAACGGCATATAAAACACTTAACATACCTGAAATAGCTTGAATTTTAATATTTCCAAAATAATCTTTATAAAGATATGTATTTAATCCATTCACAACAGAAGCTCCGATCATCCCAATTAAACTAAAGAACATAACGCCTAATAGTGCTTTGTTGTGAGAGATTTCTTTTAATACATTTAAGTAATTCAATTTTTGTCCTTCGGGACGTTCAGGAACTTCGACACGTTCTTTACACCAAACACAAGTAATTTGAAGACAAAGTAAACCAAGTAAAGCACAAATGCAAGCCAACATTAAGAAGCGTCCTGCCACTGGTTTATTATCAATATATAAGAACAATGGGCCAACCATAACCATTACTGTCATAAAAATCGTTCCACCTAGACTACGGTAACGAGAAAGGGCTGTACGCTCATTTACATTGTCTGTCATAACACTTGATAATGTACCGAATGGAACGTTAACACAAGTATATAAAGCTTCATATAATACGTAAGTAATAAACATATAAGCTAAACGTAAACCGTAATTCAAATTGCTGACATTCACAAATCCTAATATGCAAAGTACAGCCATTGGAAATGAGAAGACACGAATCCAAGGAATAAATTTACCACCTTTTGATGCCTTACGTGAATCCACAATAGCTCCAATAATGGGGTCGTTAATGGCATCCCAGATTTTTGTGATCAACATCAAGATACCAACATGAAATGGATTTACCTGCAAAACCAAAGTGTAAAATACTGACAAATACATTGCACGATATTGCTCAGTAAAGCAACATCCAAGATCGCCTAATGTATAACCGATCTTATCCTTCATAGAGAAGGGACGAACATTATTTTTTTTGTTCATGTGTTTTTTCCTCCTATTATTCACCAACACAATTCATAAGGACTATTCATCCTTTTCTACGCATATTGTAATTGAAAGCGCTTTCGTTTCATATCGAAAAATTGATTGAAAACTATCATAAATTGATATATTATGTAATTAAGGGAGGTGTAATTTTGTTAAACTATGCCATAAAACACTATTTTTTTGATCATAACGCAACCCGAGATTTCTTTTCAGGCAAAAATTACAATTTATTTCTGATCATAAGCGGTTCAGGAAATTTCAAATGCGGTGATACTACACTTTCTATACAGCCACAAAATATGATTATTTTTAAGCCAAATGTAAGTGGAAGACTCGAATTTATTAATTCACATGTTCCTATGGATTTTTTATTGATTCAACTTTCTTCAGAATTACTACAAGAATTATCGGATGAAAACACAAACTTGGAATTCAGTTTCAACGTAGTTCCATTTCAACAAATTTCGGTTCGTCTTGATAATGAAATCTATATGCTTATGAAAAATCTTGCACGTAAAATCACTTCATTTGGTAATCAACCTCAACAATTTGCAGCTTCGATTTTTGAGCGTGGCATACTACAAATGTTCATTGTCCTTGCCTTACGTGCTTGCATCCATGCAGAATCTCATACTTCTAAGGGCAGTCGACATCATTTGATGCTTGATGATGTTTTTCTTTACATTCAATCTCACTTAACAGAAGACTTAAGTTTAGAACGTCTAGAAAATGAATTCTATGTTTCACACGAACACATTTCAAGAGAGTTTAAAAAACAAACAGGACAAACAATTCATCATTACATTGTCAAAGCTCGACTGGATTATTGTTGCAGATTAATTGAACAGGCAATTCCTTTGACAGAAGTATACAAAATGAGTGGCTTTGGAAGCTATAATCATTTCTTTCGTGCATTCAAAAAAGAATATGGAATGACACCTAGTGAATATTTCAAAACCATTAAAAATGAAGCTAGAAGTTCATAATATGCAGAATCAAAACATTGCCCAATATTGTGGTATACCCGATGTAAATTACTTTATCAAGATTTTTAAGAAAGTCATGAATAAAACACCAAGTGAATTCAAAGAAGAAATTCGATAAAAAAAACGTACTTCACACTACCAAGAAGTACGTTTTCTCTTACATATTTTTATTTTACGTCAAAGCCAAAATAACGGACTGCATTATTATATGAAATCCCCTTAACAATCTTTTCTAAAGCTTTATAATCGGCTGGATATTCACCATTTTCTACCCAATTACCTAATAATTCACAAAGAATACGGCGGAAATACTCATGACGTGTATACGACAAGAAACTACGTGAATCCGTTAACATACCGACAAAGTTTGATAATAAGCCAAGATTTGCCAAAGACGTCATCTGATCTGTCATACCTGTTTTGTGGTCATTAAACCACCATGCAGAGCCTTGTTGAATCTTTCCAATGTTGCTAGAATCTTGGAAGCAACCAATAATTGTGCCAATGGCCGCATTATCCATTGGATTTAAAGAATATAGAATTGTTTTAGGCAACTCATCCGTGATCGCAAGTGCATTTAGATAATCTGCCATTTCACTTGAAGGTGCAAAGTTATTGATACAATCAATACCTGCATCTGGACCTAACTTATTAAATACAGCCTTGTTGTTGTCACGCTTAACACCATAGTGTAGTTGCATCACCCAATTCTTCTTATTGTATTCTTTACCTAAAGTCACCATAAATGCAGTTTTAAACACTAACTCTTCCTCATGCGTAATAGACTCACCATTGAAACGCTTCGCAAAGATTTCCTCAACCGTTTCAAGCGATGCTGGTTTATACATTACATACTCTAATCCATGATCACTTACACAACATCCATTGGCTTCAAAGAAATCCATTCGATTCTTTAGAGCTTTAATCAATGTTTCAAAACTATGGATTTCAATTCCACTTACTGAACTTAAACGAGTTAAGTACTCCAAGTAGTCTGGCTTTTCTAAACTCATAGCTTTATCTGGACGCCATGCTGGAAGAACTTTAACATCAAAAGAATCATCTTCAACTATCTTTTTATGCCATTCTAAAGAGTCTGCCGGATCATCTGTAGTACATAATAATTTAACATTCGAGTTTTGAATTAAACTACGCGCACTCATACCCTTCAATTTTTCATTACATAAATTCCATACTTCTTCCGCTGTATCGCCATTTAAGTAACCTTCATAACCAAAATATTTTTTAAGCTCTAAATGAGACCAATGATATAAAGGGTTGCCAATCGCCATTTCCAATGTTTCGGCCCACTTTTGGAATTTTTCACGATCCGATGCATTTCCTGTAATATATTTTTCCTCTACACCATTCGAGCGCATTTGACGCCATTTATAGTGATCCCCACCAAGCCATACTTGTGTTATATTTTCAAACTGACGATCCTCATAAATTTCTTTTGGATCCAAGTGACAATGATAGTCAATAATTGACATATTTTCAGCGTATTCATGATACAACTTTTGTGCGATTGGCGTAGATAATAAGAAATCTTTATCCATAAATTGTTTCATATATATTCCTGCTTTCTAGTTGTTTTAAAGTAATATGGACCGATATTCATAGGAAAAATAGAATATCGATCCTTTTTTATATATAGTAACAGACGACTAAAAGTTAGACATTTTAATGTAAGTATATTGTTGTTGTAAATTA
>NZ_JANFYN010000070.1 GCF_024460475.1 Holdemanella sp. MSK.7.32 | reverse complement strand
GATGGATTCTTGATTCGTCGTGTGTCTGCAGAAAATAACATTTCTTGTATGACAAGTTTAGATACAGCGAATGCATTAGTGAAAGTTTTAGAGTCATTGAGTTTCTCAATGGTTTCTATGAATGAAATGGGGAAATAGTATGCAGGAATTTGCGAAAATTCTATCGAATGTCAAAATCGCAAAAGATATTTGGAAAATGGAATTGAAAACAGACTTAGCTAAAACAGCTAAGCCTGGTCAATTCATTGAAATCACAGTTCCAGGTTTCTATTTGCGAAGACCTATCTCGATTAGTGAAATTAAGGAAGATGTTTTAGTCATTATCTACAAAGTGCTTGGTGAAGGTACTTTAAAAATGACTGAACTTGAAGGACAATTAGATATCTTTGGTCCACTTGGAAATGGTTTTCCGATTGAAGACAAAGAAGAAGTATTATTGATTGGTGGAGGTGTTGGTGTACCACCACTATATGAAACAGCCAAACAATATTTAAGTAAAAATGCACGTGTAACCGTTGTTCTAGGTGCAAATGATGCAGGTAGCGTATTCTATGTGGATGAATTCAAGACTTTAGGATGCGATGTATATGTCGCAACAATGGATGGTTCATTAGGTACAAAGGGTACAGCATTAGATGCGATTAAAGAAAACAATGTAACATGTAAATTTGTATTAAGTTGTGGACCTTTACCTATGTTGAAGGCAATCAATGAACAATATAGTGAAGGCTATATTTCATTAGAAGCTCGTATGGCATGTGGTCTTGGTGCTTGTATGGGATGTGTTGTGAAAGATGTAGAAGGACATTCATTACGTGTATGTAAGGATGGTCCTGTATTTGAAATGAGAAAGGTGGCTTTATAATGGATATTTCAGTAAAACTACCTGGATTAAATTTAAAAAATCCAATTATTCCAGCTAGTGGATGTTTTGGATTTGGTAAAGAATATGCCGAACTATATGATTTGAGCGTATTAGGTGGTATTGCCATTAAATCGGCTACGCCACAAGAGCGTTTTGGAAATCCTACACCAAGAATTGCCGAAACTCCAATGGGAATGTTGAATGCGATTGGTCTACAAAATAAGGGTGTAGATTCAATTATCAAAAATGAACTTCCATTCCTTGCACAGTATGATACAGAAATCATGGCCAATGTGGCGGGTGCATGTGAAGAAGATTATGTAGAGGTTATCAAGAAATTAAATGATCAGCCAGTAATCAAGGCGTATGAATTAAATATTTCTTGTCCTAATGTAAAACATGGTGGTATTGGTTTGGGTACAAAGCCTGAACTTGCAGCACATGTGACTAAGATTTGTAAGGAAGCAGCTACAAAACCTGTATATGTGAAGTTATCACCAAACGTAACAGATATTGTAGAAATTGCCAAAGCTGTTGAAGAAGCCGGTGCAGATGGTATTGTATTGATCAATACTTTAATGGGTATGCGCATCAATTTGAAGACGGGAAAACCATTACTTGCCAATGTGACAGGTGGTCTTTCTGGTCCTGCCATTAAGCCAGTTGCCTTAAGAATGGTATATCAAGTGGCACAAGCTGTAAATATTCCAATCATTGGTGTTGGTGGAATTACTTGTGCAGAAGATGTATTGGAATTCTTAAATGCTGGGGCAAGTGCTGTTGAAGTGGGTGCCCAAAACTTTGTGGATCCTTATGTATGTCCAAAAATCATTGAGGATCTTCCAAAAGTATTAGAGAAATATGGATATAAGAATATTGAAGAAGCAGTTGGAAGGAGTTTTAAATAATGAGTAAGACAATTGTAGCACTAGATTTTTCTAGTAAAGAAGAAGTTGTAGATTTCTTAAAACAATTTGATGAACCTGTATATGTAAAGATTGGTATGGAATTAACATATGCGTGTGGTTTAGAAATGGTAAAAACAGTGAAGGAAATGGGTCACCACATTTTCTTAGACTTGAAATTGCATGATATTCCAAACACAGTTAAGGGTGGAATGAAAAACTTAGCGAACTTAGGTGTAGATATTGTCAATGTACACTGTGCTGGTGGTATTGCGATGATGAAGGCTGCCATTGATGGTTTGAATGAAGGGGCTAAAGATGGAAAACGTCCTATGTGTATCGGTGTAACTCAGCTTACAAGCACTTCTAAAGAAGCTATGAATAACGAATTAGGAATTCCAGGTGAAGTGATTGATTGTGTTATTAAATATGCGAAAAATGCCAAAGAAGCAGGCTTAGATGGTGTTGTATGTTCCGTACATGAAGCTAAGGCGATTCATGAAGCTTGTGGGGAAGACTTCTTAACAGTAACTCCAGGTATTCGTTTGGCAAGTGATTCTAAGGATGATCAAAAACGTGTGGCTACTCCTGCATTTGCGAAAGAACAAGGTTGTGACTATATCGTAGTTGGTCGTTCAATTACGAAGAGTGCTAACCCAGTTGAAACATATAAGGAAATTGAAGCAACTATGTCAAAATAAGGTGTGAGAAATCACATCTTGTTTTTACACTTTTTTATTGAAATTTTTATGATTTGTGGTAGTATACTAAACAGGGAAATATAGTATTTTTTCAAAAGGAGGATACGTATGATCAAGAATCCAGCTTTGTTTGTGAAAAAAACGTCAGTGATCGAGATGAATAGTATTCTTCGTAGTGCTATACTTTTTAATAGTTCCATTTAAAGATTGGCAATGCGTTTATTTGCTAATCTTTTTTTTGAGTAAATAAAAGAAAGGACAAATTATGGAAAGACTTTTAATTTTAGAAGATGGAAGTGTATATCGTGGAACTGCATTTGGTAGTGACAACTTCCAAATCGGTGAATTGGTATTTAATACTTCAATGACGGGTTATCAAGAGATTTTAACAGATAATTCATATTGTGGTCAGATTGTAATGATGACATATCCATTGATTGGAAACTATGGAATCAATCGTGATGATAATGAAAGCATGGTTCCATGTGTATTTGGATTTGTAATTAAAGATTATTGTGAATTCCCAAGTAATTTTAGAAGCCAGGAAACTTTGGATGATTTCTTAAAAAGAGAAAATATTCCAGGTATTTATGATATTGATACACGTGAAATCACAATGAAGATTCGTAATGTAGGTACAATGAAGGCTGTTATGGCTGATGTGGATGCCGATGTGGATGCGATTGTTGCAGGCTTAAAAGCAGCTGATTTTTTACATGATCAAGTGGCTCGTGTTTCTACAAATAAGGTATTCCCAATCCCAAATCGTGGCAAAAAAGTTGTGTTGATGGATTTTGGAGCAAAATTAGGGATTGTTCGTGAGCTATCAAAGCGTGGATGCGATTTAGTAGTAGTTCCATATGATACACCAGCAAGTACAATTATGTCATATTGCCCAGATGGCGTTATGTTGTCAAATGGGCCTGGAGATCCAACGGATGTACAAGTCGCAATCGAGACTATCAAGGAATTGATTCCTCAGACTGTCGTATTTGGAATTTGTTTAGGTCACCAGTTGATTTCTTTAGCTTGTGGTGCAAAAACATATAAATTAAAGTTTGGACACCGTGGTGCTAACCATCCAGTTGTTAATTTATCAACTGGTAAAGTGGAAATTACTTCTCAAAACCATGGCTTTGCGGTAGATATTGATAGCTTGAAGGATACTCGTTTGGAAATGACACACCAAGCACTAAATGATAAGAGTTGTGAAGGTGTTCGTCATAAAGACTATCCTTGTTTTGCGGTGCAATATCACCCAGAAGCAAGTGCAGGACCAGAAGATTCTCGTTACTTGTTTGATCAATTTATTGAATTAATGGAGGAGAATAAAAATGCCTAAACGTACAGATATCAAAAAAATCTTAGTTATCGGTTCTGGCCCAATTATCATTGGTCAGGCTGCTGAATTCGATTATGCTGGAAGCCAAGCATGTCAATCTCTTCGTGAAGAAGGATATGAAGTTATCTTAATTAACTCTAACCCTGCTACAATCATGACAGATACAGCGATTGCGGATCGTGTTTATATTGAACCTTTAACAGTAGACTTCGCAAAACGTGTTATCTATAAAGAAAGACCAGATGCCATTTTAGGATCATTAGGTGGTCAAACCGGATTAAACTTAGTTGTAGAATTACATGAAGATGGAATTTTGGATGAGTTTGGTGTAGAAATTTTAGGTACAGATTTACATGCGATCAACCGTGCAGAAGACCGTGAATTGTTCCGTTCTTTAATGCAGGAAATCAATGAGCCAGTACCAGAAAGTATGATTGTTCATACTGTAGAAGAAGCTGTTGAATTCGCAAAACGCGAAGGATATCCATTAGTTGTTCGTCCAGCTTATACACTTGGTGGAACTGGTGGAGGTTTTGCCGATGATGAGGCTGAACTTCGTGAAATTTGTGATTCAGGTTTAAAGGCAAGTCCAGTTCATCAATGTTTGATTGAACAAAGTATTGCAGGATATAAAGAAATTGAATATGAAGTAATGCGCGATGCCAAAGATAATGCGATTGTTGTATGTAACATGGAAAATATTGATCCAGTAGGTGTGCATACTGGAGACAGTACGGTTGTTGCGCCAGTTCAAACTTTGACAGATCGTGAAAATCAAATGCTTCGTAATGCATCTTTAAAAATCATTCGTGCATTGAAGATCTGTGGTGGATGTAACGTTCAGTTGGCATTGAATCCAGATAGTTTCAAATATTATGTCATCGAAGTTAATCCTCGTGTATCTCGTTCATCAGCCTTGGCAAGTAAGGCAACAGGTTATCCAATTGCGAAGATTAGTGCTAAATTAGCGGTTGGTTTAGGTTTGGATGAGATTATCAACCCAATCACTAAAACAAGTTATGCATGTTTTGAACCTGCATTAGACTATATTGTAACTAAGTTTGCACGTTTCCCATTTGATAAGTTCCCTAATGCAGATCGTCATTTAGGAACACAGATGAAGGCGACGGGTGAAATTATGTCGATTGGACGTAACTTTGAAGAATCTTTCTTGAAGGCAGTTCGTTCTTTAGAGATGAAAGTAGATCATGTATACAAAAAAGAATTGGTTGGATTATCTAAAGAAGAATTACTTGAAAAAATCAAGAAGTGTGATGATGAAAGAATCTTTGCGGTTACACAATGGCTTCGTGATGGATATGATATGGAGACAATTCATAATGTAACGAAGATGGATAATTTCTTCTTGTGCCACTTGTCAAGAATTATCAGTTTAGAAAAGCTAATGATGGAAAATCCCAAAGATGTTGAAGTTTTACGTAAATTAAAGAAATATGGTTTTGCGGATAGCTACATTGCACGTAATTGGGATATGAAAGAATTTGATTTATATAACTTGCGTAAAGAAAATGGAATCATGCCAGTATATAAGATGGTAGATACTTGTGCGGGTGAGTTTAAGAGTGCAACTCCATACTTCTATTCAAGTTATGAACATAAGAACGAATCTGAGGTAACAGACCGTAAAAAAATCGTTGTATTAGGTTCAGGACCAATTCGTATTGGACAAGGTGTTGAGTTTGACTATGCGACAGTACATTGTGTACAGACTTTACGTGAAGAAGGCTATGAAGCCATCGTCATCAACAACAACCCTGAAACTGTATCAACCGATTTCTCAATTAGTGATAAATTGTATTTTGAACCACTAACTACAGAAGATGTAATGCACGTAATTGATTTAGAAAAACCATTGGGTGTTATTGTTCAATTTGGTGGACAAACCGCTATCAACTTAGCAGATTCATTAGTAGAACATGGCGTTAAGATTCTAGGTACTTCACTACACTCTATTGATTTAGCGGAAGACCGTCATGAATTTGAAGCTATGTTACATAAATTGAATATTCCTCAACCACAAGGAGAAACTGCAGTAACTGTTGAAGAATCACTAGTAATCGCCAATAAGATTGGTTATCCAGTACTTGTTCGTCCAAGCTATGTATTGGGTGGTCGTGCAATGGAAATCGTACATAATGATGATGAATTAAGAGTATATATGGCAACAGCCGTAAAGGAAATCAGTCATGATGCACCAATCTTAGTTGATAAATACATTGTTGGTAAAGAACTAGAAATCGATGCGATTGCGGATGGAAAGAACGTATATATTCCAGGTGTAATGGAACATATCGAGCGTGCGGGTATTCACTCTGGTGACTCAATTAGTGTATATCCTACACAGATCATCAATGAGAAGGTGAAAGAAACGATCATTGATTATGGAACAAGAATTGGTGAAGGCTTTGAATTTGTTGGTTTATATAACATTCAGTTCATTGTAGATAAAGAAAATAATGTTTATGTATTAGAGGTAAACCCACGTTCCTCTCGTACCGTACCATTCTTATCTAAGATTACAGGTGTTCCTATGTCTCAAATTGCGACTAAGTGTGTATTAGGTGAAAGTATTGAAGATCAAGGCTTAACACCAGGATACCATCCTGAAGATAAAGAAAGAGTCTTTGTCAAAGCACCAGTATTCTCATTTGCGAAATTACGTAGTGTAGATACAGTGTTAGGACCTGAAATGAAATCTACAGGTGAGGCTTTGGGTAGTGATGTCAACTTAGAAAAAGCATTGTACAAAGCTTTAGTAGCTTCAGGAATCAATATTCCTTTACATGGAAGTGTATTACTAACAATTGATGATGATAATAAACAGGATGCTTTAGAAATCGCAAAACGTTTCTATAACATTGGATACGGAATTTATGCGACGAAGGGTACAGCTAAATTCTTAGAAGATAATGGCTTATTTGTACATGTAGCGGCCAAAGTCAATGAGGATAATGGAAATGAAACCGTATTGGATATTATTCGTCATGGACATGTAAACTTTGTCATCAACACAATGTCAAATAAAGATAATTCTACAAGTAAAGATGGATTCTTGATTCGTCGTGTGTCTGCAGAAAATAACATTTCTTGTATGACAAGTTTAGATACGGCACATGCCTTAATTAAAGTATTGGAATCTTTGAGTTTCTCAATGATTTCTATGAATGAAATGGGTAAATAGAGTGTGAGAAATCACACTTTATTTTTTTTTATAAAAATTAGCACTTAAGTGTTGACAGTGCTAAAAAAAGTGACTATAATGATAATTGAAGTTAGAGATAAGTCAAAAGATATCCCGTAACTTGAAGATAGATTTCATAATCTAGTAATCAGGAGGCGATATTTATGAAGTACTATCCAATGTTTGATTTATTTGATGATTT
>NZ_JANFYN010000007.1 GCF_024460475.1 Holdemanella sp. MSK.7.32 | reverse complement strand
ATCTTACTGGATGATAGGTACATAGATCATGGATGAAATTCTGAAGTATTTATAAGCAGAGCATACAATAAAAACTCCATCGTAAAAAGACTGAATGTATCGGGATACCGAATGATTCAGAAAGATGGAGTAGCTATTGAAATGTTACTGGACGACTGGAAACGAACCGGGCACGTCAATTAGACGTGTGACTTTCATTTGAAAGTCTTTTCTTGACGCGTTTCGTATTACTATTAAACAAGTAAAAGGAAGTGCTATATGGTTAGGACAATTGTATGTGATTTAGATGGATCTTTAATGAATCCGAGTAGTGGAATCTATGTCAATGAAGCTGTTAAAGAAGCATTGATTGAAGTTGAAAAAAGAGATGTCTTAGTCGTATTAAATTCAGCTCGATGCTTTCAAGGTGTGTATCCATTGTCTAAACAGATTTTGATGCAAGATTTTGGTGGATATGTCATTAGTTGTAATGGAGCCCATTGTTTTGATGTGAAAATGAAAAAGACGATGTTTGAGTATGTAATCTCAAATAACGATGTTTCATTTATTTGGCAATATGCGCTTGAACACGGTTTAGGCGTTGGATATAGTCAACCCGATTATTTTGTGGCCAATAAAATGACACATGGATTTGAACTGGATATGCATAATTGTGATGTGGATTACATTTTAACGAATCACATGGAAAAATATTTAAAGGGTTCTGTGTGGAAAGTGTCTATATCGGATTCAAAATCACGAATTGATTCAATTTATGATGAAATGAAATCGATTATTGAATTAAATTGTAATGTAAAAGTTGTGCATAGTACAGATACGATGATTGACATTATTCATAAGGATTGTGAAAAGTTAAATAGTGTGAACCGCTTGTTGAAAAGTCTTGAAATCTCTTGGAAAGATGTCAGTTCCATCGGAGATGGTTCAAGTGATGCGCCTGTATTAGAAGCATCTGGTCTTGGTGTTACTCTTGAAAATGGTTGTGAAGCATGTAAAAAAGTCGCAAAAAAAATTGTTCCTTCATGTTATGAAGATGGCTGTATAGAATGGTTAAAGGAGTTATAAAAATGAGAGTAGTCGATATGCATTGTGATACGATTCTAGAATTATTGAGTCGTGATTTAAAAGGGAAAGAGGCAAGTTTGTATTCAAATGATTTGTCGATTGATTTAGAAAAAATGAAGAAGGGTAATTATTTATTACAGAATTTTGCGTTGTTTACAGATCAAAAAGAACTAGCGATTCCTGAGCAACAGACAATGCGTTTGTATGATGAATATTGTACACAAATGGATAAGTATGCAGATTATATTGCACCTGTATATACGTTTAGTGATATTGAGAAGAATGATAAAGAAGGAAAACTATCGAGTTTGTTGACACTTGAAGATGGTGGTGTTTGCTTCAATGATTTAGCGATGTTAAGAAATTACTATCGCATGGGTGTAAGAATGATTGCACTAACATGGAATTATGAGAATGGAATTGGTTATCCAAACCTTTCTATGAAAGATATGAATGGAAATCGACCTAACTATAAGCGTAGTGTAGATACAGAAAGAGGATTGACAGAGTTTGGAATTTCATATGTGAAAGAAATGGAAAGACTTGGTATGATTATTGATGTTTCTCACTTAAATGATGCTGGTTTCTATGATGTATTGAAATATACGACAAAACCATTTGTGGCATCACATTCAAACGCAAGAAGCGTATGTAATGTAGCCCGTAATATGAGTGATGATATGATTCTTCAATTGGCAAAACGTGGTGGTGTCATGGGACTTAATTTCTGTGGCAGTTTCTTAGCGGATCGCACTGATCACAAGAGTTGTGTCAACGATATGGTCAAACATATTCTTTATATAAAAGATTTAGCTGGAATTGATGTGATTGGATTAGGTACTGATTTTGATGGAATTTCATGTCCTTTAGAAATTGAAGATGCATCTATGATGAATCTATTAGAAGAAGCTTTATATAAGGCAGGGCTTACACAAGAAGAAGTAGAAAAAATCTTCTATAAGAATGTATTAAGAGTCTATAAAGAAGTGTTGTAAATGGATCGTTTGATCCGTTTTTTTGTTTTTCTTGAAGAATATGATATAATTTCGAATGTAAATTTCTGTAAGAAATATGAAAGAGAGAATGAAAGATTATGGAATTATTGAAATTGTTAGGTATTCTAATTGTCGTAATCGGATTTGTATTAAAATTGGATTCGATTTTGATTATTATGATTGCCGCTATTGTGACTGCACTTGTTGCAGGTATGGATCCAGTTACTTTCTTGGAAACACTTGGATCAAGCTTCGTCGCTAACCGCAGTATGTGCGTGTTTGTGATGGTCATGGTTGTTACGGGAACTCTGGAAAGAAATGGTTTAAAACAAGCAGCCGCCAATGTAATGAAGAAATTTAAAAATGCATCAGCTGGTGTGGTTGTTGCGATTTATGGAGTGTTTAGATTGATTTTTGCGGCATTTAATGTGAGTTTTGGTGGCGTTGCCGGATTTGTTCGTCCTATTGTATTGCCTATGGCGACTGCTGCAGCTAAGAAAAATGGTAAAAAGATCAGTGAAAAGTATGAAGAAAACTTAAAAGGAATGGCAAGTGGTATGGAAAATATCGCATGGTTCTTTGGGCAAGTTTTGTTTGTAGGAACAAGTGGAATGATCTTAGTGCAATCTACATTAGCTGGTTTAGGCTACAATGTTGAATTGGTTGATTTAATGAAAGTACAAATTCCAGTGGCAATTATTGCCGTAGCTGTTGCGATTGTGTATTACTATCTTAAAGATAAACAACTATCTAGAAAGGAGACAAAATAATGAATCCAATTCAATTCTACACAAGTGTGGATGTTACACTTTCAGAAAAACTATTAGAAGTCATGTATTGTATTATTGGATTGATTTCTATGTATGTTGCCTTTAAAAATCTAAAAGATAAAGAAAATAAAAACAGTGTCGGCTCATTTGTTTTCTGGTTTGATTTAGGGCTGATGTTTGTACTAGGTAAATGGTTGCCTGCCTTGGCTGATGGTATCTTATTGATTATCTTGGTTTTACCTCCAATTTTTAAGAAAGTTTCACCTGGTAATGAGCCTGAACCTACTCTTGAAGAGATGGAACAAAATAATAAAAACATTGGCGCAAAAGTATTTGTTCCAGCTGTATGTATTGGTTTATTTGCGTTACTAGCTGCATTCTTTACTAAGATTTCACCATTAGTTGGAATGAGTGTTGGTGTTTTCGTAGCTATGATCATTTTACGAATCTATTCAAAATCAAATACACCAAGTGTCTTCTTAAAAGATTGTCGTAGAATGATGGATGTGGTTGGACCATTAAGTATGCTTCCCATGTTACTTGCTGCTTTAGGAGCTGTATTTACTGCAGCCGGTGTAGGAGATGTCATTTCTAGTTTAGTATCTAATATTATTCCTGCAGGCAATGTTACAATTGGAATTATTGTTTATGCGATTGGCATGGCGGTATTTACCATGATCATGGGAAATGCTTTTGCGGCAATTACCGTAATGACAGTTGGGATTGGGGCACCTTTTGTCCTTAAATATGGAGCAGATCCAGTAGTGATTGGATCTCTAGCATTAACTTGTGGATATTGTGGTACACTATGTACGCCAATGGCAGCAAACTTTAATATGGTTCCTGTCGCAATTCTAGAAATGAAAGACAAAAATGGTGTCATTAAAAAACAAGTGCTTGTTGCCGTAATTATGTTAGTGGTACAAATCGTCATGATGATCATGATGTCATAGGAGATGAAATGTTATGAAAAAAGTATTGATTACAGGTTTTGATCCTTTTGGAGGAGAAAAAATCAATCCAGCTTATGAAGCTGTTAAATTATTGCCGGATGAAATTGGTGGAGCAAAAATTATTAAGAAAGAAATTCCTACGGTATTTCAAAAAGGGCCAGAGGCAGTTTATGAAGAAATTCAATCTTCTAAACCAGATTATGTATTGTGTATTGGTCAAGCTGGTGGAAGAAGTCAAGTCACACCGGAATGGGTGGGTATTAACTTTAGAAATGCAAGAATTGCCGATAATGAAGGCAATCAACCGTTACAGACAAGTGTTGTAGAAAATGGCCCAGAAGCTTATTTTACAATGCTTCCTGTATTTAGAATGGTTGAGAAAATGAAAGAAAATGGAATTCCTGCAAGTGTTAGCTATACAGCAGGTACTTATGTTTGTAACGATGTAATGTATTCTGTATTGCATTATTGTCATACAGAATTTAAAGATGTAAAAGGTGGCTTTATGCATGTGCCTTTTGCGACTGAACAAACAGTAAATCAGCCAGCAGGAACTCCTGGAATGAATTTAAAAGATATTGCTAAAGCCATTGAATTGTCTGTAGAAGCTATGTTAGAGAGTGATACGGATATTAAAGTGGTTTCTGGAGAAACACATTAAGAGAAAAGATTTGTTCTTTTCTTTTTTTTCTTGTTCAAAAAAAAGGGTGAGTCTATTATTGTGACTCACCAAGAAATAGGAATATATGAAATAAACAGAATAAGTTATTTAGGAAAGGGTTATATGTATTGGGTTGATACCTGTTTATTTCTGTTTATAGAATAGTCTTTAAAACTTAAAAGAAGCTTAAAGAAACCGTGAAAATATTTACAAATTTATGAAAAAATGTAATTTCTTTCTTGACACTATGTATATGTTGAGTATAATAAGCACTATAAAGTGAATCGAGTAAAGATAGAGGCAGCATTGCATCAGAGTAAAACATGGAGTTGGCAGACTGTGAAGTGTTTGAAAGGTAACCAATGCCGAAAGAGATAAAATGGCAATTTTGTTTCTTGGGGTTATAAGGAATACTTATAACACTCCTTCGTCAGGAAGAGGCGTTATCTTATAGTTAATGAGATATTTTTTAGCTATGTGGTATGCCGCATAGCTTTTTTCTATTCTTTGCCGATTAGAGAAGGAGAAAAAGAAATATGAACTTTAAAAAATTAATGGCATCTGCCATGGTATGTGCTTTTGCACTAACAGGATGTGGATCAAACACAGCTACAACATCAGAAGATAAAGACACATTTGTCGTAGGAATGGAATGTGCATATGCTCCATTTAACTGGCAAACATCTGAAAAAACAGATACTTCTGTAAAATTAGGAAAATCAGGATATGCGGATGGATATGATGTTCAAATCGCAAAAAAGATCGCAAAAAAATTAGGAAAGAAATTAGTCATTAAGAAAACTGCATGGGATGGATTGATTCCAGCTTTAGAGGGTGATGAAATCGATGCGATTATCGCTGGTATGACTAAAGATAAAACACGTGAAGAAGGAGCTGACTTTACAACTCCATATTATGATTCAAAGGGAATGATCATGATTGTTCGTAAAGATGGTGAAGAAGCTGGATACACAGATATTCAACAATTTACAGGTAAAAATATTGTTGGTCAAAAATCAACAAACTATGATTCAGTCATTGATCAAATTAAAGGTGTAAATCACGTAACACCAAAGGCTACTTATCCTGAAATGGTATTGGCTTTACAACAACACGAAGTGGATGGAATTACTGCTGAAATGGCAGTTGCCAAAGGTGTTGTAGAAGCAAACCCTGACTTAACAGTCGTTCAATTTGCAGATGGACATGGTTTTGATTGTGATACAACTGTTTCAATCGCATTAAAAGAAGGTTCTCGTGATTCTGAATTCTTCAAAAAAGTTCAAAAAGCATTGGATAGTATTAGTGATGAAGAACGTGAAGAAATGATGGAACATGCAGTAGAAAACCAACCAACAGAGGATTAATTATGCGTATTGATTTTGCGAAAGCTTGGAACATATTTGTTCATAATCTACCTCTTTTCCAATATGGAATTGAGATGACTTTGTTGTTCGCATTTGTTGGTACGTTTGCAGGATTTGTCGTCGGCTTATTAGTCGGCGGCATTCGTGCGATTGAGATCAATGAATATGATTCAACGGGTATTAAAGTTTTAAAAAGAATAGGTAGAATCATTACGGGATTGTATATTTGGGTGTTCAGAGGTACGCCAATGATGGTTCAAGCTATGTTTATTTACTATTTAGGAAAACCTGTGATTGGATGGACTCCGATTACTGCAGGTTTGATTATTATTTCAATCAATACAGGCGCTTATATGGCTGAAATTATTCGTTCTGGAATTCAGTCTGTGGATAAAGGACAAAATGAAGCTGCGATGTCTTTAGGTATGACAACAACGCAAACTTTGATGTATGTTGTATTTCCTCAGGCCATTAAGAATTCATTTCCTTCTATTGGAAACCAATTGATTGTAAATATTAAGGATAGTTCAATGTTGAATGTTATTACGGTAACGGAATTGTACTTCCAGACAACATCTGTAGCAGGAAGTAACTATCGTTATATTGAAACGTTTATGGTTTCAGCCGTTTTATATTTAATTTTAACAACACTTGCTTCTTTCTTATTGAATTATCTTGAAAAAAGAATGGACAGCGAAAGCAGTATGAAAGATTTCTGTAGCTAGGAGGGTATTTATGGAAACAATTATTCAAATTCAACATCTCCAGAAACATTTTGGAAATCTTAAAGTATTAAATGATGTAGATTTCGATATTCATAAAGGAGAAGTGGTTACGATTATTGGATCGAGTGGATCTGGTAAAAGTACAATGTTAAGATGTGTAAACCTATTAGAAAGAATGGATGGAGGCCATGTTCTATATCATGGTAAAGACATTCTAAGTGGTCAAATGGATGTCAATGAATATCGTTCTAAGGTTGGAATGGTGTTCCAAAGTTTTAACTTATTTAATAATTTGACTGTTTTAGAAAACTGTATGTTAGGTCAGATTCGTGTTTTAAAGAAATCAAAAGAAGAAGCGAAGGCTACAGCTTTGAAATTCTTAGATGAAGTTGGCATGAAAGAGTTTGCGAATAAGCCTAGTACTAAACTTTCTGGTGGACAAAAGCAACGTGTTGCGATTGCTCGTGCCTTGTGTATGGATCCAGAAGTACTACTATTTGATGAACCAACAAGTGCATTAGACCCAGAAATGGTTGGTGATGTTTTGGATGTCATGAAAAAGTTAGCTGATGAAGGTTTGACTATGGTTATCGTTACACATGAAATGCAGTTTGCCAGAGAAGTCAGTGATCGTGTTATTTTTATGGATAAAGGTGTCATTGCAGAACAGGGTAGCCCAGAACAGTTGTTCGAGCATCCTCAACAAGAAAGAACACAACAATTTTTATCTCGTTATCAAAGCCGTTAAGCGGCTTTTTCTTTTTGTGAAAAAATTCATTTGTTGAGATGAGTTCATTGAAAAAAGGCCTAGTTAGTGTTATATTATTATCGATTAATGGAGGAAAAATACAATGGAAAAAAGACCAGTAATTTTGGTTGTTATGGACGGTATTGGTATTCGTGAAGATAAGAAGAACAATGCTGTTGCATTAGCCAACAAACCAACACTTGATAAATTGTGGGCAGAATGTCCACATACACAACTTCGTGCTCATGGACTTGCAGTAGGACTTCCTACAGATTCAGATATGGGTAACTCAGAAGTTGGACACAACGCATTAGGTTGTGGACAAATTTACTCTCAGGGAGCTAAATTAGTTAACGAAAACATTGAGTCTGGAGAAATCTTCAATTCTAAAACTTGGAAGGATTTAGCTGAAAATGCAAAAGGAAATAAAATGCATTTCATCGGTCTTTTAAGTGATGGAAACGTACACTCTAATATTTCTCACTTAAAGGCTTTGATTAAAGAATCTAAAAATGAAGGTATTAAAGAAGTTCGTGTTCATGCATTACTTGATGGACGTGATGTTCCTGCAACTTCAGCTTTAGAATATGTAAATGATATTGAATCATTTATGGCAGAATTAAATGATGACAATTTCCACGCATGCATCGCTAGTGGTGGTGGACGTATGCAAATCACAATGGACCGTTATGAAGCTGACTGGTCTATGGTTGAGCGTGGATGGAAAATTCACGTAATGGGTGAAGGAAGACAATTTGCTTCAACTACAGAAGCTATTGAAACGTATCGTAAAGAATTAAATGTTGTTGACCAAGATCTTCCAGGATTTGTTATTGCGAAAGATGGTGCACCTGTAGGAACTATCGATGATGGAGATAGCGTTGTATTGTTCAACTTCCGTGGTGACCGTGCTCAAGAAATCTCTTTAGCATTTGATGGAGATGCTTCATTTGATAAATTTGATCGTGTTAAAGTTCCAAATGTTAAATTTGCAGGTATGTTACAATATGATGCAGACTTACAAATTCCAAAGAACTATTTGACAGAACCACCAAAAATTAAATATACATTAACTGAAGAATTGTGTAAACATGGTATTCGTGAATATGCAATCAGTGAAACGCAAAAATATGGACACGTTACATATTTCTGGAATGGTAACCGTTCAGAAAAATTTGATGAGTCTTTAGAAACTTATGTTGAAATCCCAAGTGATGTAGTTCCATTCGAACAAAGACCTTGGATGAAGGCTGCTGAAATCACTGATAAATTGTGTGAAGCAATCGAAAGTGGAAACTATGATTTCATTCGTACAAACTATCCAAACGGTGACATGGTAGGACACACTGGAAGTTTACCAGCAACTATCATTGGTGTTGAATCAGTAGACTTAGAACTTGCACGTGTTATTGAATCAGTAAATAAAGTAAATGGTATTTTATTAGTTACTGCAGACCACGGTAATGCGGATGATGAAAGTAAGACTAGCCACACATTAGCACCAGTTCCATTCATCGTATACAATGCGGAATGTGAATTAAAAGAAGGCGAAGATCTAGGATTGTCAAATGTTGCAGCTACAGTTTGTGATTTCTTAGGATTAGAACCAAACGAACATTGGAACCCATCTTTAAAAAAATAATTTAGATTATTAAGGAGTAATGTTAAAAAAACTTTACTCCTTTTTTATTTGTTTTCATGATAAAATGACAAAAAAAGAGGGTTGATTTTATGGAACGAGTCTTAATTGTTGAAGACGATGAAAATATTCGTCAATTATTAAAATTAACATTGGCTAGTTTTAATTATGAACTAGTTGATTTTGAAAATGGAAAAGATGCATATGATTATCTGCAAAACAATAAAGTGGATTTAGCCATATTAGATTTGATGTTACCAGGCATGAATGGATATGATATATTAAAATTTATTCGTTCAAAGACAACGCTTAAAGATTTACCTGTTATTATCTTAAGTGCAAAAGATAAAGAGCTTGATAAAATCATGGGACTTGATTTAGGAGCTGATGACTATTTGACAAAGCCGTTTAGTGTGTTAGAGCTTGCTGCTCGTATTCGTTCATTACTTCGTAGAAGTAAAAAGGATGAACGATTGATTCAAATACATGGCTTATGTATTGATTTAGATAAAAGAACGGTGACAATTCATGAAGAACCGGTTGAATTGACATTCAAAGAATTTGAATTGTTGAAATATTTAGCTAAAAATGAAGGTAGAGCTGTATCACGAGAAGAGTTGATCAATCAGATTTGGGGATATGATTTTATTGGAGAAAGCAGAACACTGGATGTACATATTAACTCATTGCGTAAGAAGATGGGAAATGAATATGCACATTGGATTCAATCTGTAAGACAGGTTGGATATCGTTTTGTTGCTGAGGATAACAATGCATAAGAAGATTGTTCATTCGTTTTTAACAACTTTTTTGATCACATTTATCTTGGGCTTTGGTTTACTTTACGTGAGTTTATATAAAGCATCTATTTCTCAAGATCGACAATATTTAATGAATACAGTTAAATTGGTGAAAAATTTAGAAATAGATGATTTAAATACGACTCGTTTGGGTGATACTTTTAAATCGGAAGATATTCGTATCACAATTATTAAGCGAAACGGAAAAGTTTTATATGATAACTATAAAAATAGAATTCGTGAAAAACATCTGCAGCGTGAAGAAGTAAAACAAGCTATTGCTCAAGGTACAGGGACATGTATTCGTCATTCAGATACAATGCAACGTTCTTATTTATATGTAGCTGACTATGAGGAAGATAATCAAACAATTGTTCGTTTAGCTATGCCATTTGATGGATTGAGCCAATCTATTTCGATATTATTAGCACCATTTTTATTTAGTATTGCCGTATCTTTTATGGTGGTATTTGTTTTGTCTAAAAAAATGGCCAATGAAATTGTAGAACCTTTTAAAGATATTACAAATACAATTAATTCAACAGATATTTCAAAAGAAGTGCTATCGTTTCATAAATATAATTATCCCGAACTTTATGGAATCACAGATGCATTGACGAAAATGTCCGAAGAAAATAAAAAGTATTTAGAAAGACTGGAAAAAGAAAAAAAGGTTCGCCAGGAATTTTTCAGTAATGCGAGTCATGAATTAAAAACACCACTCACCTCTATACGTGGATATACAGAATTGATTCGTTCGCATACAATTCAGGATAGTGCTCAAATCGATACATGTTTAGATTGTGTTTTAAAAGAGAGTGACCACATGACGCAGTTGATCAATGATATTTTAACGATTTCAAAATTAGAAACAGAAGAGATGCAAGTCACATATTCGCATATTCAAGTAAAGAAATTGTTGGATTCTGTTGTCGAGACTTTAAAACCACAAATTGAAGCGATGCATTTAAATGTTTATGTGAATGCGACAGAGTTTACCGTTTTTGCGAGTTTAGATCATATTAAAGGTATCTTCTATAATTTAATTTCGAATGCAATTAAGTACAATAAACAAAACGGACGAATAGATGTTGTTCTAAAGAAAAATCAAAAAAATATGTATTTTAGTGTGGAAGATACAGGTGTGGGAATTGCGCAAGAAGAGCAGAGTCGAATCTTTCAAAGATTTTATCGTGTGGATAAACAACGCTCAAAAACAATTCCAGGTACAGGTTTAGGTTTGTCGATTGTAAAACATGTTGTCTATTATTATCAAGGCAAAATTCATTTAACTTCAAAGGAAGATGTGGGAACTAAAATCACAGTTGAATTGCCTATTATTGTAAAAGAAATCCCAGAGAATTAGTCTCTGGGATTTTGTGCATATTCTTGTTTTGATTGTAAAACACGGATTGCGAATACAAATAGAATAACCAATCGAATGATATCTATGATGATAAAGAAGATAAATACACGAATTGAATATTCCTGTGATTTATAGTAGTTCATAAAGGTTGGAAGATAAACTAAAATACGAATAATTTCGCCTATCATACAACATGCGATAATCTTCTTTGTCGCCTTTTGATTGTAGTACATATAGAATAATGGAATGGTCCAAATAAAAGCAGTAAAAATACATAGCATAAAGATGTCTTTTGTTGCAAATACTTTTTGCATATCCAAACTTGCGAATAGATTTGAAAAGATTTGGATAAGAATTGGAAATAAAATTAATTCGCCATAAATAATAATGCCTAAACGAACGGATAGTTGGGGCAAAGTCATAGGGGCTTTTTCTACTACATATTCATCTTCTTCATCTTGTTCCGTTTGTTCGAATTCTTTTTCGTATCTATCTTTTATTTTTTCATAATCTACATTCTTTGTTTGTTTAGCTACCCAATCATCGTCTTCATCGTCCAATTCGATTGTGTGATCAAAATAAATCTTACACCAACGATTGTTTCTTAAGTATCCACCAATTTGGCAAAGCACAATGGTTTTTAAAAGCATACAAGCAACAAGGACAAAGAATGGTAATATAGTCGTAAGGTTTGTCAACAATAATTTGATTGGAAAGTATATAATCAAAAAACTGATCGCAATATCTATCCAATATAGAATACGAAACCATTTTTTACCAGTTGAAAGAAGAATAAATGTGATGCCATATAAAAGAATCTGTCCGATTCCTAATTTGATCAACATAGAGCGAAAAGCTGGATCATCTACTTTCAAGAATTCCATGCTTGAGAAAAGATATGCCATGGCTAAAAAATAAACGCAAAGTACAAAAAAATAAAGAATAAGATGTATAGTGATTTTATGTTTTGATTTTTGGTATAGGATTAGGTTTTCTTCTTGTTTAGAATACATATATGACCTACTTTCTATTAGAAATGATTGATTCATTTCTCTTAATACATTCTATCACAGAACGCAGAAACTAATAAAATACATTGTCAATATTTTAACAATGGATTAATATATCAAAGGAGGGATAACAAACATGGAATTAAAAACAATTCGAATTCAACGTGTGGTTGAAAAACAAAATTTGGCTTCTGTTATGAAGAGTGGATCATTGGATGTTTTAGCTACACCGCAAATGATCGCATGGATGGAAGAAGCTGCATGTCTATGCCTAGAATTAGAAGAAGGTAAGACAAGTGTTGGCATCAGTATGAATGTGTCTCATGATATGGCAAGTCCATTAGGGGCAACAATCACAATTGAGGCTAAGATGGTTAATGTGGATGGTCGCAAAATTGATTATGAAGTACAAGCGTTCCAAGATGGTAAATCAATTGGAAAAGGTGTACACAGTCGTTTTGTGGTTGATGCACAAAAATTTATCGATAAAACATACAAGAAATAAAAAAAGGAACCCATGTTATTATGCATGGGTTTTAAAATCCGCTTTTGATTCTATCTATATCTTTCTTATCGCCACTAGCTAACCAAACCATATAATCCGGATAATTTGTGTCTTTAAGTGCTTTTATTTCTTGTTTTACACCATCTGCATCTATATTATATCCCTGAATCCATGTTCGGTATTTAGCGGGATATTTGATACTTTTTAATTGCTCGTCACTGATCTTAGTGAATGCATATAAAGTGTCGTATGGCTTTTCAACAGGATTATCAATGTTAAAGCTTCCATTTGAAAAGTGATCTAAATAAGGCATAGGACAAATGATATCAACGACATTGGCGATGGCTGGAAGAAATTGTCCAATATCTTGATCATCGCAAGCTACAATAGGCCATGCGAACATATCGGCTGCAACATAAACGTGTTTTGGGGATAATTCTTCTTTTGCGTATTGAAGAAAACCTTGGATGGCGGCTACTTTACTTTCTTTATAAGTGTTGTGAAAATTTAGTTTTGAGTTTGCGCTTGCCGTTCCATCAGGAAAGCGAACATAATCAAACTGAATTTCATTAAAGCCTAGATCAGCACACTCTTTGGCAAGTTCCACATTATACATCCACGCTTTTCTAGAATACGCACTAGGCCAGTATTGATCGTTGTAGACAACTAAATTGCCATTATGATCTGTTAATGATTCTTTTGGGTTTTCCATCGCAAAAACAGCATCTTTAAAAGTAACGATACGACTTACGCAATAGAATCCCTTCTTTTTGTATTCTTTAATGATTTTTGTTAAGTCTTTTTTTGAAATCATCGTAGTATTTGTTGCTTGACTAGGATCTGATAAATAATCCTTACATACATCACTCGCATATAAAACTGAGCCTTCATCATTCTTTGTTTCGACAATAATCGTATTGATGTTCTTTAACTTTTCAATGTATTCTTGATTGTTGATGAAATTGTCCATTGATACGTGGACGGACTTAACATGTTTAGGCATCGAATTTTCTTTATATATTTCTTTTTTGATAGGCTTGTAATCAATTTGTGATGCATAGGCATCTTTAGAATATCCATCTTTGTAGTAATCATCCCAATATGTCGAATAAGATATGGCTTGATCATACTTTTTTAATGCTAATTTTCTTGATGATTCCACATATGCACCACTTAAATAATAGGTTTTATTCTGCTTTTTGACTTTGTACCAGCGCATTTGGCCTGTGTCTTTATCCCAGTCTTTTTGATCGATGGATTCTACTTTTACTTTTTCACCTTTCTTGACAATCACTTTACTTAGTTTTCCACCTTTTTCTTCTCTTAAGTTTACCAGTCTTCGACAATAAACATAATCTAAGTGAGTAGCTTCATCAAAACTATTTGCGAGATTTGAATTCTTAACTTTTAGTTTATCGTGATTGTATATGATAATGCTTGAATGTTCTTGTTTTTGATGAACTTTTACTTTTGTACCTTTAGGAATTTTAATTTTTTCAATAACAGCTTCACCATCTTCTAAATGTGCTTTTTCTACCGTTAGCTTATTGGTATCGCATTTAATATATCGAGTAGGGTGGAGTGAGTTTGCGGCTAGGGCAAGTAAAAATAAAAATGCCACGATTATCATTGGAAGAATGAACATTTGTTTACTTTTCATGTAATCACCAATAGAATAGTAGCATAATTCATATAATTGTCAATTTTCAAAGCGTTTTTGGGATGATTTCCATCGAATCAGACCCATATTTAATAGAATTAGGGATAAAGCACCGCAAGTATCAATGCATATGTCTGTAATTTGTGGGCTTCTTCCTGAGACAAAAGATTGATGCCATTCATCACTGCAAGCATATAGAATGCATGTGACCAAAGCGTATAGTACATAGTGTTTCACACCATAGTTCTTATACATATAGAAAGTGTTGAAGCCAAGCATGGCATAAATTGTAAAATGTGCGAGTTTACGAACGATATGCATTGAGAATGGTAAAAATTGTAAAAACCAGGCACTTGTTTGTGTGGATTGTTCTGCATTTTGACTGGAAAAATAAAAGATCAGTAGCATGTTGCAAATTGTAAAAATGGTAAAAATGTGTTTTTTCAATTCGAAAACTCCTTTTGTTGAATAAATAAAGCGTAGTTCGCCTTTTTGTAGTCGGATTCTTTGAAAGAGTGGCGAACATAAATAAAATGATAATCGAAAGCGTTGGACATGTCAAAATCATCTAAAATAATATAACTTGTCACATTGTTTTCATTAATAAATTCTTGAATAGCTTTTGTGCGTGGATTAATCAAAGTAGTAACGGATTTAACATATTTTCCTAAATCAAAGATGTCAAACATGGCCTGAAGTTGTTCTAATGAATAGACTATTCTCCATGAGCTTGTGATGATGATTTGAGCATCATATTTTTCAATGAGTTGCTTCAAAAGTTGAATACTTTCTTTTGAAAAACAATAATAAACTTGATTGACTAAATATGCGTTTAGTGTGGCAATTTTTGGGTGGTTCAATTTTTTTGCCAGGACATCTGGTAAATTGTAATCGAGACAATAGGAATTCTTTTTACGACTCGGATTGATTACTCCATCGATATCTAAAAATATACATGGTTTCATATGTGTTCCTCCTTTTATTATGATAGTCAAAATTGTACTCAAGTTCAAATGTTGATATAATTTACAAAAAGGATGTGTGATTATGGAAAATAAAATTGTTCTTGTGACAGGAATGTCAGGGGCCGGAAAATCAAGTGCAATGAATGCTCTAGAAGATTTGGGCTATTATTGTATGGATAATTTTCCTAAGGAATTGTTGGATAATTTAGAAGACTTACTAAGAAAAGATGAGTCTCATTATAAAAATGTAGCACTAAGTGTGAGTGCTATTGATTACCAGGCTTTTGTGAGCTACTTTGAAAATATTAACCGCGATCTTCAAATCTTGTTTTTAGATTGCAGCGATGAAGAATTGTTGTTACGTTATCGCTTTACAAGAAGACAACATCCAATGATCGTGAATCATTTGGCTACAACATTAGAAGATGCGATTGAAGTAGAACGTGATTTTTTGGATCATCTACAAGAGAATTCACAGAATACGATTCATATTGATACGACAAAATTAAGTACTTCTGCTTTGGCAAGTCGTGTTTTACACCGTTTTAAAAGTGCTCAAAGAAGCGTGTTTACAGTCACATTCCAATCTTTTGGATTTAAACATGGAGTACCATTAGATGCAGATATGGTCATTGATGTTCGTTTCTTGCCAAACCCATTTTATGATCCATTGCTTCGAGATAAAACAGGAAATCAAAAAGAAGTATATGACTATGTAATGGATAAACCAGAAACACAAGAGTTTATTGTGAAACTAAAGGATTATTGTGATTTTGTGTTCTCACAATATGAGAAACAGAACAAGTCCCATATGATAGTTGCGATTGGATGTACAGGTGGTCAACATCGTTCGGTTTCGATTTGTAACTGGTTGTATGATGAATATAAAGATACATATCGTTGTTTTAAATCGCACCGTGATATTGGAGTTGACGAAGAATGAAAAAAATAGTCGTAATTGGTGGAGGTACAGGTCTTTCAAGCATGTTAAAGGGTATGAAACGTTTGGAAGATGTTGATTTAACGGCCATTGTTACAGTAGCCGACGATGGTGGCAGTACGGGACGAATTCGTGATATTTACAATATTCCTGCAGTTGGAGATATTCGACATGTTTTATGTGCTATGGCCGATGAAGAAGATGAAGGCTTTTTCTCTGATTTGCTGAATTATCGTTTTGAAGGAAGCGAAGATGTGGGGGGTCATAATTTAGGAAACTTGATTTTCTTGGCAATGATCAATACTACAGGCTCATTTATGGGAGCTATTGAATCAATTTCAAGAGTATTAAATGTGAAGGGGAATATTCTTCCTAGTACATTGGATGTTGTTACATTATATGCAATGATGAAAGATGGCACGCTGGTTCGTGGAGAAAAAAATATCCCAACGGTATACAACAGTATCGATCATGTTTTTTATCAGAAGTATGTGCATGCATATAAACCGGCTATTGAAGCTATTAAAAATGCCGATTTGATTATTTATGGAATTGGATCTTTATATACTTCAATTATGCCGAATCTAATTATTTCGGATATCTCGAAAGCTATTGAAAAGAACCCTTGTAAGAAAATCTATTTTTGTAATGCCATGTCTCAGCCTGGAGAAACAGATGGATATACGGTTCAGGATCATATTAATGCAATTGAAAAACATTCATTTAAACATCCAGTAGATTTAGTGGTGGTCAATCAATCAAAGTTGCCTAAGGATGTTTTAGATATGTATGCTTTACAGAATAGTTATCCAATTTGTATTGGAAATGAAGCAACAGACTATGCTATTATACAAAGAGATTTGTTGGCGTTGGATACAAAAGGTCGTATTCGTCATAATCCAATGGCTGTCAAAGAAGTTGTAGAAGAATTGATCAAGGGGGTATAGACTTGTCCTTTACATCTGAAATTAAAAAAGAAATTTGTAAAGAAGAAATCGATGCTCAAATGATGAAGGCACAATTATGTGCCCTTTTTCAAATGCGAGCAAGTTTACATATGAATTGGCAAGGCATGTATTTGTCGTTTCAAACTGAAAATGCAACAATTGCCAAACATGTTTTTCAAATCATGAAAACGTTATATGATGTCGATCCTCGTCTTTCTGTGTTGAAAAAAATGCAGTTAAAGAAAAATAACATATATCGTATTCAAGTGTTTGATAAGGCTCAAGAAATATTGGAAGATCTTCAGATTCTAACGGATTCAGGTTTACGTTATACACCAAGCGTAAAAATGGTTCGTTCTGAAAAGATGGCTAGAGCGTATCTACAAGGGTGTTTTTTGGCTAGTGGCAGTATCAACTCACCAAAATCGAGTAATTATCATCTAGAAATGTCGAGCCAGGAAAAAGATTTAGCGTTAAGTGTTCAAAAATTAATGCAGCGTTTTTATTTGCCGGCAAAAGTCATCGAAAGAAAAAGCGTTTATGTGGTATATATAAAAGCTGGAGATAAAATTGCAGACTTCTTGCGTTTATGTAATGCCTCGAATGCGTTGTTTGAATTTGAGGATTCTAGAATTCAAAGAGATTTCTATAATCAGATCACGCGCCTCGATAATTGTGAGGTTGCCAATGAGGTAAAGAGTTTAAAGGCTGCAAAATCGCAGTTAGAGGCTATTGAATTTTTGGAGCGTCATGCTAAAAATATTGTGATTCCAGAAAAAATTATGCATGCGATGCAAATTCGCAAGATGTATCCGGAGGCCAATCTTAATGAATTGTGTTTAGAGTGTAAAAATGAATTTGGTGAAGATATTTCAAAATCTGGAATGAAGCATCGCTTAGCGAAAGTGAAGCAGATGGCTTCAGAATTAAAGGAGGAATTGGATGCTTAAAAAAATAGGGATTATAGGCTTATCATTTTTATTGTGTGCATGTTCCTTGGGGGTTCAATTAAAAAAGTCAATGTTCACGATTGAACTTGGAAAAGATATTTATGCCAATCCAACTTTATATTTAAAGAATGCGACTTTTTCATCTCGTTTAAAGGTTGTTTCAAAAAGTGTTGGGGTAGATAAGAAAAATAATCGCTTTATGACATCTGGAATGGATTATTTGGTTGTTGGTGAATATGACTTTGCGATTGTGGATGGGAGTAAAGAGTATCCTTTTGTGATAAAAGTTAAAGATACAACGGCTCCAGTATGTGCAAGTGAAGTGGGTCAAATCACAATTGGGGTTGGACAGAATATTGATTGGAATTCCTACTTTCATGCGACAGATTTATCGGGAGTTACTTTTGAAGCTAATGTTGATACATCTACTGCATCCACACAGGATGTACAAGTAAAAATCAGTGATCGTTTTGGAAATTCAGTCACAAAAAATGTAAGTGTGGTCGTTCAATAATGAAAAAGGCAGATAAAATTCTGATAGTATGCATTATGATCGTAGCGGTAGTACTATGTGTTCCTTTATTTTTTAGTAAAAATGAAAATGCGTATGCGAGTGTATATGTTAAGGAAAAACAAGTTTTGCGTATTGATTTATCAAAAGATAAAACGTATGTCGTAAATGGAAAGCTTGGAAAAGTGCATATTGAGGTTAAACAGAAAAAAGTGCGTGTTACACAAGAAAAGAGTCCACATCATTATTGTTCGAAACAAGGTTATGTTTCGGATGCCAATGTTCCCATTGTATGTTTGCCCAATGAGACCGTTGTAAAAATTGAAAAAGAAGCCAGTCAGGATACGGTGATACAATGAGGGTCAAGAAAAGTGTAATTTTAGCTTTCTTGGTTGCGGTCGGTATATTATTGCAGCTTTTAGAAAGTTTTGTAGGTATATTTATGATTGTTCCTGGATATAAGATTGGTTTGGCAAATATTGCTGGCTTATTTGCGCTTTATATGTATGATGAAAAATCATTGGCTTATGTATCGTTACTACGAATTTTTTTATCGAGTTTGATGCAGGGAATGTTATTTTCTGTTTCGTTTTGGCTTTCGTTAAGCGGTGGTATCTTGGCTTGTATTGCGATGATCTTAGCGTATCGAAGTAAGGCGTTTTCGATTTATGGCGTAAGTATACTTGGAGCTAGCTTTCATAATATAGGACAAGTAATCGCAATTACTTGGATTTACCAACAGTATTTTATGCAGTTGTTTTTACCAATTCTTTTGGCATTGTCCATTGTGAGTGGTATATTAATAGCAGTAGTATGTAGAAAGGTCTTAGACCGATTAAGTGGAGGAAATTATGGAAAAATATAGTTATATACCAAAGGGTGTTTGTAGTCGTCAATTCAATTTTGAAATTGAAGATGGAATTATTAAGAGTTTTGAGGCCATTGGTGGATGCAATGGAAATTTAAAGGGAATTGGATGTTTATTGAAGGGAAGAAGTGTAGATGAAGTTATCGATACTTTGACTGGAGTAACATGTGGAAATAAGCCAACATCTTGTCCAGATCAAATCGCATGTGCGCTTAAGGCATATCGTGGCTGATCATTTTCTTGGGGCTTTAAAGGAAATTGAAAGACGTGCTCAAAATAACATTCTTGTATTTTCAGATGTATTAACAGAACGCTTAGAAGTCATTGCACAAAATATGGTTGGAAAATCAATTTCGGATAATGATTATTTAAAGTTATTGGAATTGTATTATAAAAAGTTTTCGAAAGACGAAAATAAGCAGGCCATGTTGTTTTGTCTTTTAAGAATGCAGGAAGTTGTATTTTATAAAGAGCATAAAGAGAATCAGAACGATTTAATTAAAATGGAATTTAATGAGGAATATGATTCTATCACGAAAGCTTTTCTATCTAGAAAAAGAGATTATTATCAGATTACACTGAAAAATATATTTCAACGATTTATCTTATTAGACACACTTGCATATATTGTGTTTTTACTTGTGTTTGTTCTTTTGATTCACATTTCTTTTAGGGTTTCATTTATTTTACTAGTAATTTTGTGGGCGCTTGTATTGTTTTTCGCGAAAAAGAAGGGTGTTCCTTATTTTTATAATTCAAGAATTCAAACACTTCTTCAAGATGTGGATTCAACATTGTTGCAGGTGGATCAATCAATTTTCTAAAGTCGAGTAATCGACTTTTTTGTTTTTTAAATTTTTTCACAAGTTAACTTGTTAAATATATCACAAATATGATATTATTATTGCGTGGGGTGATAAAATGCAGAATAGAAATGTGCCCAAAGCAACTTTACAGAGGTATCCAGTATATTTAAAAGCTTTACGTAAACTTCAAAAAAATGGCGTTGAACGAATTATGTCCAAAGAATTATCGAGTTTTGTAGATATTGAGCCTACAACAATTCGTCGTGATTTCTCCTTTTTAGGGAATCTTGGAAAACAAGGCTACGGATACGATGTGGATAAACTGATTGAAATATTTAATAGTCAGTTAGGCGTTGATTTTGACGAAAAAATAATTTTAGTTGGTGCTGGTAACTTAGGTCGTGCGTTAATGAATTATAATAAATGGGATTATGTTGTTGGTGAAATCGCATGTGCCTTTGATGTGGATCCAGCTAAGTGTGGAACACAATTTGGTGTCGAAGTATATCCAATGTCAGAATTAGACACAAAGATTCCTGAAGGATGTCGTATTGCGATTTTAACAATTTCACATGATGTACAAGAAACAGTAGATAAATTAGTGCAATGTGGAATTAATGGTATCGTTGATTTTACGCATCAACATTTTTTGGTTCCAAAAGGGGTTGTCATTAAAAGTATTGATGTGGTATCATCTATACAAGAATTGGTATTTATTACAAATTCATTAGAAACAAAGGCGCAGAAATAGAAGTCGTCCAAAACGAACATGTAAAGAGAGTCTTGTTAGGTGAAAATAGACAGTGCAAGTTTGGATTGATAACACCTGTGGAGTCGTACTGGAGAAATTAAGTAGACAGTAACGTGTGGAATGCGTTAAATTCCAATTGAGTGCATACATACGTGTGATGAAACAGGATGGTACCGCGGTAATAATCGTTCCTTTTAATTAAGGGACGTTTTTTTTATTTTGAAGGGAGAAACTATGTTAGTAAAAAAATTAAAAGAAACATTTGAACAGTACGATGGACAAAGTATTACTTTGCAGGGATGGGTTCGTACAAATCGTAATTCAAAGGCAGTTGGATTTATTGCGTTGAATGATGGAACAACTTTTTCAAATGTGCAGGTTGTATATGCGGATAGCTTAGAAAACTTTGATGAAGTATCAAAAATTACAACAGGTTCAGCTATGGAAGTAACAGGAAAACTTGTATGTACTCCAGATGCAAAACAGCCATTTGAAATTCAAGCCGAAAGTATTAGTGTTTTAGGATTATGTGATCACGATTATCCATTGCAGAAAAAACGTCACAGTTTTGAATTTATGCGTGAAATTCCTCATGTACGTCCTCGTGCAAATACATACTATGCTATGTTTAGATTAAGAAGTGTATTAAGTATGGCAATTCACACATTCTTCCAGGATCGCGGATTTGTATATGTACATACACCTGAAATTACTGGTAATGATGCAGAAGGTGCTGGTGAATGTTTTACAGTTACAACTCGTGAAGATGCAAAATATGACAAGGATTTCTTTGGTAAACATGCTCAACTTACAGTATCTGGACAATTGCATGTTGAACCATTCGCATTAACATATCGCAATGTATATACTTTTGGTCCAACTTTCCGTGCAGAAAACTCAAATACAACTCGTCACGCTTCTGAATTCTGGATGATTGAACCAGAACTTGCATTTGCGGATTTAGCCGATAACATGGATTGTATTGAAGAAATGATCAAATATTGTATCAACTATTGTTTAGAACATGCTAAAGAAGAAATGGAATTCTTTGCATCAATGATCGATAAAGAATGTATTAAACGTGTGACTCATGTTGCAAACTCTAACTTTGAAAGAATGACTTATACAAAGGCTATTGAATATTTGGAAAAAGCAAAAGATCAATTTGAAAACCAGGATATTTTCTGGGGTATGGATCTTCAGAGTGAACATGAGCGTTATATTTGCGAAAAAGTCGTAAATGGTCCTGTTTTCTTAACGGATTATCCAAAGGATATTAAAGCATTCTATATGCGTGTCAATGATGACAACAAGACAGTTGCAGCATGTGACTTATTAGTTCCTTATGTTGGAGAATTAGTTGGTGGTTCTCAACGTGAAGAGCGTTATGATGTGTTAGTGAATCGTATGAAAGAAATTGGAATGGAGCAGGAGACATTACAATGGTATTTAGATTTACGTCGCTTTGGAGGATGCAAACACTCAGGATTTGGTCTTGGATTTGACCGTATGTTGATGTATTTAAGTGGTGTTGCGAATATTCGTGATGTTCAGCCATATCCACGTACACCTAGAAATTTAATTTTCTAATGAATTAAACAGGTATCTCGTTGATACCTGTTTTCTTGTGTGATATAAATAAGGGGTATGAAAAAAGTAAGAGTAGTTAATAAGAAAAATTTAAGCACGATGATCGTTGGTGTTGTTACAATCGCTATTGCGGTTGTTTGTGTTTTTTTATATGTTTCAAGACCAACTGAAATAGATAAGTTGTCACAATCTTATTTGGATACAGTGGATGTTGAAAAGTTGCAAAAAAAGGTGGAGACAAGTTTTGATGGGTCTTATCGACTCAGTGATTATTTAGTTTATGGGGAGACGTTATCTTTGTATAAAGATGAGTATGGTACAAAGAAAATGGATAAAATGCAAGGCAATAACATTGTTTTAAGAAATGTAATGAATGATGCCATTACAAGTTTTACATTTAATGGAAAAGTGGATTCAGGTATTGATTTAGGCTCTTTAAAAGAAGGAATTTATGAACTATATACATATGATCATTATGAAAAGGAGCGTATTTATTTTGACGAGGCATTTAAGGCGAAGACAATCACAACAATGCGTCGCAATAAAAAGGTGAAAGATATTACGTTTGTGGCAGATAAAGAGGCATTAAAAGAGTATGATATTCATTTAAAGAAAAATTATTCGTTTATTATTGTCACTAAGCATATCCCAAAATCCAATGTATATGATGTAGTGATCGATCCATGTGGAAATGCGATGAATTATATTTCGAATACCGTGGATTATGGTGCAAGTACGTCGATTTTAGATGAACCAACCTCTTCTATGGAATTTGCGAAGAAATTAAAAAAGGAATTAGAAGAAAAGGGATTAAAAGTTAAGATTTTACGTAAAAAAAATGAAACGCCAGGTTATTATGGTGCAGATGGTCGTCCGGCTCGTGGTTATAAGGCAAAGGCTAAATTATATATTGCCTTGGGTGCAAGCTATGATGAAAATGTAGATGCGCCTTATATGATGGCAAGTCCATATACAAATAGTGGGTTGGCTAATACAATCTCATATTATATGGATCAAAGTGGATTGACATTGTATGCGGCTAGAACGAACAGCACGCAGGAAAATGGAGTTTTATATGATTCCTTTGCCGAAGATGAAAAGGGTGAAGTAAAAAAATATGAACTTTACCCACAATTAAGAGAAACTGGTGGAAGAGCAACATACACTGGTGTTTATGGTGATGAGATGAGAAATGCAAAATATAAAGATGCCTATGGGATGTATGGATTATACTTTTCATATGCGAGCGCAATGAATTCTCAAAGTGTTGCTTATTTTAATGACAATGCGGATGCAATAGCGAAAACTTTGGTGAAAGGTATTGTTAGATATTTTGAAATTTAGGGTGATAGTATGAAGTTACAATTAAGTAATATACAAAAGTCATTTGGAGCAAAAACAGTTTTGGCAGGTGCTAACTTTCAAGTGCGTGATAATGAAAAGATTGCGTTGGTTGGTCGTAATGGTTGTGGTAAAACAACATTGATGAAAATTATATGTGGACAGGAAAACTATGATTCGGGTTCTCGTATGGTTTTAAATGGTACAAATATTGGATATTTGGCACAGATTACTTTTGTGGACGAAGAAAAGACAGTGTATGAAGAACTTTTAACAGCTTTTGACAAGGTTCGAGAATTGGAAAAGCAGTTAAATGCCCAGGCAGAAGTGCTTAAAATGGATTCAAGTGAGAAACAACTTGAAAAGTACGATGCACTGCAAACGCGTTTTGAGGCATTGAATGGATATCAATATGAGGTGGAATTAAAGAATGTATTTTTCCATTTTCAGTTTGATGAAAGCGATTTAAATAAAAAATTGTGTGAATTTAGTTCTGGACAAAAAACGAGAATTGCGTTGGTTAAACTGTTATTGACAAAACCAGATATCTTATTATTGGATGAACCGACAAACCATTTGGATATTGCAGCTATTGAATGGCTTGAAAATTATGTGAAACATTATCCTTTCGCGGTTGTTTTAGTGAGTCACGACCGAATGTTCTTGGATCATGTTGTAGATGAAATCGTGGAAATTGAGTTTGGTAAAACCCAAAGATATGTGGGGGATTACTCGCATTATTTGAAGGCAAAAGATGAATATCTAAAAAAGAATCATGAAGCGTATATTCGTCAGCAACAAGAGATTCATCGTTTAGAAGATTTGATTGAAAAATTCCGCTATAAAAAGAATAAGGCTGCTTTTGCCAAGAGTAAGCAGAAATATTTAGATCGCATGGATAGAATTGAAGATAGTACTTCAGATACAAGTCAGATGAAGGCTGTGTTTACTTGTGCAAGAAAAGGTGGTAAGCAGGTTCTTGAAGTGGAAGATTTAAAGGTTGGTTATGATAAAGTGCTGTCTGATGTTTCTTTTCAGTTATTGCAAGGACAAAGAATGGCTATCGTTGGTCCTAATGGAATAGGTAAATCAACTTTGATTAAGACTTTGGTCAAAGAACTTCCAAGTTTATCTGGAAGTTTTAAGTTTGGTCATCAAATTGATGTAGGGTATTTTAATCAGGAAAGTGCTCAGATGAAGTCAAATAAGAATGTATTGGATGAATTGTGGGACATGGATCCGGATGCAACACAAACACAGATTCGTAATACGTTAGCAAGTTTCCTTTTTACACAGGATGAAGTGTTTAAAGAAGTGAATGATTTGTCGGGTGGAGAAAGAGTTCGATTGGCTTTGGCAAAATTAATGTTAGAGCATGATAATGTTTTATTATTGGATGAACCTACAAACCATTTGGATATTCCGGCGAAAGAAGCTTTGGAGTCCGCTTTGGAAAAATATGATGGAACAATTCTATTTGTATCGCATGACCGTATGTTTTTAAAGAAGATGGCTACACGTGTACTAGAAATGGCTTTAATCAGTAAAGTGTATGATTTGAATTACGAAGAGTACTTAGAAAAAAAAGCAAGTAATGAACTTGTGGAATCGGTTGCCAAGGTTGAAAAAGAAGTGAAGCCACAAACGGTATCTTTCACAGATTTAAAAGCAATTAAGAATCGTGTCGCAAAACTAGAAGTGCTTTTAGAGGAAGCAGAACAAGATTTAGAGGCAATGCGAGAATTGAGATATGAACCAGAATATTATCAAGATTATCGTAAGATGGAAGAGTTAGATGCGAAAATAGATGATAAACACAACGAAATTGCTGCATTGATGCAGGAGTGGGAAGAAAAAATGACTATGTTGGAATAGGGTGTCAATTTGGCACTCTTTTTTTAAAAAAATAGTTGCATTTAAAAATATGCTGTGGTAATATATATGGGCACTGATAAATGGACTCTTAGCTCAGTTGGCAGAGCAACTGACTCTTAATCAGTGGGTCTGGGGTTCGAATCCCCAAGAGTCCACCATTTATGTGTTTAAGTCGATTTGCTCGGCTTTATTTTTTTGAAAAAAGATATTGAATAAACCATATGTGTGTGGTATTATCAATGAGTAAAAGAAATGGAAAGATAGAAGCACCCCTTCTCACCTGATGTCTAAGGGACATAGGTTCACGGCCAATTCAGTTTGAATTCGTTTAAAAGAGTGATGGGTGTGGAATGCACCCATTTTCTTTTTGGAAAAATGAAGAAGGATGGTGTCGAATATCAATAATAGAAAAGTTGCCCCAAATAATGTAAACGATGATTTGTTTAACGAAAAGATTCCGTTTAGAGAAGTTCTTGTCATCAATGCGGATGGAGAACAATTGGGAGTTATGTCAAAAAAAGAAGCATTGGACATTGCATACAAACAAAATTTAGATTTGTTGTGTGTAGCACCCAAGGCGCGTCCGGCCGTGTGTAAAGTTTTAGACTATGGTCGTTATCATTTCGAACAACAGAAAAAAGCAAAAGAAGCTAAGCGTAAGCAACATGTTGTTGAAGTTAAATCTTTGCGTTTATCGCCGATTATCGATACACACGATTTTGAAACAAAAGTTCGTCAGACGTCAAAATGGATCGAAGCGGGTATGAAAGTAAAGATTGATATGCGATTCCGTGGTCGTTTGATCACTCGCTTGGAAGTTGGTCGTAAGATCATGAATGACTTCATCGAAGCTATGGATGAAGTAGCTATCGTTGAGAAAAAACCTTCAATGGAAGGTAATACGATGTCAACAGTGTTGGCACCTAAAAAGAAGTAAGGAGGACTAGACTATGCCTAAAATGAAGAGCCACAGAGGATTAGCAAAACGTGTAAAAAAGACAGGTTCTGGAAAATTAAAGAGATCTCACGCTTATACATCTCACCGTTTCCATGGAAAGACTAAGAAACAACGTCGTCACTTAGCTAAACCAGGTACTGTACATGCTACAGATTACAAACGTATTAAGGAAATGTTAGTTAAGTAATTAAGGAGGATATAAAGAATGGCAAGAGTTAAAGGTGGAACAGTTTCACGCGCTCGTAGAAAAAAAGTGTTGAAACTTGCCAAAGGATACTTTGGATCAAAACATACATTATACAAAACTGCAAATGAGCAGGTAATGCATTCATTCAGATATGCATACAACGACCGTCGTAAGTTAAAAGGAAACATGCGTAAAATCTGGATTACACGTATTAATGCAGCTGCACGTATGAATGACTTATCATACTCTCGTTTAATGCACGGATTAAAATTAGCTAATATTGCGATCAACCGTAAAATGTTAAGTGAAATGGCTATTCACGATGCTGAAGGCTTCACTAAACTTTGCGAAGAAGCAAAAGCAGCTTTAAATGCATAATTAAACTGTCGTAAGACAGTTTTTTTGTTGACAAATCAAAAAAAACAAGGTATAACTATGGTAGTTAGGAGAAACTAACTATCACTAAATGCAATTATGGAATCGCTCTTTTCACTTGTTTAATAATTTGATTTCATAAGAAGAGGACATTTTAAAAGTGTCCTTTTTTATTTACAAATTAAAAAAGTAAGACTATACTAACTGTGATTAGGGGAAACTAACAAAAAAGTGGATAGTTTTTCCTAACGAAAAAAACTTGATGTTTGATTTTTCAAGTGTTATCTTTTTTTTACCGTTGAAAAGGAGGATCTATATCATGAAAGATGGATGGAAAAACAAGACAATGTGGACTTTTATTGGAGGTGCAGCCACTGCTTTAGCTGGTTCAAAATTTTTGAAGAGTGATACAGCACACGATTTAGCTGTAAAAGGTTTAGCTGGTGGTATGAAATTTAAATCTGATACAACTTGTAAATATGAGACAATCAAAGAAGATGCTAAGGATCTTTTAGAAGAAGCAAAAGTTAAAAACGAAGGCTAATTCAAGATGATTTCATTTACAATCGCCCACGATATACCTGGAAGAATGCGTATACGTTATGGGAAAGATGTGTTTTCACCCGTTGAAGGTGAAGTTTTAAAAAGAGATCTTAGCAATTGGACCATGATTCATAGTGTAGAAGTGAATTCAATTACCGGAAGTGTTTTAATGCAGTATGATGCAACTTGTAAAGATACTTTATTGGAGAAACTTCATAATTTGAATCTTGGATATTTAAAAGAAGCGGATACTTCCGATATTGTATTTCGCTCACAAACGCCAGAAGTAAAGGCAATGAATGCAGAATATAAACGTCGTTTTTTCAAAATAATTGGGAAACGATATTTTATACGTTGGTTTTTACCAACAGGAATCGGAAATGCAATTACGATTTATAAATCACTTGGATTTATAAAAGAAGGTTTAAAATCCTTATCGCAAATGAAAGTAAATGTTCCGCTACTGGATGCGACAAGTATAGGTGTGAGTCTTTTACAAAAGAATTTTAATATTGCCGGTAATATTATGATGTTGCTCAATATTTCAGATTTATTAGAGGACTATACACGTAAGAAAACAAACTTGGAATTATCGCAAAGTTTATCTATACAGTTTGATAAAGTTTGGATCTATGCCGATGGAGTGGAACAAGAGATTCCTATGGCAAAACTTCAAAAAGGGGATATTGTTGTTTCTCAAATGGGAGCGATGATTCCTATCGATGGAGAAGTTGTGGATGGAGAAGCCATGGTCAATGAGGCTAGCTTTACGGGTGAACCTTTGTCTAGACGAGTGGTAAAGGAGGATACGGTTTTTGCTGGAACTTTAATTGAAGAAGGAAAATTATTTATTAAAGTTCGTAATTTACAAGATGAAAGTCGTATCAGCAATATTGTGAAAATGATTGATACCAACGAATCTTTAAAGGCGAGCATTCAGGCAAAAGCCGAACATTTGGCGGATTCCATTGTGCCATTTAGTTTTTTGGGATTCTTTGGAATCTTGGCACTTACACGTGATGTGACAAGAGCTACTTCTGTATTAATGGTTGATTATTCGTGCGCAATACGATTGTCCACTTCTATTTCTGTTATTAGTGCGATGTTGGAAGCGAGCAATCGGAATGTCCTTGTTAAAGGCGGAAAATATTTAGAAGCTGTAAAAGATGCGGATGTCATTGTATTTGATAAAACAGGTACATTGACAAATGCCAATCCTCAAGTTCAAAAAGTAACTCCACTTAATGGATATAGTCGAGATGAGGTTCTACGTATTGCGGCTTGTCTAGAAGAGCATTTTCCTCATAGTGTAGCCAATGCGATTGTCAATCAAGCAAAAAAAGAAGGCTTGGTTCATGAAGAAGAACATGCCAAAGTGGAATATATCGTTGCACATGGCATTGCGACAACCTTACATGGCTTACATACAGTGATTGGCAGCGATCACTTTATCTTTGAAGATGATGGTGTCGAAAAGACACAGGAATTAGAAGATATCATTACTTCATTAGAGAAAGATGGAGCCGGTTCTTTGATTTACTTAGCCATTGATAATCAAGTGGCTGGTATCATCAGTATCTACGATCCCTTAAAACAAGAAGCGAAACAAGTGATCCATGAATTAAAGAATTTAGGTATTCAAAAAGTTGTCATGTTGACCGGAGATTGCAACAATGCGGCCAAGGCTGTAGCTAATGAATTGGATCTTGATGATTATCGTTCTTCGATTTTACCAGAAGGAAAAGCAAGTTATATTCAATCTTTAAAAGATGAAGGCCATACAGTAATCATGGTTGGTGATGGTATTAATGATACGCCTGCTTTATCTACAGCGAATGTTTCGATATCTATGCAAGATAGTTCGGATTTAGCTCGAGAACTTGCGGATGTTACATTAGTTTCTAGTAACTTAAATGAATTGGTAACTCTAAGAAAACTATCGGTTTCTTTGTTTGATCGAATTCACGCCAATTATCGTTTTATTGTTTCGTTTAATTCTAGTTTGATTGCACTTGGAGCCTTGGGATTTATGAGTCCAAATACTTCAAGCTTATTACATAATGGAAGTACATTTGCGATTGCGGCAACAAGTACGCGAAAATATCTTTAGGCATTATCGGTTGATGATGCCTTTTCTTCTGTTTATAATATAGAGATGGAGGATTTCTATGGTACAAAAATTAAATCATTCTGAATTAAAGGATATTACAGATATTGTGTATTATACAAATTTAAAACAAAAAAATTTAGTTTTACGAAATACATTGGTGTTGGGTTATACCATAGCGGGTACGCTTTTATGTTGGGTTGTAGGAGCTAGCTTAATTCGCGTAGCATCCGGTGCATCGGTATTCTTATTTCTTTGTTCCTTGATTTGTCTTTGTGTAGTAATTTATATTCTTATCTGCCGTTTTTTGGAGAAGAGAAGATGTAGAAAGAGGGTACAGGAAAAAGAAACGGGTGAATTTAATGTTCACTTTCGTAAAGATTATATGTTGTATGATCAACAGACATTTTCTTTAAAACGATTTAAGAAAGTATATCTGTATCATGATTTATATTATTTTGTGGATTCAGAGAATGTTGTGATTGTAAAAAAATGTCAAGAAGTGGATCGTGCGATTCATAAAACACCTTATTTAAAAGTACAAAAAAAAGATGCGTTATTTTGTTTGTTGTAAACGCATCTTTTTATTTTATACTGCTTTTGATGTATATCCGGCTTTTGTTACAATATCAATCAATTCATCAGTTGTATGTTCTTGTTTAGATAATATGGTAACAGTATTATCTTCTGTGTTTACTTTGGCATAAAAGCCTTCTTGGCTATTAAATGCATTTTCAATGGTACGAACACAATTTTGACAATGAATGTCATATACTTTTAAAATGGCTTTGTAAGGGTAATGCTCTTTGTTTTTATCTTTTACCCTTACTTTTTTTATGGTTTCACTTGAACCACAACATCCTGAAGTAGCTCTTTTTTTAGTAGAACGAATACCAATATAGATAATAATAACTAAAATGAAACAAATAATAATTGTTGGTAAGTTCATAATTTGATGTCCTCCTTCTAAAAAAAATACACCAGAAAGTTAGATAAGTCAAACTTGGTTAATCTTGTGTAACTTTTTATTGACATCAGCTTGAGGTAAGAGTAAACTAACTGTGTTAGAAGGGTCTAACCAGGAGGGTTCGATATGCCATTATCTTTTGCAGATTTAAATTCTGTCAACACAATTAAAAAAATTGGTGGTTCTAAAGAACAACAGCGACACTTAGAAAACTTGGGCTTTGTGCCTGGGACTATGATTGTGGTTGTGAGTAAAACCAATGGAAATGTAATTGTGAATGTTAAAGGAGTTCGAATAGCCATTAGTGAAGAACTCGCAAGAAAGATTATGGTCTAGAAAGGAGTAATTATGACTTTAAATAAAGTTTCAATTGGGCAAACAGTGACAGTTAAGAAATTGTCTGGTCAAGGAGCAACAAAACGAAGAATTATGGATATGGGAATTACTAAAGGAGTTAGTGTTACGGTTCAAAAAGTAGCACCATTAGGAGATCCTATTGAATTAACGGTTCGTGGATATCAATTGTCTATTCGTAAGGCAGACGCAGAAATGATTGAAGTAGAGTAAAATTTAAAAATAGGAGGGAATTATGTCAATACAAGTCGCATTAGCAGGTAATCCAAACTGTGGTAAAACTACATTGTTTAATGGCTTAACAGGTGCTACACAATATGTAGGTAACTGGCCAGGGGTTACAGTAGAAAAAAAAGAAGGAAAGTATAAGGAAGATAAAGATATTAAAATTACGGATTTACCAGGTATTTATTCATTATCACCATACACTTTGGAAGAAGTTGTATCTCGTGAATTCTTATTAAATGGAAATGTCGATGTTATTTTAAATATCATTGATGGTTCTAACTTAGAAAGAAATTTATTTCTAACAACACAACTTTTAGAATTAGGGATTCCAACCGTTGTTGCGATCAACATGTTGGATGTCATAGAAAAAAGAAAAGATACAATTGACTATAAAAAGTTATCCGAAGAATTAGGTTGTCCTGTATTACCGATTTCCGCATTGAAAAATACAGGAATCAAAGAATTGATGGCTGAGGTAAAAAAGGCAGCAAATACGCAATGCAAAGCTAAAAATATTTATGCAGGTAAAGTATTAAATGCATTGAATACAATTGAAACAAGTTTGCCTTCAAGTATTGAAGCAAACCGTCGTTTCTTCTATGCCGTTAAATTGTTTGAAAGAGATGATAAAATTGAAGCAGCTATCAAGGCAAAGGCAGATGCTAGTGTGATTGAAGCTGTTGAAAAGTCAATGGATGATGATAGTGAATCAATTATTACAGATGCTCGTTATACATATATCACAAATGTAATTAAAGATTGTTACAAAAAAGGGTCAAAAGAAGTATTAACAACTTCGGATAAGATTGACCGTATTGTCACAAACCGTGTTTTGGCACTTCCAATCTTTGCGCTAGTAATGTGGTTTGTATATTATATTTCTGTAACTACAGTAGGAACTATTGTAACAGATTGGACAAATGATGTCTTGTTTGGTGAAATTATTCCTCCTGCAGTGGATAGTTTCTTAACTTCAATTCAATGTGCAGATTGGTTACATGGATTGATTGTGGATGGTATTATTGGTGGTGTAGGAGCTGTTATTGGCTTTGTACCACAGATGTTAGTATTATTCTTCTTCTTAGCTATCTTGGAAGATTGTGGATATATGGCACGTGTTGCCTTTATCATGGACCGTATTTTCCGTAAGTTTGGTTTATCTGGAAAATCATTTATCCCTATGTTGATTGGTACAGGTTGTGGTGTACCTGCCGTTATGGCAAGTCGTACCATTGAAAGTGATCGTGATCGTAAGATGACAATTATGACAACAACGTTCATTCCTTGTGGAGCGAAGATGCCAATCATTGGTTTGATTGCGGGTGCTATTTTCCATGGGGCTAGCTGGGTGGCTCCAAGTGCTTATTTTGTAGGTATGGCAGCTGTTATTGTTTCTGGTATTATGTTGAAGAAGACAAAATTATTTGCCGGAGATCCCGCACCATTTGTCATGGAAATGCCAGCATACCACACACCTCGTGCAGTTAATGTATTAAGAAGTATGTGGGAACGTGGTTCAAGCTTTATTAAAAAGGCTGGAACAATTATCTTATTATCTACAATCGTATTGTGGTTCTTACAAGGATTTGGATGGGAAAAAGGTGCGTTTGGCATGGTTGATGATATTGATCATTCAATTCTATCTTCAATTGGACAAACATTCGCATGGATCTTCTCACCGCTTGGTTGGGGTGATTGGAAAGCTGCAGTTGCTAGTGTAACAGGTTTAATTGCCAAAGAAAATGTTGTCGCAACATTTGGACAATTATATGGATTTGCTGAAGTTGCTGAAGAAGGAAATGAATTCTGGGGACAATTATCTGCAAGCTTTACACCACTAGCTGCCTATTCATTCATGATATTTAACTTGTTGTGTGCTCCATGTTTTGCAGCAATGGGAGCTATCAAACGTGAAATGAATAACACAAAATGGTTCTGGATTGCCATTGGATATCAATGTGGATTCGCTTATGTATGTTCATTGATCGTTTACCAATTAGGAAGCTTATTCAATGGTGGATCTTTTGGATTTGGAACAATTGTAGGATTTATCTTATTGATTGGTTTAATTTATTTATTGGTTCGTCCATCAAAAGAAAGTGATACTGCTGAAGTTGAATTTGCGGTAAAATAATGTAAAAGGAGGGGTTTCCATGAATCTATCAACATTTCTAGTTCTATTGGTTGTATGTGCATGTGCAGGCTTAGCTTGTCGAAGCATTTATAAAGATAAAAAGAGTGGAAAATCAAGCTGTGGTGGTAGCTGTGGACATTGCGGCTCTCATTCGATGTGTGAAAATCCCAAGGCATTTTTTGATCAAATAAAAAAAGAACAATTTAGTAAATAAGAGCATCGAAAGGTGCTCTTTCTTTTGGTATAATAGGTGCAAGAATCGAGGAAAATAAAATGAATTTAAAAGAAAAATATGCAGACTTAATTGTTCGTTCAGGCTTGAATGTTCAAAAAGATCAAATAGTAGTTGTTCGTGCTAACGTAGAAATGAATGAATTTGTTCGTTTGATTGTGAAATCATGTTTTGATGTTGGCGCAAAAGATGTAATTGTTCGCTATAGTGATGATGAAATCAATCGTATGAGATATCTTTCAGGTAATCGTATGCCTTATGATTATGAAGCTTTGTTCCATAATGAAACGGCTGAAAAGGGAGCTTGTTATTTGAGCTTAGTTGGTGAAGATCCTGATGGAATGAAGGGGGTAGAGCCAAAATTAATGGCAAATTATAGAAAGGCATTAAGAGAAATGACACAGCCATATCGTGATAAATTGGATTATATGCATGCAGCATGGTGTGTGGCCAGTGTTCCAACTATGGCTTGGGCTAAAAAGGTATATCCTGAATCAGAAGATGCATTATCTGATTTGTGGAATGCAGTATTAAAAATTAGTCGTGTAGACGAAAAGGATGCCAATGAAAACTGGAATGAGCATCGTGCATCTTTTGATAAGCGAGTTCATATTTTAAATCATTTAGATATCGAAAGTGTTCATTATACAAATTCTTTAGGAACTGATTTAGTAGTTGAACTTCCAGAAGGTTATGTATTTGCAGGTGGAGGATCCTTTTTAGATAATGGTAACTACTATTTTCCAAATATTCCTACAGAAGAAATTTTCTCTGCACCTAAAAAGACGGGTGTAAATGGTAAATTATATAGTGCTTTACCTTTGGCTTACAATGGTGCAATTGTAAAAGATTTCTGGTTTGAATTTAAGGATGGGCAAGTTGTGGATTATGATGCCAAAGAAGGAAAAGAAGTTTTGACTAGTATTTTAGAAACGGATGAAGGGTCAAAATATCTTGGTGAAATTGCCTTAGTTCCTTATGGATCGCCTATTAGTGCATTGGATACTTTGTTTTATGAAACACTAATTGATGAAAATGCTTCGTGTCATTTTGCCTTGGGTGCAAGCTATAATGAATGCATTGAAAAAGGTTTAGAAATGAGTGAAGAGGAATTGTTGGAACATGGTATGAATCAATCATTTACGCATGTAGATTTCATGGTAGGAACCAGTGATTTATCGATTGAAGCTACATTAAAAAATGGTAAAAAGATTCATATTTTCAAGGATGGTAAATACACAAGTGAATTTGACGAATATACATTAAATTAGTACAATATTATAATTGGAGGGATATTTATGGCAAATGAAAATGAAAAGAATCCCAGTGCTTTAGAAGAGCTTAGACGTCTAAAAAGAACGGATCGAATTAAATCTTTAGATATACATGAACCAGAATTACATGATTTTAATGCTGAAAACATTTTCCATATTGATGAAGAGCCAGAAAAGAAAACCATCTTTGGAAAACGAAGTGCAAAAACACATGTAAAAATCAATGAGAATATTTTTGACGATGAAGTAGCAGAGTCAGTAGATATTACGCCTAGTACTTCAATTGAAGAAGTAGAGGCACCTATTGAAAAGCATGTTGTGGAAGAGCCAAAGACAGTTGTTGAAGAACCAGTCATTGAAGAAAAGCCAAAATTCATTGAAGAAGAACCAAAATTCGTTGAAGAAGAACCTAAAAAGATTGTTGTTGAAAAATTGGATGTTGATGATGATTTTACAACAGAATCAATTGAAAACGAATTAAAGTCTTTTAATGCGAAACCAATTGAGGAAGAACAACCAGTTCAAGAAGTATTGGATGATGAAGAAGATTTTGAGGATGAATATGAGGATGACGATGACGATGAAGATCTTTATGAGGAAAGAAAGAAATTCTTGTATGCGGAATATCCAAAAATAGAACAATATCTTCAAGATAAATCCAGTGAAGGTTATCACTTTGTGCGTCATGAAGGAAAGAAATATTTCTTTAGAAAGGGTCAGCCCAAAACGTATTATTATTCAATGAACTATTTTGTGGATGAACCAGATGCAGATCAATGGCGCGAGTGGGAATCTGAAGGATGGAAATTGGTTTCTAAATCAGACGGTAAAAAGAAAAGTGATGCGGGTTGGTTTACTTTTAGAAACGAAGAAGAAGATGGAGAATATCGTAAAGAAATTGATAATGATTCAGAAAAATTCCGTTTCTTTAAGAAATATTCAAGTTCATGTCGTTCAACAATGTTTTTAGTATTCATCTGTATGGCATGTTGCGTTGTAACAGGGCTATTACAAGTATATTTTCAAGGCTATTTAGCAGGAATCGCATTATGTGCAGGTCTATTCTTAATTTCATTTATTGTATTCTGCATGTATGGCAGAATGCTTAGAAAATCTAAGAAGAGGGCTCGTGAATTAAAATCTAAATTAAGGATTCGTGAAAGTCGTGCAATCGAAGAAAGTAAAGATTTCTATGATACTTCTGAAAGTGAAGAAGAATTAGATACAGATTGGAACACTTTAGAACAGCATACGGGTAAAGAAAAGAAACATCTATTCAGACGTGTAGATCGTGAAGATGATGATGAGGATGAAGAGTAAAAAGGAGGCAAATTTTGTCTCCTTTTAAACTGTCATAATTTGTACATATTGTTTGTAGTGTGATAAAACTTCATCATCAATGGTGTTGTCGGTAATTAAAGTGTCAAAGTTAAATAGATCATAATAAATATAGAAGTCGGCACGGTTGAACTTCTTGTTGTCAGCCAATAAATATTTGTTTTTAGAATTATCTAATGCGATCTGTTGCGATTCACCTTCCTCTAATGAATAGGTTGTGATGGATGAATTGTAGATTCCGTTACAACTGATAAAGGCTTTATTATATTTTAATTTACCCAATACTAAATTTGTGATAGGACCCACAAAAGTATTTGTGTTATCTCTGTAATCACCGCCAGTTAGTATGACTTCAGTAGGAGCGTGATTCACTAATATATTAAATACGGCAAGGCTATTTGTGATAACACGAATGTTTCTGCCTGTGAGTTGTTCAGCTAAAAATTGAATGGTTGTACCAGGACCTAAAAAAATAGATTCTCCTTCTGAAATAAGAGTTGCTGCTTTATGGGCAATTCTCTTTTTTTCTTCAATTTGCACCGATGATTTTTCAATGTGACTTAATTCGTGGTCCATTGAAAAAGAAAGGCTTTGTGCACCTCCATGAACTCTAAGTAATTTTCCGGATTTTTCTAATTCATCCAAATCTCTTCTTGCGGTCATATCCGACACACCTAATTCATCCATGATTTCTTGAATGGTAATGATTCCATTTTGATTTACTTTATGTGCAATTTTTACTAAACGTTCTTTTTTTAACATATTGATATCCTCTTCTATGTTAGACGATATCATTTCAAATATATTTAGTCAACATAATACAAACAAAAACAAACAAAATAAAGTTATATATTACTTAAATCTAACATAAATGTTTGATAATAATAAATATATGTTTGAAAATGTTGACTTATTAGAAGAAAATGCTTACACTGAACTTATATGAGGTTGATTACTTTTTAATGCATGTAAATGATTTTAAGGTTAGGGTGGTTTCGTAATGTACAAAGGCGTCATATTTGATTTTAATGGAACATTGTTTTTTGACAATCCAAAACATATTTTGGCATGGTCAAAAATATCACAAGATATTCGTCATCATGGAATTGATGAAGAAGAACTTCATGAACATATTAATGGTGTACCAAACAATAAAGTTGTTGAATATATGTTTGGTGGAACGTGTGATCCATCCGAAATGGAAAAATATTCGCAGTTAAAAGAAGAATATTATCGCCAATTTTGTAAAGAGGATCAGGCAACGTTTCATTTAGTAAAGGGAGCTGAAGAATATTTTGATTATTTAAAAGAATCAAATATTCCATTCACAATTGCATCTGCATCTATCAAGCCTAACATTGATTTCTTTGTCGAATCGTTTCATTTAGACAAATGGATTGAGCCATCTAGGATTGTCTATGATGATGGAACGTATGAAAACAAGATCGCAATGTTTAAAAAGGCAGCTCATAAAATTGGAGTTAAGATTCAAGATTGTTTGATTATCGAAGATAGTGTTAGTGGGATTACAAATGCTTATAAAGCAGGATGTCAAAATATAGTCGTTGTGGATTCTGCCAATAAAAAAGAAGAATACGAAAAGCTTCCTGGAGTTATACAAGTGATTGATTCTTTTGAGAATTTTAAATAAGAGCCATTCATACCAGAATGGCTTTTTGTATAAATAAAACATCAAATAAACAAAAACAAACAAGTAATCATTGTTTGAAACCTAAATCCAACATCCATGTTTAAATTGTTGTTTGAATATGTTGACACAGATAAAGAAAACGCTTACACTAAAACTGAATGGGCAAATCTTAAATTTATAACCATATCTGCATAATATTGATGATGAGCCGTATATAAATAAATGAACAATTGATCATTATTTTTGTGGATAGTGTAGCAGAAAAAGGGATTTGGCTGTAATAAAAATGATTGATTTTGTTTATATGGAAGGAGAACAAATGAATACAAAAATTAACCAGTTATTAGGGTATGCTTTAAAGAATGGAATGATCGAGAAATACGATTATGATTATTCTGCAAATTTATTGATTGATCTATTTGGCATCCAAGAATTTAAAAGAGAAGAAGTAGAAGACTGTTCTATCTATGAGATTTTAGATTTCATGTTAGATTATGCGGTTGAAAAAGGTATGATTCATAATACTGTAACTGAAAAAGATTTATTAGATACTCGCATTATGAATTGTGTAATGCCTAGACCTAGTGAAGTCGTGCATACTTTTAAGAGTCTATATTCTTTGAATCCTAAAGATGCAACAGATTACTTCTATAAGTTGAGTATCGATTCAAACTATATCCGTAAATCAAGAATTGATAAGAATATCAGTTTTGCACATTTCTGTAAATATGGCGATATTCAAATTACGATCAACTTATCGAAACCTGAAAAGGATCCTAAGGAAATCGCTAAAGCTAAAAATGCCGTAAGCACTTCGTATCCTGCATGTTTATTATGTAAGGAAAATGTCGGCTTTGCCGGAAACTTAAATCATCCAGCTAGACAAACACATCGTATTATTCCATTAGATTTAAATGGACATACATACAATTTACAATATTCACCATATGTGTACTACAATGAGCACTGTATTGTATTCAATAGTGAACATACGCCAATGAAGATGGATCGTACGACATTTGAGCATTTATTCGCATTTATTGATAAATTCCCACACTATATGATTGGAAGCAATGCAGATCTTCCTATTGTTGGTGGATCTATTTTAAGTCATGATCACTATCAAGGTGGAAGACATCATTTCCCAATGGAAGACGCAAAGGTTGTGAAGAGCTATACATATAAGGATGTACAAGTGGATATGCTTTACTGGCCACTATCAACACTTCGATTAACATCTGAATCGAAAGAAAACGTATTGGATCTAGCTACTAAAATCTTTGAAACATGGTGTACATACAGTGATGAAAGTTTAGATATTATTGCCAATGAATCTGGCGTTCGTCATAATACGGTGACTCCAATTGTTAGAAAGAAAGATGGCAAATATCAAATGGATGTAGTTTTACGAAATAATCGTACTACAGAAGAATATCCATTAGGTATCTTCCATCCTCACGCAGAACATCACCATATTAAAAAAGAAAATATTGGTTTGATTGAAGTGATGGGATTGGCTATTTTGCCAGCACGATTAAAAACAGAGTTAGAACAAATTAAATTATGTTTATCTGGAAAAGCAGATTTTGATTCTTATCCAGAACTTGAAAAACACAAAGACTGGTATGAATACCTAAAAACATGCTCTTATACAAATGTGGATACATTCATGGAAATGGAAGTCACAAAGAAATTCGTATCTGTATTAGAGAATGCCGGCGTATATAAAATGGATGATGAAGGGATGGACGGCTTTAGCCGTTTTGTAAAGACATTATGGTAGAGGTAAAAGAAAGATTAGAGAATGGAATAGATGTATTATCGATTTCAAATTCACATTTAACTGTAGAAGTTACAAACTTTGGATGTACTCTTTTAAAGATTGTAACGAAAGATAAGAATGATCAAGACTGTGATTGTATTTTAGGATTTGAACATGTTGAAGATTATCAAAAACGAGATGGAACCTATTTAAATGCCTTAGTTGGACGAGTATGTAATCGTATTGAAAAAGGTACATTCACAATAAATGATACAGAATATCATGTGCCAATTAATAATGGTCCAAACTCACTACATGGAGGTATTGAGGGATTTTCTTATAAAGTATTTGATTATTCTTTAATTGAAGATGGCGTTAAATTCCACTATGTATCAAAAGATGGAGAAGAAGGCTATCCTGGAACATTAGATTTCTATGCGATCTATTGGCTAGATGAATCGAGTTTACACATTCAATATAGTGGTGTTAGCGACAAAGATACGTTAATCAATATCACAAACCATGGCTATTTCAATTTAAATGGACATGCATCGAATATTGATGATCATACGTTACGAATTTCAGCATCTAAATTTGGTTGTGTAGATCCAGATGGATTATATACAGGTGAATTAAAAGATGTTAAAGAGACTGCATTTGATTTTAATACAGAAAAAAGAATTGGAGATTTTATTCATTCAGAGGATGAACAATTAATCATCGCAAGAGGATATGATCATCCATATGTATTTGATACTAAAGAAAATCAAGTGTGTTTATACAGTCCATTAAGTGGTATTGAACTAAAAGTATCCACAACATATCCAACGGCACAAATCTATAGTGCCAACTACTTAGATGGACAGACAGATAAATATGGTAAGATTATGCATCCACAAGATGGATTGTGTATTGAAACAAGCTATATTGCCGATTCGATTCATAAAGAAGAGAATCCAAAAGTTTTATTAAAAGCAGGACAAGTATTTGAAGAAGAAACAACATATACATTCGAGGTAAGAAAATGAAAACAACAGAAATTAAAGAACAAGTAGTATCCGGTAAATATGATGCATTAATTGAAGATCTATATGCAGATCCAAGTTTATTGGACTATCAAAAACAACGTTATGCTGCTGCATTAGATAAATACCAAACTTTATTTGGAGATGATGAAGTGAGTATCTATAGTGCTGCTGGAAGAAGTGAAATTTCAGGAAATCATACAGACCACCAACATGGTTGTGTGCTTGCAGGATCTATCAATTTAGATGCGATTGGAATTGTATCTAAACAAGATCATGTAATTAAAGTGATTTCTGATGACTTTGACATCAAACCAATTGATTTAAATGATTTAGACAAAAAAGAAGATGAACTAGGAACAAGTGAAGCCTTGATTCGTGGTGTAGTTTCTAAATTAAAAGAATTAGGCTATAACGTAGGTGGATTCAAAGCTTTCATCACGAGTGATGTATTAATGGGGGCTGGACTATCAAGTTCTGCAGCATTCGAATCTATTATTGGTACAATTATTGATGGATTATATAATGATATGAAAATTGATATGGTTACGATTGCCAAAGTGGGTCAATATGCAGAAAATGTATATTTTGGAAAACCATGTGGATTGATGGACCAATGTGCATGCGCTGTAGGTGGATTGATTTCCATTGACTTTAAAGATACTTCAAATCCAATTGTAAATAGTGTGAATGTTGATTTCTCAAAATATGATCACAGTTTATGTATTGTAGATACAAAGGGAAGTCATGCCGATTTAACAGATGCCTATGGTGCAGTACCACAAGAAATGAAAGAAGTTGCTCACTATTTTGGTAAGGAAGTTCTTCGTGAAGTGGATGAAGATGAGTTCTATGCAAATATCGCAAACTTAAGAACGGCTTTAAATAATGATCGCGCAATCTTAAGAGCCATCCATTTCTTCAACGAAAATAGACGTGTAAATACAATCGTAGAACGATTAAACAATGATGATTTTGAAGGCTTCAAGACATTGATTCAAGAATCAGGAAACTCAAGCTACAAATTTCTTCAAAATGTATATGCAGACTTTGACTATAAGAACCAGGCTGTATCTTTAGGTTTAGCTATGTCTGAAATGATTTTAAAAGATCATGGCGTATGTCGTGTTCATGGTGGAGGTTTTGCCGGAACGATTCAAGCCTTTGTTGAAAATAGCTATGTAGAAACATATAAAGAAGAAATTGAAAAAGTATTTGGAAAGGGAAGCTGCCATATCTTAAAAGTAAGAAAATTAGGTGGCTGCAAGGTTATTGACTAATGAATATTTTAGTAACAGGTGGAACCGGATATATTGGTAGTCATATTTGTGTTGAATTATTAGAGAGTGGTTATGATGTTGTCGTAATTGATGATTTTTCAAATTCAAAACCAGATGTATTGGATTCAATTTATAAAATTACAGGAAAACATGTTAAGTTTTATGAATTTAATGTGTTAGATGAGGAAAAGACGGAAGCTGTATTTAAGGAAAATAAATTGGATGCGGTCATTCATTGTGCGGCTTTTAAAGCGGTTGGTGAAAGTGTTCAAAAGCCAATTGAATATTATACAAATAACTTGATGACTACTTTAGTGGTTGCCAAGATGATGAAAAAGTATCATGTTCCAAGTATTGTGTTTAGTTCAAGTGCGACTGTTTATGGAGATCCTGAAGTGGTTCCTTTAACAGAAGATTGTAAGCTAGGTGTTACTACCAATCCATATGGAGCTACAAAGGCGATGATGGAAAGAATCTTAACGGATGTACAATTCGCCAATCCAGAAATGAGTGTAACTTTACTTCGTTATTTCAATCCCATTGGAGCGCATGAGTCTGGATTGATTGGTGAAAATCCAAAGGGAATCCCCAATAACTTGATGCCATATATTATGAAGGTGGCTACTGGAGAACTTCCAGAACTTGGTGTATTTGGGGATGATTATGATACGCCGGATGGAACGGGTGTTCGTGACTATATTCATGTGGTTGACTTGGCTAAAGGACATGTATTAGCGATTGAAAAATACAATACACCAGGTGTGCATATTTGTAACTTGGGAACAGGAAAAGGATATAGTGTATTAGATATTGTACATGCCTTTGAAAGAGTAAATGGAATTAAGATTCCTTATGTCATCAAACCAAGACGTCCAGGAGATATTGCGACTTGCTACGCAGATCCGACTCGTGCTAAGGAACAGCTTGGCTGGGTAGCTGAAAAGAATTTGGATGATATGTGTAGAGATACATGGAATTTCGCAAAACAATTTATTAAATAAATGAAAATGGGCAGCCAATGATTTGGCTGCCTTATTCAATGAAACATTGATATTGGTTTAAGAAAGTTTCTACATTGATTCGAACTACTTTATATGTGACTTTCTTATCGATTGTTAGAATGATATAAGATCCATGCCAATCATCTCTAGGTAAAGTGATTGAGCCTGGATTTAGAATCAGACAATTGTTGTAGATTTGTTCTTTGACTAAATGCGTATGTCCATAAAGATAGATATCGGGATGATGTTGATCGATATCTTTTTTTATTTCGTCCAAACCTTCATCTCCATGTGAGAAATGGATGCGTTTGTCTAAAACAGTTAATCTTTGGAATTTAGGTAAATCTAATGTATCATTATTTCCTTTAACACATATAAAGTTATTTAAATCATTAATGCTTGTAGTTTGTGAATCTCCTAAATGAATAAATTTCACATTGTCTTTATAGAGTGAAGAATAGATGTGATAAAGAATTTTTAGGATATTTTGATTCCCGTGATTATCCGAAACGATTATGATTCGCATGTGTAGGCATCAAAATAGTCTTCATAAACTTGAAGATTATCTTCACTATGAGCTAGAGCTGCAAAATATGTAGAATCATTGATTACATCTAATTCTACATTTTCCATTGGTTGTTGCAGAGTATATTCACCATTTTTACCAACTGCCCAAATGTTTTCATTGTGATGATCTACATTGGAGAATTTATGTAACATCGTCGCAATAGCCATTTCTTCTGGATATAAACACATTTTAAATGTATTTGAACAGTAGGCTAGATTGTCTGCCAAAGCTTTAGCACTTTCGTGCGTTAGTATAAACCAAGGATAGCTGATATAGATTGTGTCCTCAATTTCACGCTTTTTAAAGGAATGAACAAGACTGGATGTCATTTTATTCATGGCACGAATGGTTTTTGATTTTTGGAAATCATAAGAGTTTGTAAAGAAGGCATAGTTTTCAAATCTTTTTTTTACTTCTTCATTTTCATCTGAGTTATCCACTTCATAATAGATATCTTCGTCTTCATGTGCTTCTAAATATTCTACAAGTTGTGCTTTTGATTTTGTAGGGATCATACCATCAGTCATTATGATGAAACGATCATATGTAAAAGATCCATCTTCTTTTTCAAATTCCAAAGCATCTTTCATCAATACAATAAAGCCTCTAGGTAGTGACATATCGGCTGGAAGGGCAGTTTGTTGGTGATGAGCCACATGTAAATTTGGTGTATCGCAATAGGAAAGAATCAAATCATCACGTAGATCATCATCGTTTACCATCAAGTAAACATCATCGCCTTGGTTGATCAATATATCTAGGTTTTCTGTTATTTCTTCAAAATTATTTTTCATATAGTGCATTAAATAAGCAATTTTCATGGAATTCACCTCATGAAATATTATAACATTTTAGCATCGTATGATAAAATACATTTATGGAAAAAGCAATATTGATTGGTGTACAAACATACACAAGCCATTCTTTTGAAGAAAGAATGGAGGAAATGAAAGAATTAGCTCTTGCCTGTGATATTGAAATTTGCATGAGTATATCACAGAATTTGGAGCATCCTCATAAAAAGTATTATATGAATCCTGGTAAGATTGAAGAGGTCAAACGCATTCTTGAAGATCAAGAATGTAGTATGGTTCTTGTATTAGAGGCTATTTCGCCTTCTGTACAAAGAAATTTATCAGATTTTTTTGATTGTGAAGTCATGGATAAAAGTGCTTTGATTTTAGAAATCTTTGCGTCTCGTGCTAAGACAAAAGAGAGTATGCTTCAAGTTGAGTGTGCACGATTGAAGTATTTATTGCCAAGACTTCAAGGCAGCTATAAACATATGGATAGACAGCGTGGTGGTTCTAGAAACAAGGGAACAGGAGAAAAGAAAATCGAACTGGATGCACGAAGAATTGAAGGTAAAATTCATTTTGTGGAAAAAGAATTAGATAAGATTCATACGCAAAGAAGCGTACAGCGCAATCAGCGTAAAAAAGGGTTGGTTAAAAGTGTAGCTCTAACGGGTTATACCAATGCAGGCAAATCGAGTATTATGAATGGGTTTGTGAATGAAGATAAGTCGGTATTTGAAAAGGATATGTTGTTTGCGACTTTGACAACTTCAACACGTCAAATTGAAACAGAGAACCATAATGTATTTACTTTAAGTGATACAGTTGGCTTTATTAGTGATTTACCACACAGTTTAGTACAAGCCTTTCATTCTACACTTGAAGAAGCTGTGGTTTCGGATTTGATCTTAAAAGTCGTGGATATTTCAGATGAACATAAGGATAGCAAACTTCAGGTTTGTGAAGAAACATTAAAAGAAATTGGATGTGAAAAAGTTCCATATTTGTATGTCTACAATAAGTGTGACAAGACAAATATTGAATATCCAAAACGTGTAGAGGATCGTATTTATATTTGTGCTAAGGAAAAGTCGAGTATTGCGTTTTTAAAGCAGGAAATTGAAAAGGAATTATTTCATATGGAAACTTTACATGTCGTGATTCCTTATGAGAAGGTCAGTGTACTTGATTATATTCATACCAATGGTAAGGTGCATAAACAGGAATATAAAGAGGATGGTATTGAGGTTGATTTTAGTATTCAACAAGATTTGATTCATCGTGTAGACAGGTTGTTACGAATATAAGAAAAGAGGAAGAATCCTATACTAGGTGTTCTTCCTCCATTGTTTTTTCTAGAGCTTTTGCCGCTAATAAACAAGTGTTCATACATTTGATGTTTGGATCCGTACTATGATGTACAGGCTTAATGTGTGCACAATCTAAGCTGCCCAATAGTTCCTTAAAATTGCGTGTATGTTTTTGAATTAATGGTCTTAATTCAGGTAACATTTCATGTGCTTTTGTCTTACATACTATTTTTGATAGGGCAGCAATCGATCCGACTAATGCGCCGCATGTACTTCCAATAAACATGCCACCACCAAATCCAGCCATCATTTTCATGTCTTCTTCTGAAATATCTAATTGATACGTTTCATTGCAGGCATGAAGTAGTGTTTCTGAACAGTTATATCCGCTTTGGTAATATTTTTTAACGTTTTCCTCAAGTAAAGTCATAAATAGCCTCCTACAGACTATTTTAACTTTTCTTCCATCCAAAATCCATTAGAATTTCATTTACGTCTTCTTCAAATGTCGCAAAATGTATTCCAAGACTTTCTAGTTTTTCACTATCTAAACGATAATCTCTGAATCGATCTTGGTAGCGTTCGTTGTTTGGTAAAATGATTTCTTCAATCAGTTCATCACTTGCACCTAAGGCTTTAGCCACATATTTTGCGGATTCATATGTGGTCATAGTGTTCTTGGATGCCACATGATAAATGCCTGGTTCAAGTTCTGTAATTTTATCAAATTGTGCTGCCAAATGCTTCGCATATGTCATACCACGTTTTTCATGCACAGTAAATAATGTTGGAGTATGGCTAATTAGTGCATTCATAACATTTTTAATGATGCTTGGACTTGCCTTGATGCCTGGATAGCTTAGTCCCATCATCCATGTAAAGCGTAAGATGATCGCATCATCCAATTGTTTTTGAATCAACTCTTCGCATTCGATTTTATTTTGTCCATATACAGTCACAGCACTTAATGGTTCGTCTTCTTTAAAAGGACCACAATTTTCTTTTCCATTGAAGGCTTGTTCAGTGGAACAGAAAATCAATTTGGCACCTTTTTCTTTACAACAATCAATGATTGCTTGTGTACTTTCTACATTGATTTTATGAACTAAATCTGGATGTTCATTGCAGAATGCAGTTGTCGCATTGGCAGCAGTGTGAAAACAAATGTCAAAATTTTGAGACGCTACAAATCTTTTTACGTCTTCAGGATTTGTAAGGTCTGCATCCTTTCTTGCCATGCAGATCCAGTTAAAGTTATCTTTTTGATACGCTCTTACTAAGCTTGCGATATAGCCATTGGCTCCGGTAACTAAAATGTTTTTCATAAATTAGTCCTTTCTAGGATTTGACACTAATAGGTGTGCTCCTTGTTTGATTGTGATTTTTTTGGATGCGAATGGTACAAATAGACTATCGTATTGTGGTAACACAATTTCTTCACTGTTCCATACGATCGTACAATCTGAATCAATATTGGATAGAATCATGTAATGTTCATCACATGTTAAGGTAATATCAGAATCAGCATAAACTTCATCTACAGTAAAATTAGGACAATCTCCAATTCGGTGTGTTTCCTGTTTTTGTGGAACAAAAGTAGGTTTTAAATTGAAGTTTGTGACATCAAAAGATTCTTTAACATGTAAAGGACGTGTTTTTCCATCTTTTCCTTTACGGTTGTAGTCATAGAAACGATAGGTTGTGTTCGAGTTTGTACCTACTTCTAAAGCTAAGATGTCTTTTCCTAAGGCATGAAGCATACCACTAGGAATGATGATGTAGTCTCCTTTATGAACTTTTACTTTGTTTAAATATTTATCAACATCATTGTTCATTAAGGCGTTTTTGATTTCATCTGCATCATTAATTGTTGTTCCGGCAACTAGAGTAGCGCCTGGTTTGGCATCTAGAATATACCAGCTTTCATATTTTCCGTAATCATTGGAGTGTTCTAGGGCATAGTCATCTTCGGGATGAACTTGAATGCTTAATGCATCTTTTGTATCTAGATAAGCTAATCGCAATGTTTCATGAAGTGTATAGCCTTTACCTAATACTTCATCTTGGTTTTCTTGAATCATTTCCATTAATGTTTTATCCGTTCCAACAATTTTGTTTGAACAATAGGGGTGGGCACTGACTTCCCACCAAGTCCCATAGTCTTCATCGATGCCTCTGGCTTTAGAGATATGGTTGGTTCCCCAAATTGTATAGTCATGAATGGGTTCTAAAAGAAATGGTTTCATGTTATTTTACCTCAGCTTCAAATTCTTCTAAGATTTTTAGTGATGAGCTTGTTCCAATTCTTTGTGCACCTGCATCAATCATGGCTTTACAAGTAGCCCAGTCACGAATACCTCCTGCAGCTTTGACTTTGACTTGTCCTTCAACGGTTTCAACCATTAATTTAACGTCTTCTAAAGTGGCTCCACCAGTTCCAAAGCCTGTGCTTGTTTTAATGAAGTCTGGTTTTACTTCTTTGGCAATTAAAGCAACTTGTTTGATTTCTTCTTTTTCTAAATAACAATTTTCAAAGATAACTTTTGAAATGACGTTATGTTCTCTACAAATAGAAACAATACTTTCCATTTCTTTTTTAATGTAGTCCCAGTGGTGCATTTTTGCTTGTCCAATATCAATGACATAATCGATTTCGTCAGCTCCATCTTCGATCGCAATCTTTGTTTCGGCAATCTTAGATGCTAGACCGGCTTGTCCTAAAGGAAAGCTAATGGCAGCTCCTACATGTACGTTTGTTCCTTTTAATTGTTCTTTACAGAATTTAGTCCAAGTTGTATTGATCGCAACCATAGCGGCTCCGATTTCTTTGGCTTCGTTACATAATTTAGTAAGATCTGCTTCAGTTGCATAAGGTTTTAAAAATGTGTGGTCAAAATAATTTGCGAGTTGTGTTTTGTTCATAATTGTTTACCTCTCTTTTACGGTTTCATTCTAGAACGTAAAAAAAGAGAAGTCAAGCAAATGTTATAACATTTAAAAAGAAATTGTTATATCATTTAAAATGTACTGCATTATGATATACTTATCTTAGAAATGGAGAATGACATGACAGTATTAGATACAAGTATTCCTTATGAAAAAGTGTTGATGGTAATGGCTAGAAAGACCATTCGTAAAGAGATTGAATTAAATCAAGAATTTCATTATGTTGAGTTTGATGAATCATTAAAAGAAGCTTGGTGCAAGCTACAAACTGAAGTTTGTTTATTTGAAAATCTAGAAGAGGCAAGGAAGAAATGGGATAGTATGCTTACTAGAGATAGGGATTTCTTTTCTAAACATTTCTTGTTTGTCGCAAATGAGAGTAATGAACTAGTTGGTAGTGCAGGTCTTTGGTATGGTAATGATTTTGAAGAAAGTAGACTTCGCGTACATTATGTGGCGGTAAGTTTATCGGCTCAACATAAAAAGATTGCGCAGGCCATGCTTACAAAACTTTGTATGATGTACGATACAATTCCAGGTAAGTATCCATTGTATTTGGCAACCCAATCGCAAAGTTATGGAGCTATCAAGTTATATTCAAGACTTGGTTTTACACCGTATTTAGGGGCTTATAAGGGTTGTACAGAACAAAAGAGTAAGAATGCGTGGCAAAATGTCACAGAAATTTTGAGGAGTAAATCATGAAAAGATTAATTAGTGCAAATGCATCCGAAATTTTAAGGATGAATGCGCAAGAATTGAAACAGAGTATTAAGGCAAGTGAGGGGCGTGTCATCTTGTCTGAAAATGTTGCGCCAAGAGAAAGTTTTATTGGAGATATCACTAATGCAGAGATTGCCAGAGCTTTTGGGGCGGATATGATTTTGTTGAATTGTTTAGATGTTTTAAATCCATACATCTTTGGCTTGAAACATGATAAAGATAACTTTGTAGATGAACTACATCGTCTAGTAGGACGCCCAATTGGGGTGAACTTAGAACCGGTTGATTTAGAAGCTGAAATGTTAGAGGATCGACTTGATATTGCGAAGGGTCGTCAATTAAATTTGGAAACCGTTAAAAGATTAGATGAAGTTGGTTTTGATTTTGTATGTCTTACTGGAAATCCAGGTACGGGCGTGACAAATGAACAAATTGAAAAGGCAATCTCATTCACAAAAGAAAATTTCTCCGGATTGATCATTGCAGGAAAAATGCATGGTGCTGGATCGGATGAGCCAGTGGCAGATCTTGAAATCGCAAAACGCTTTGTGAAGGCAGGGGCAGATGTTATCTTAGTACCTGCTGTTGGAACCGTTCCAGGATTTGATATGGATGATTTAAAGGCAGTATGTAAAGAAGTGCATTCTTGTGGTGGTTTAGTTCTTTCTGCGATTGGAACGAGTCAAGAAGGATCGGATACAGATACAATTAAGGATATCGCAATCATGAATAAGATTTGTGGTGTTGATATTCAGCATATTGGAGATGCAGGATATGGTGGAGTGGCACCTGTTGAAAATATTATGGCAATTAGTAAAGCTGTAAGAGGAGTACGTCATACCGTATCTATGATGGCTCGTTCAATTAATCGTTAATATGGAACAAAAAGTAATTCTGTTAGCTTGTGCTGCAGGCATGAGTACAAGTCTTTTAGTAACGAAAATGCAGGAAGTATCAAAAAAAGATAAGATTTTTGCGATTCCTGTATCGAAAGTAGATCAAAAAGTAAATGAAGAGTCTATTGATGTCATTTTAATTGGTCCTCAGATCCGCTACATGGAAAAAAGAATCAAAGAAAAAATGGCAGTAAAACACATTCCTGTTGGTGTCATACCAATGGAAGATTATGGTCGTATGGATGGTGCTAAAGTATTAGAGTATGCATATTCATTGATGAACAAGGGCTGAGGAATCAGTCCTTTTGTATAATTTAATGGTATACTATGCGTATTAGATAAATTAAGTTTGTAGGAGATCAATCATTATGATTAGAGAATTACAAAAAGCAGATATAAATAAAGTTTCAGATATATGGTTAGATACGAATGTGACAGCACATTCTTTTATTTCTTCGCAATATTGGCAAAATAATTTTGAATTAGTGAAGGAATTGCTGCTGCAGGCAACTGTCTATGTCTATGAGCAAAATCAAGAAATACAGGGGTTCATAGGGCTAAATGATGAATATATTGAGGGCATTTTTGTTTCTAATGAAATGCAATCGCATGGTATAGGAAAAGCTCTTCTAAATTATGCAAAAAATAAACGAAATAAATTATTTTTGAATGTATATCAAAAGAATGTACGGGCAATAGCCTTTTATCAAAGAGAAGGATTTGAGATTCAGCATAGCGGCTTCGAAGAAGCTACCAAAGAAAAAGAATATGTAATGAAATGGCAACAGAAATAGAATTAGGGATTTATGGAGAAAATTGTTATGTGCAAAAATATTCAGATTAAAGAGGAGAGAATTTCTAAAATTGAATATATTGAATTTTTAAAGCGTACGGATCTAGGATCACAGTATCCGAAGGAACGATTCGAAGAAAGAATAGCAAAGCTGGTTGATCATGTATCAATCAGTCTTGTTGCAAGAAACAAGGATAATCAAATTGTCGGCGTCTTATTTGGATTGACCGACTATGCCTATTGGCTTTATATAACCGATTTAGGTGTGGACAGAGACTATTTACATCAAGGAATTGGTACGGAACTGATAAAAACAGCACATTCTTTAGCAGGTGGTAAAAATGATATTGCGGTATATTTGGTTGCGAATGAAAATGCCATTGCATTTTATGAACAATTAGGAATGAAAAAAGCGAATGATGTGATGGAGTATGACCACATTGAATGGACACCTTTCACTGTAAAGTAATCAACGTAATGCAATAGATAAATCGGAATTTGTAGAGGATCAAACATGATAAAGAATACTATGATTTTTATTTTTTTAAACATGATATACCTACTTATTTGGTATGCAACAAACAAAATAAGAAGCACTAAAGTTGGTAAAGAACTAGACAATGGGTTTGAATTTTACAATGGTTTAAACACTAGTGATAAAGAAAAATATTGGAAAGAAGATACTAAAATTTTAAATCTTTTCTTTGTACTTTTCATAATATCTATGGATATTTCCGTTATTCTTCTTTTTAATGAAAATAATCTTTGGATATTTTTATTAGTTGCAGGATTAATTATTTCATCAGTTGTTGCAATAATATTGAGTATTAATCTTAAGAAGAAATACAAATAAGTGAATAAATTATAGTTTATGATCGTATAGATTAAGACAAAGCGTTTTTATAAATGAAAGGCTGAGAGATCAGTCTTTTTGTATAGTTTTCATATTTAATGGTATACTTTAAAAAATAGATAAAACCAAATTTAAGGAGTAATTATGGCTTTTGATTTTAAGAAAGAATATAAAGAATTTTATATGCCTAAAAATAAACCTGTGATTGTAAATGTTCCTGAAGCAAATTACATTGCGGTCAGAGGTGAGGGCAATCCAAATGAAGAAGGTGGATCATATCAGCAGGCAATTGGCGTATTGTATGCGATTGCTTATACTTTGAGAATGAGTTATAAGACGAATTATAAAATTGAAGGATTCTTTGAATATGTAGTTCCACCATTAGAAGGATTCTGGTGGCAGGATGATATAGATGGTGTGAATTATGCAGATAAAGATTCATTTCATTGGATTTCAGTCATTCGATTGCCTGATTTTGTGAATGAAAAAGATTTTGAATGGGCTATTGAAACAGCAACTAAAAAGAAAAAAATAGATTGTTCATCGGCAGAGTTTTTGACGATTGATGAAGGTTTATGTGTTCAAATCATGCACTTAGGATCTTTTGATGATGAACCAGCTACAGTTGCACTTATGGATGAATATTTAAAACAAAATGGATATGCGAATGATATGAATAGTCAAAGACTGCATCATGAAATATATTTGTCGGATGCAAGAAAGGTTGCACCGGAAAAATGGAAAACAGTCATTCGACATCCTATAAGAAAGATTTAGATAAATTGGAATTTGGAGGGAATAAATTCATGGCATTAAAATTAATGAAAGGCAGTTTGCAATACAAAAATCAAATTATAGAAATGATTAAAGAATGGAAATCGTATAACGATACCCATAACGCAAATACTTCGCCATGGGCTATATTTAAAAATGATTATGATGATTTTGAATATTATCTAAATAATTTAGAAATATCAACTGCGGATGATGGGTTTGTTCCTGATTCTACTTTCTTTTGCTTAGATGAAGACCGGGATACCATGGTTGGTGCTGTTAATATCAGACATTACTTAAACGAATATTTATTGAAATATGGTGGTCATATTGGAGATGGTATAAGACCAAGCGAAAGAAGAAAAGGTTACGCAACCAAAATGATCAGCTTGGCTTTAGAAGAATGCAAGAAACTTGGTATGGATAAAGTTTTATTGGTTTGTGATAAAGACAACATTGGTTCTGTCAAATCAATTATCAATAATGGCGGCGTATTAGAAAACGAAGTTTTAAAAGAGGGTAAGCTAATACAAAGATATTGGATCATGTTGTAAATGTAAATTCCTGTTTGCATACTTATGGCTGATATATTTTAAAGGCCGAATTCGCAAAGTTCGTTGTAAAAAGTGTGTATATACAACAAAAGTTCGTTGTAAAAAGTGTGGTTTGATAGCGAAAGTTCGCTGCATTTTTTGTGATTCAGCGGTATGCTATTTTCAAATATTGTGAGATTTATCTTTGATAACTTCCAGTTTGTAACTGCTGATTATTTTGAAAGGAAAAGGATGTATGGATTGTAATGTTGCAGAAAATATAAATACACTCGCAAAATTCTTGGGAACAAGAGATATTGATGCGTTGAATCAAGAAGAATTGTTTAATCGATATGGAATTCATCAGGTGGATGTGATGGTTTTATTTGGTGGTAGTATTCTTGAAGGTGGCGATGTTTTAGCTAGTGGAATTAAAAACTTCATTGCGAAAAAATATATTATTGTTGGTGGAGCAGGACATACAACAGATACACTACGTCAGGTTGTTCATTTAGAATATCCAGATATTGAGACAACGGATTTATCAGAGGCAGAAATATTTCAAAAGTATATTAAACATGTATATGGATGCAAGGCGGACTATCTAGAAACCAAGTCTACAAATTGTGGCAATAATATTACGTATCTTTTGGATTTATTGAAAGAAAACAATATTTCGTTTAATAGTATCATTCTAAGTCAGGATGCTTCTATGCAAAGGCGCATGGCTGCAGGATTAAAAAAATATGCCAAGGAGGATGTGACAATCATTAATTATGCTACTTATTGTGCTAAAGTATTGAATCAGAATGATGAATTAGTTTATGAAGAAAATATACATGGTATGTGGACGATTAATAGATATGTCAATCTATTAATGGGAGAAATTCCTAGACTTTCAGATGATGCGAATGGCTATGGTCCGAATGGAAAGAATTATATTGCACATGTGGATATTCCCGAACACGTGAAAATAGCTTTTGAAGAATTGAAGATGGTTTTTGGAAGTGAAATAAGAGCAGCCAATCCATTGTATGCTACAAATATGAATAAAAATAGTTAACAGTATTATTTGAAAAGTGGGTAAAGAAGCTAAGAATTCGTTTAGTTGAATTCTTTTTTTGCGTTTAGCACACAGGTGTTGACACTGCTAAAAAGGTGTTGTATAGTATTAGCAGGCAAAATATTAGAGTGCTAATGAAGGAGTGGTATTATGGCTAAGAAAAAACAGTTTAAAGCGGAGTCAAAACGTTTATTGGATTTGATGATCAATTCCATTTATACACACAAGGAAATCTTCTTACGTGAACTTGTATCGAATGCGAGTGATGCGATTGATAAATATTATTATGAAAGTCAAGGTCATGCGGATGCAAGTCAATTTGAGATTCGTATTGAACCAAATAAGGAAGCTCGTACTTTAACAATTTCGGACACTGGTATTGGTATGTCAAAGGAAGAATTAGAGGAAAACTTGGGTACAATTGCGAAGAGTGGTTCTTTGGCTTTTAAAGAGGAAATGAAGAAAAAAGAAGAAAACAACGATGAAGATGTAGATATCATTGGTCAATTTGGTGTTGGATTCTATTCTGCATTTATGGTTGCAAAAGATGTTCGTGTTATTACGAAAAAAGCAGGTAGTGATGAAGCTTATGAATGGGTAAGTGCTGGTGAAGATGGTTATGAAATCACACCTTGTACAAAGGAAACAAATGGTACAACAATCATTTTAACTTTAAAAGAAGATACAGATGAAGAAAAATATTCTAAATATTTAGAGACATACGAGCTAAAAGAATTGATTAAGAAATATTCAGACTATATTCGTTATCCAATCAAGATGAATGTAGAAACTCAGAAGATGAAAGAGGGTACTGAGGAAAGTGAAAAGCCTGAATATGAAACAGTGGTTGAAGATCAGACTTTAAACTCAATGGTTCCTTTATGGAAACGTCAAAAATCGAAGATTACAGATGAAGAATACAATCAATTCTACAAGGATCATTTCTATGATTATCAAGATCCTCAAAAAGTGATTCATTTTAGTGTTGAGGGAAATACTAGCTTTACAGCCTTACTTTATATTCCATCACACTTACCTCAAGGATTCTATTCACAAGACTATAAGAAAGGTCTTCAACTCTATTGTAGAGGCGTATTCATTATGGATCATGCCGAAGAATTGTTGCCAGATTCATTGCGTTTTGTGAAAGGTCTAGTGGATTCTCAAGATTTATCTTTAAATATTTCTCGTGAAATGCTTCAACATGATCATCAATTAAAATTGATTGCGGGTCGTATTGAAAAGAAAGTATTGAATGAACTTGGAAATATGCTTGCCAAAGATCGTGAAGCATATGAAAAATTCTTTGAAGAATTTGGTGTAAACTTGAAGTTTGGTGTCTACAACAACTATGGTATGGATAAAGAAAAATTCCAAGATTTATTGTTGTTCTACTCTTCAAGAGAAAAGAAATATGTTACTTTAAGTGAATATGTTTCTCGTATGAAAGAGGATCAAAAAGATATTTACTTTGTATCTGGTAAAGATGTTGAATTGATTGACAAGATGCCAGTTGTTCAAACATTGAAGAATAAAGAATTTGAAGTTCTTTATTTAACCGATGAAGTGGATGAATTTGTGATGCAGACATTGATGAACTACAAAGAAAAGACGTTCAGAAATGCGGCTCAAGGAGATTTAGATTTAGATACTGAGGAAGAAAAGGAAGCTTTAAATAAATCAAAAGAAGAAAATAAAGATTTATTGACATTCATGAAAGAAGCTTTAGGCGATGAGGTTGCTGAAGTTAAATTGTCAAATAAATTGACAGAGGATCCAGTATGCTTAACGGCTGGCGAAGGTATTTCTTTTGAGATGGAAAAGGTTTTCGCAAATATGCCTAACCAAAGTCCAATGCCAATGAAGGCTACGCGTATTTTGGAAATCAATCCAAATCATCCAATCTTTGAAACATTGAAGACTTTATACGCTTCTGATAAAGATAAAGTTAAAGAAGTTACTGAAGTGTTATATGATCAGGCTTGTTTAATTGAAGGCTTCGCAATCAAAGATCCAATCGCATATTCAAAGAAGATCTGTGAATTGTTAGTGAAATAATTCTAGGCACAAACTTTCGAGTTTGTGCTTTTTTTTTCATTCGTGATACATTTAGTTTAGGTGAAGATTATGAAGTATCAAAAATTAGTGAAAGAAGTAGAAGGTGTTGGAAAACTAAAGTTAAGTGAGCAGGAAAACTTTTATCGTGATGTATTAAATGAAAGTTCAAATGATTTAGAAGTTATGGTTGCGGCCACTTTACAAATTCGAAAAAAAGATAAAAAGATTCCAATCCTTGCGATGAGTGCCAATGCGTATATGCAAGATATTCAGAAATGTTACGAGGCTGGTATGAATGGGCATATTAGTAAACCTTTATATTTAGAGGATCTAAAAGATCGAATTATTCAAATTATATAAAAAGCCAGGTTTTTCCTGGCTTTATTAAATGATGATACCATTGCAGTGATCAATTTCATGTTGAATGATTTGAGCAACAAAACCAGAATAGGATTGTTTACACTTTTTAAAAGATTCATCTTGATATTCAACAGTAATATTTTCATAACGAGTTGTATTTCTTTCACCCTCTAGGGATAAGCAACCTTCTTTGACTTTGTAAGGTCTAGATTTCTTTGTGATTTTTGGATTATACATCACAATTTGTGCAGGTCCAATCGCAAAGATAATAATATTTTTAGAAACACCAATCATATTGGCAGCCATGCCTACGCATCGATCACTATAAGCTTGTAATGTATCTTTTAAATCTTGAGCCACTTGTGTATCCATTTTTGTAGCGGGAGATGATTTAATAGCTAAGAAAGCTTCATCTTTCATTATTGGTTTAATCATAACATACCTCTTTTCTTCAAAAATCATATTTGTTTTAGATGTTTTTTTCAAGTATAATTGGCATATGCTGAAAAATATAGTATTTGATTTAGGAAATGTATTGGTTAAATTTGATTCAAATGAATTGATTTATAGCTTCTTTAATGAAAGACAAGAGGAAGTGAAATCATTCTATTTTGATTCTTTATGGAATGAGTATGATCAAGGACTCTATTCAGTGGAAGAAATGATTGAAAAGGGAGTAAAACAATTTCCTGAATTAGAGTTAAATATTAAAGAATTGATGTATCATTGGACAGAATTTGTGATTCCACTAAAAGATAATGTTGCGTATATTAAAGAACTAAAAACTTTAGGATACAATGTATATATTCTTTCAAATATTCCAGAAGATGATACAAAGTATTTGAGAAGTTGTGGTGTGTTTGATAATATAGATGGCGGTGTTTTTTCTTATGAATATAAGAAGATTAAACCGGATCCAGAAATATTTCATATATTATTAAAAAAATATGATCTTAAGGCATCTGAATGTTTATTTTTAGATGATCGAAAAGAGAATGTAGTTGCAGCAAGTAATTTGGGATTTGAAACAATTGAAGTTAAAGATTCAAGTAAGGTTATTGACTTAATAAAGGAGAAAATTAGTGAAGTGTAAAGTAGAAAAAATATGCGGTGGATGTTCACTTTTAAAACTGAAGCCGAGTATGCAGGCAGATAAAAAGAAAAAAGATGTGGAAGAATTGGTTGAAAAAGCACATTTAAAGGTTCGCGTTGGCGATGTGCATATGGCAAAGAATGATACACATTATCGTAATAAAGTGATTATTGGTTTTGCGAAAGATAAAGGAAAAGTATATTCAGGTTTATATGCGCCTCATTCGCATCGTGTTGTGAAGACTGAAAATTGTATAATGCAGCCAAAACTTGTCAATGAAATTATCAACAAGATAACAGAACTTGTTGGCTCTATGAAATTAGAATTGTACAACGAAAGAACAGGGACTGGTTTATTGCGCCATGTATTGATTCGTTGGGGACATAAAACAGATGAAGTGATGGTTGTATTTGTCACAAGTCAGAAAATTTTTCCTTCAAGAAAAAATATGGTGCGTGTATTAACGAGTGAATTTCCACAAATTAAAACAATTGTACAAAATATCAATCCTAGAAAGACAAGTATTGTTTTGCAGGATGAAGCTATTGTTTTATATGGGGATGGTATGATTCATGATGAGTTATGTGGTTTAGACATCGCGTTTTCACACAATTCGTTCTATCAGATTCATTCTGAACAATGTGAAGTATTGTATGGCTTAGCTAAGAAAATGTTAGATTTAAAGGAAACGGATACAGTACTAGATACATATTGTGGTGTTGGTACAATTGGTTTAACAATGACAGATTCTTGTAAGAAAGTCATGGGTGTAGAAGTCAATCCGGATGCGATTGAAAACGCAAAATACAATGCGAAACAAAATAAAATCAAAAATATTGAATTTGTTGCGATGGATTCAACCGAGTTTATGCGCCAGGCAAGAAAATATCACAATCATTATGATGCGATCATTTTAGATCCACCTCGTGCAGGTACGACAAAAGATTTTATTGAGTGCGCAACCGCTTTAAATCCAAGAAAGATTCTGTACATTTCTTGCGATCCAAGAACACAGGTTCGTGATTTAAATCAATTTAGAAAACAAGGTTATGTCACAAATAAACTAGAATTAGTGGATTTATTCCCTTATACAGATCATATTGAAAGTGTTTGCGTATTAGAAAAGAAACAATTCAACGCAAAGCCTACAAAAAAGGCCCAAAGACAAGCACAATTCAGATCAAGTAAAATGAGTAAGAAAAAACGTTAGGAAGCAAGTATACTTCCTTTTGTGCATATGGGTATGTTTAAATTGTTTGGAATGCTATAATTTGTGTAACAGAACGGAGAATATATATGTTAGAAATTGGAATTCAAGCACCTGATTTTGAACTGCCTGATCAAGATGGTGTGATGCATAAATTAAGTGATTATAAAGGTAAAAAGGTTATCTTATATTTTTATCCAAAGGATAATACGGCTGGGTGTACAAAACAGGCTTGTGGTTTTTCTGAAAGATATCCACAATTCTTAGAAAAAGGAGCTGTCATTTTAGGGGTCAGTAAAGATACAGTGGCTTCTCATAAGAAGTTTCAAGAAAAGTATGGCCTTGCCTTTACTTTGTTGGCAGATCCAGAAAGAAAAGTGATTGAAGCTTATGATGTATGGAAAGAAAAGAAGAATTATGGAAAGGTATCAATGGGTGTGGTTCGTACAACGTATCTAATAGATGAATCTGGAATTATTGTTCGTGCAAATGATAAAGTAAAAGCGGCCAATGATGCTGAAAATATGTTGGAAGTAGTTTAGGCACTGCTTCCTTTTTGTATTTGTATTAAAGGATTATGAGGTATAAAATTTCATTTGGGTGATACTATGTGGATTTTATATGCGACAGGTTCTGCCTTTTTTGCAGGAATCACTTCAATACTCGCAAAATGTGGGATTTCAAAAACAGATTCCGATGTGGCAACCGCCATACGTACCATTGTGGTTTTAGTTTTTTCGTGGATTCTTGTTCTTTTAACTGGAACTATATCCGGTATTACGGATATCAGTGGAAAAACTTTGTTGTTTCTAGTTTTGTCTGGAATCGCAACAGGAGCTAGCTGGCTATGTTATTTTAAGGCTTTACAAAATGGGAATGTGAATAAGGTGGTTCCAATTGATAAGTCCAGTACGATTTTAACAATATTACTGGCTTTAATTTTCTTTCATGAAGGCTTGTCTTTAGCTAAAATTGGCTGTGTATGCATGATCGGTGTAGGTACGATGTTGATGATTACTCGAAAAGATGAGTCTGAATCTAATTCTTCAGATAAAAGCTGGTTGATGTATGCAATTTTGTCAGCTGTATTTGCGAGCCTTACATCAATTTTAGGTAAGATTGGTATTTCTGGAATTGATTCTAATTTAGGTACGGCCATTCGTACAAGTGTTGTATTAGTCATGGCCTGGCTTATGGTATTTGTGAAAAATAAGCAGTCTGAAATAAAATCTATTGATATTAAAGAATTATTATTTATTATCTTATCTGGCTTTGCGACAGGAGCATCTTGGATATGTTTTTATCGTGCTTTACAGGATGGACCTGCAAGTGTGGTGGTTCCCATTGATAAATTGAGTATACTTGTAACAATTGGTTTTTCTCGTGTTGTATTTCATGAAAAGCTATCTAAGAAGGCATTACTAGGTTTAATTTTGATTACAGTGGGTACTGTAATTATGACAATGATATAGGAGAGTTTATGTGTAGATATAGAAAAATTGATTTAGAGCAATGGGCTCGTAAAGAGCATTATTTGTATTATACAAACAGTTTAAATGTTGAAGTCAATATGACGGCCAATATGGATGTGAGTGAGTTATTAACTTTTTGTCATACAAATGGATATAAATTTTATCCCACGTTGATTTATTGTGTGACTAAAGTATTAAATCGAATTGAGAACTTTAAAATGTTTAAAGATAAAAATGGAGATTTATGTGTGTGGGATTCTTTGGTTCCTAACTATACGATTTTCCATGAAGAAGATCATACATTTTCGGATTGTTGGACCGATTTTACGGATGATTTTGATTCTTTCTACAAAAATATTACTTCTGATATGGAATTAGGTAAAACAAAAAGGGGAATCAAAGTAAAGGAAGGCCAACCTGCAAACTTTTATTGTGTTTCATGTACACCATGGACTGCATTTACTGCGGTTTCAAGTCGCGTGGTCAATGGGGGTGCTGCCTTCTTTCCAATCATCACAGCCGGAAAATATGATGAAAAGAATCAAATGCCGCTAAATATCACAATTGCGCATGCCGTAGCTGATGGGTATCATATTGGATTGTTTTTTGAGTATCTACAAAAAGAAATTAGTAAGGAATATTTAAATTCAAACCTTGAATAAAGGCCTTGGATGGGGTGCTCTATTTACTTTTTGGGCAAAGTGTTATAAAATTTTTAATGTAGGTATAAATTGAAAAGGAGATATAAAAATGAATCAATCACCACTTCAAAAAGCTAGATACCAATACAGTCCAAAATTGCCTGGAATGTTAAGAAATGGTATTTCAGAAATCTGTGTTAAGGAAGGAAACGCAACTCAAAGTGTTGCAGACCAAGAAAAAATCGCGGCTTTATTCCCTAACACTTACGGAGAAAAAGAAATCACATTCGAAAAAGGAGAAAATACTTCTGCAGCTAAAAAACAAGTTGTAGGTGTAATCTTATCTGGTGGACAAGCACCTGGTGGACACAACGTTATTTGTGGTCTATATGATGCATTAAAAGCTACTAGTAAAGAAAATGTTCTTTACGGATTTAAAAATGGTCCTATTGGATTATTAGAAGACAACTATGTAGAATTCGATGATGCTTATATCGATGCATACAGAAATACTGGTGGATTTGATATTATCGGATCTGGACGTACAAAATTAGAAACTGAAGAACAATTCGCAGTTGCTGCAAAAGTTTGTGAAAAACACGGAATCACTGCTATCGTAATTATCGGTGGTGATGACTCAAATACAAACGCTGCTGTATTAGCTGAATACTTTGCTGCTCACAATACAGGTGTTCAAGTTATCGGTTGTCCAAAAACTATCGATGGTGACTTGAAAAACGAAGACATCGAATGTTCATTTGGATTCGATACTGCAACTAAAACATATAGCGAATTAATCGGAAACATCGAACGTGATGCAAACTCTGCTAAAAAATACTGGCACTTTGTAAAAGTTATGGGACGTAGTGCAAGTCACGTAGCTTTGGAATGTGCTTTAGAAACTCAACCAAACATTTGCTTAATTTCAGAAGAAGTTGCTGCTAAAAAACAATCTTTATCTGAAATCGCTGACTACATTGCAGATGCTGTTGAAAAACGTTCTGCAAATGGAAACAACTTCGGTGTTGCAATCATCCCTGAAGGTGTAGTTGAATTTGTTCCAGAATTTAAAGCATTGATTGCTGAAATCAACGAATTATTAGCTGGAAACAAAACAGAAGAATTTAACGCATTAGGTAGCTGGGAAGAAAAATATGCATTCATTGAAAAAGGTTTAACTGCTGAATCAATGGCTGTATTCGCAATCTTACCTCAAACTATCCAACAACAATTATTCTTAGAAAGAGATCCACACGGAAACGTACAGGTATCTTTAATTGAATCAGAAAAATTGTTCTCAGCTTTAGTTAAAGATAAATTAACTGAAAGAGGATTTACAGGTAAATTCAATGCATTACACCACTTCTTTGGATACGAAGGACGTTGTGCATTCCCATCAAACTTTGATGCTGACTATTGTTACTCATTAGGATACAACGCATTCATGTTGATCCAATATGGATATAATGGATATTTATCAAAAGTATCTAACTTATCTAAACCAGCTGAAGAATGGGTTGCTGGTGGTATGCCAATCACTAAGATGATGAATATCGAACGTCGTAATGGTGAAGATAAACCAGTTATCAAAAAAGCATTGGTTGAATTAGATGGAAAACCATTCAAATATTTCGAAGCAAACCGTGATACATGGGCTGTTGAAACTGCATATACTTATCCAGGAGCTATCCAATACTATGGACCAACTGAAGTATGTGATTTAACAACTCGTACATTAGCTTTAGAAAAAGGTGAATAATAAATAAAAGAATGCTTCGGCATTCTTTTTTCTTAAAGGGGAGTGAAATTTAATGAAGTATATGATCGCAAGTGACATCCATGGTTCAAGTTATTATTGTCAAAAACTAATGGATGCTTACAAATACGAAAAACCAGATCGATTGATTTTATTGGGGGATATTTTATATCATGGCCCTAGAAATGATTTACCAAAAGATTATGCACCTAAAAAAGTGATTGAGATGTTGAATTCCATATCAGACTCGATTTTATGTGTTCGTGGAAATTGTGATTGTGAAGTCGATCAAATGGTATTGGATTTTCCATGTTTAGCAGATTATTCTGTGTTAGATATAAACGGACTTTTTATCTATTGTACACATGGACATTTAGAACCTGTTAAATTAAAAATGGGGGATATATTACTATGTGGACATACCCATGTTCCTACCCTTGAAGATCGAGATGGTATTATTTATATGAATCCAGGATCTGTTTCGATTCCAAAAGAAAACAGCCCTCATAGTTATATGATACTAGAGGACTGTGTATTTACTTGGAAAGATTTAGAAACGCTTAGCCAATACCGTTATAAAGAATTCCCAAAATCAAAATAATGATGGCAAGAAATACATATACATATTTGCCTAAGAATTTAAAAGTCGGTCCTACCGGCTTTTTTCTTCCTTTATCTAATTCTTGTTTTAAAGCGTTCCAGCCTAAAATATAGTAAATGGTAATGGCTCCAAGTAGTGCTGCAAAAGGAATAATGTAGATTGTGACAACATCCATCCATTTACCTACAATATCACCATTTTCAATACATACAGATATGGCGAATGTGATAATGCCACAAAGTAAAACAGCATTCTTTCTCGAAATGTGAAAGCGGTGTTGCCAAGACTCACACACAGCTTCAAGCATGTTGATTAAACTTGTGATTCCGGCGAAAGCTACTGAAATAAAGAAGAATAGGGCAAAGAGATTGCCGAGTGGCATTTGTTTAAATACTTCAGGAAGGGTTAAAAACATTAAACTAGGACCGCTAACGGGATCAATGCCAAAAGAAAATACGGCAGGCATAATGGCAAGTGCTGCTAGCATCGCAGCAATTGTATCAAATACAGCCGTCTGCACACTTGCCTTTGGAATATCCACATCATCCTTTAAATATGCTCCATATACAATCATTCCAGAACCAGTAATGGATAAGGAGAAAAAAGCTTGTCCCATGGCCATGATCCATGTTTCTTTGTTGAGTAAACATTCCCATTTAGGAACAAACAAAAATTTATAACCTTCGATAGCACCGTCAAATAAGCTGACACGAATGGCAAGGAATATAAATAAAATAAAGAAGGCTGGCATCAATACTTTGTTGACTTTTTCAATGGCATTTGTGGCACTTGTGAATAACAATAAACAAGTCACAAACAAGACTAAAAAGTGACATGGTACATTTGAAAAGGATTGTGTCATATTCGTAAAGAAAGCTGGAATACTATTCGTGAGTAGTTCGTTTGTGACTACACCTTGAATGCTGCGAAATACCCATCCTAAAATGACACTGTATCCAATCGCAATTCCAAGAGATCCAAGTAGTGGAAGCCATCCAATATATTTACCAAATTTATTCTTCCAACAATATGTATAAGCACCTAACGTTCCGGTTTTTGCCATTCTTCCTAGCGCAAATTCAGCCGATAAACCAACAAGACCAAATAAGGCGATAAAAATTAAATATGGAATCAGAAAGGCAGCTCCTCCATATTGTCCTAAACGATATGGAAACATCCATATGTTTCCCATTCCTACGGCAGAACCTACACAGGCAAGCACAAATCCTACCGTACTTTTAAAATTTCCGTTTTTATTCATTTGTAGTACCTCGATGTTTCTTAGTATATCACAAAAATGATATAATATTTAAACAGGTGATGAGTATGTTTGTAGAAGAAAGACAAAATTTAATTTTAGAAGATTTACAAGAGAATGGTAAAGTGTTGGTAAAAGATTTAAGTACACGTTTTGGTGTAACACCCGATTTAATTCGTAAAGATTTAGCTTTTTTAGAATCGAAAGGGAAATGTAAAAAGATTTATGGTGGAGCGATTTTGAATCGTTTAAATGTTCATTTAGAGGATGCCAATTCTAGAAAGAATGTGAATAGTAAGGAGAAACAAAAAATAGCGCAAATGGCTTATGATTTGATTGAACCAAATATGACAGTCTTTTTGGATATTTCGACTACGAATATTGAATTAGCTAAATTATTAGTGTTAAGACCTATTTCAGGTATTACAGTCGTTACGAATATGTTGGATGTAATTCAGATTCTTTCTACAAGTCAAATTCATTCTATTTTCATTGGTGGAGAATTTGATTATGCAAGAAATGGTTTTGTGGGTAATATGTGCGATGAATTTCTTCAACGATTTCATTTTGATTTATCTTTTTTAGGTGTGGTTGGTATAGATTTAGAATCTGGAAGTGTTATGACCTATATGCCGAATGATGGTCAAACAAAGCGTATTGTTTTAAAACAATCGAAAAAGGCCTATATGTTGGCGGATTCGGATAAGTTTTATCAAATGGGAAATTATGAGTATGCCAAGGTAGATGCGTTTTATGGAATTCTACAAACAATAAAAAGTAATAAAAAGTAATAAGGAACTATTGATTTTGATCATAGTTCTTTTTATAATCTAATTGTAGATGGAGGACTTACTATGTTAAATCGTATTTCTATTCTGAAAGATAAAATGTTATCTCAACCACGCTTTGTAAGTATTGAACAAGCTTTGATTATTACACGAACATATCAAGAAAATGAAGATAAATCGATTCCTTATAAGCGTGCACTTTCTTTGTATAACGCATTAAATGAAATTGAAATTGGTATGGAACCTGAAGAGTTGATTGTGGGAAATCGAACAAAAGGTGTTCGTTATGGTGTTGTATTTCCAGAAAGTGGAATTTCTTGGGTGGATCGTGAATTTGAAACGATTCCAACACGTCCTCAAGATAAGTTTAATGTTCGTCCTGAAGACATTGAGACTTTTCGTAAAGTGATTGTTCCATATTGGAAAGGTAAAAGTTTAGAGGATGTTATTAAGAATCGTTTTGGTAATGAAATTAGTGCAATTTCTAAAGTAGTAAAAGTTAATCAAACCGATCATGCTCAGGGGCATATTTGTCCAAATGTTAAAGAATGGCTTCAACTTGGTCCACAAGGCTATATTGATTTAGCTAGAAATCATTTAAAAATATGTTCTGAATCAAAAAAAGAATTCTATGAATGTGTTATTTTAGTCATGCAAGGTGTTCAGAAGTTTATGCTTCGCTATCATGATTTGGCTTTGGAGATGAACAAAAAGGAAGTGGCAGAAATTTGTGAAAATTTGGCTTATAAACCAGCTGCCACATTTCATGAAGCATTACAGTCATTATGGTTTTTATTTGTAGTGCTACACATGGAAAGTAATGCATCTAGTTTTTCTCCGGGTCGTTTAGATGAAACTTTATATTCTTACTATAAACAAGATATAGATTCAGGCATGTTAAAAGAAAGTGAAGCTTTAGAATTAATTGAATGTTTATGGTTGAAATTCAATGAGATCGTATATTTAAGAAATGCGCATAGTGCTAAATATTTTGCGGGTTTTCCAATTGGATTCAATATTTGTGTGGGTGGACAAGACCAAAATGGAAACGATTTTAGTAATGAATTGAGTCATTTGTTTTTAAAAGCACAAGAAGATATTGGTCTTCCACAACCCAACTTATCCGTTCGACTTCATGAACATACGAATGATGAACTGTTAAAGCATGCGATTCGAGTTGTTTCAAAAGGAAGTGGAATGCCACAATTTTTCAATGATAAGGCAATTATTAAGGCGATGGAAGATTTAGGTATATCCCATTTTGATGCCATGGATTATGCGATTGTTGGTTGTGTGGAACTTACAACACAAGGCAATAATTTAGGTTGGTCGGATTCGGGCATGTTTAATATGAATAAGGTGTTAGAACTTACTTTGAATCATGGTCGTTGTTTGTTGACGGGAAAACAAATGGGGCCTGATTATGGGGCTTTAAGTACATATACTTCGTTTTCTGATTTAGAATCTGCCTTTGAAAAAATGATGGATTATTTTATTGATAAAATGATTCCATGTTTAGAAGAAGTGGAAAAAGCACATATTGATATTTTACCAACAGCCTTCTTATCAAGTGTCATTGATGATTGTATGGAAAAAGGAATGGATGTCACGCGTGGTGGTGCGCATTATAATTTGTCGGGTATTCAAATGATTCAGGTGGCAAACCTTGCAGATAGTTTGGCGGCTTTAAAAAAGCTTGTATATGATGAAAAGAAAATTGATGCAGCTGATTTAGAAAAAGCTTTGAAAGAAAATTTTTCAAACAATGAAGTCATGCGTCAGATGTTACTAAATCGTGCACCTAAGTATGGAAATGATGTGGATTGGGTGGATGAGCTTGGTGCAAAATGGGCATTAAAGTTTAGAAATAAATTAAAAAAATATACAAACTATCGTAATGGAGAATATCATACAGGAATGTATACGGTGAGTGCCCATGTTCCTATGGGAGAAAATGTAGGGGCTAGCTGTGATGGAAGATTTGCCAAAACGCCTTTGGCAGATGGTGGATTATCGGCTGTGTATGGTCGTGATTTAAAGGGCCCTACGGCAGTATTAAAATCGGTGTCGCATTTAGATAATTCTTGTACAACAAATGGTGGCTTGTTAAATATGAAGTTCTTACCTGAATTCTTTAAAACAGAATCGGGTATTGATAAGTTTGCGAATTTTATGCGCACATTTGTTGATTTAGAGATTCCACATATTCAGTTTAATGTGGTTCGTAAAGAAGATTTATTAAATGCCAAAGCACATCCGGATCAATATCGCTCTTTGACGGTTCGTGTTGCTGGTTATACAGCATATTTTACAGAACTTGCTGGAGAGTTGCAGGATGAAATTATCGCAAGGACAAGTTATGACAACATCTAAAGGGTATATATTTGATATAAAGCGTTTTGCGACACACGATGGAAAAGGAATTCGTACAACGGTGTTTTTTAAGGGGTGTCCACTTCGCTGTAAGTGGTGTCAAAATCCAGAAGGATTGTCATATTTACCACAAGTCTTGTATATGGAATCCAAGTGTATGCATTGTCTTAGTTGTGTACATGCATCAAAACAGGGTGGAGTTAGATGTGTAAATCATAAAATTAGTGTTTCAAGAAACGCAAGAGAAGATTGGGATGCGATTTGTGATATATGTCCTACTTTAGCTTTGAGTATGGATGCCAAAGAGTATACGGTAGAGGAATGTGTTCATGAAATTTTAAAGGATGAAATATTCTTTAAAAGAGAAGGTGGAGTTACTTTCTCAGGGGGAGAGCCCTTTTTACAAAGTGATTTCTTGATTAATTTATTAAAGGTTTGTAAGGAAAAAGGAATTCATACGGCTGTTGAAACAAGTCTATATACGGATTTAGAGAATGTACAAAAGGCTTTACCTTACTTGGATCAAATTTATTGTGATTGTAAATTGTATGATGAAAACTTGCATAAACAGTATACGGGTGTTTCAAATGAAAAAATATTAAAAAACATTGCGTATTTACTTAAGAGCAATAAAAAAGCGCACGTGATTGTTCGTACGCCTTTAATTCCGACTATGACGGCATCCTTTGATAATATTTCTTTGATTTCGAAGTTTTTGGTTTCATGTTATGAGGATGTTCATTATGAAATCTTGAATTATAATCCTTTAGCTCAATCTAAATATGCATATTTGGATATGGAGTATTGTTTTAAAGAAAATCCAAAAATGTATTCTAGTGAAAAGATGCAAGAGTTCTATGATTGTGCAAAACAAAATGGTATAAAGAATCTAGTTATCGATTAAGGAGCGTAGGCTCCTTTTTAAAATTAAATTATATTTTTTGATATATGAAGGTAGCCCGATATTTTCTTTCATTGAGAAAAGTAAATGGAATGAGTTGCTGTATAATTGTAAACGTTGAGACGATTCGTGTTGGATTGAATATCGATTATTCCTTTATTTATAGCTTTTTATGTATTTCAAGTCAGTATTATATGCTTTGTGTGTAAACACTGTGTTAATGATTTATTTAAATAAATTCACATATTTTTAAAAAAAATAAAAAAAACATTTGACGAAGTGGGAAGTATTTGGTAATATAGATGAGCACTGCTGAGGTGCACATGATCTTTGAAAACTGAACAGGAAATAAAATACAAACTAAAACGTCAATTTCGAAACAAACAATTGTAAAGAAAGATGTCAGAGACATCTAAGAGCTAAATCAAATGGAGAGTTTGATCCTGGCTCAGGATGAACGCTGGCGGCATGCCTAATACATGCAAGTCGAACGAGAGGAGAAGAAGCTTGCTTCTTTGAATCTAGTGGCGAACGGGTGAGTAACACGTAGGTAACCTGCCCATGTGCCCGGGATAACTTCTGGAAACGGATGCTAAAACCGGATAGGTAGCAGACAAGCATTTGACTGCTATTAAAGTGGCCTTGGCCATGAACATGGATGGACCTGCGGTGCATTAGCTGGTTGGTGAGGTAACGGCCCACCAAGGCGACGATGCATAGCCGGCCTGAGAGGGCGGACGGCCACATTGGGACTGAGACACGGCCCAAACTCCTACGGGAGGCAGCAGTAGGGAATTTTCGTCAATGGGGGGAACCCTGAACGAGCAATGCCGCGTGAGTGAGGAAGGTCTTCGGATCGTAAAGCTCTGTTGTAAGAGAAAAACGGCACTCATAGGGAATGATGAGTGAGTGATGGTATCTTACCAGAAAGTCACGGCTAACTACGTGCCAGCAGCCGCGGTAATACGTAGGTGGCGAGCGTTATCCGGAATGATTGGGCGTAAAGGGTGCGTAGGTGGCAGATCAAGTCTGGAGTAAAAGGTATGGGCTCAACCCGTACTGGCTCTGGAAACTGATCAGCTAGAGAACAGAAGAGGACGGCGGAACTCCATGTGTAGCGGTAAAATGCGTAGATATATGGAAGAACACCGGTGGCGAAGGCGGCCGTCTGGTCTGGATTCTGACACTGAAGCACGAAAGCGTGGGGAGCAAATAGGATTAGATACCCTAGTAGTCCACGCCGTAAACGATGAGAACTAGGTGTTGGGGGAATAACTCAGTGCCGCAGTTAACGCAGTAAGTTCTCCGCCTGGGGAGTATGCACGCAAGTGTGAAACTCAAAGGAATTGACGGGGGCCCGCACAAGCGGTGGAGTATGTGGTTTAATTCGAAGCAACGCGAAGAACCTTACCAGGCCTTGACATCCCTTGCAGAGGTATAGAGATATATCCGAGGTTATCAAGGAGACAGGTGGTGCATGGTTGTCGTCAGCTCGTGTCGTGAGATGTTGGGTTAAGTCCCGCAACGAGCGCAACCCTTGTGATATGTTACTAACATTGAGTTGAGGACTCATATCAGACTGCCGGTGATAAACCGGAGGAAGGTGGGGATGACGTCAAATCATCATGCCCCTTATGGCCTGGGCTACACACGTACTACAATGGCGTCTACAAAGAGCGGCAAGCCTGTGAAGGCAAGCGAATCTCATAAAGGACGTCTCAGTTCGGATTGAAGTCTGCAACCCGACTTCATGAAGCTGGAATCGCTAGTAATCGCGAATCAGCATGTCGCGGTGAATACGTTCTCGGGCCTTGTACACACCGCCCGTCAAACCATGGGAGTTGGTAATGCCCGAAGCCGGTGGCATAACCCTTCGGGGAGTGAGCCGTCGAAGGCAGGACCGATGACTGGGGTTAAGTCGTAACAAGGTATCCCTACGGGAACGTGGGGATGGATCACCTCCTTTCTAAGGAGAAAGAAGAAACGTGGAAATTGAAGAGTAGGTTGTAAAAATCCTGTTTAGTTTTGAGAGGTCATAGACTTCTCAGAAGAATCGATCTTTGAAAACTGAGCAACTAAGAAGAAAAGACATAACAGAAAAGGTCTAAAACGTAAGTTGTAAGATAAACTGAGAAAACAGTAAAAAAACAGTTCTTGAAAAAGAACATCTCGAAACACACGAGAACCACTGATTAAGTAAGGAAGGGCGTACGGCGAATGCCTTGCCACTCGAAACTGAAGAAGGACGCGCCAAACTGCGAAAAGCTCCGTGAAGCTGTAAGGAAGCGAAGAAGCGGAGGTGTCCGAATGGGGGAACCCGGCAGCAGACATGAGCTGTCATCTGCAGGTGAATACATGGCCTGCAAGAGAGGTACCCGGCGAACTGAAACATCTAAGTAGCCGGAGGAAAAGAAAACAACAGTGATTCCCTGAGTAGCGGCGAGCGAAAGGGGAGAAGCCCAAACCGGTCCGAGGACCGGGGTTGAAGGACCATGATATGGCAAGAACGAGGATAGGAGAACGGGATCGAAAGCCCGGCCGAAGAAGGTGAAAGCCCTGTAACCGAAATCCAAGGGAAGCCTAATGGGATCCTGAGTACGGCGAGACACGAGAAATCTTGTCGGAAGCAGGCGGGACCATCCGCCAAGGCTAAATATAAACGAGTGAGCGATAGTGAACCAGTACCGTGAGGGAAAGGTGAAAAGAACCGCGGGAGCGGAGTGAAAGAGAACCTGAAACCGTATGCCTACAAGAAGTCAGAGCCCGTTAAGGGGTGATGGCGTGCCTTTTGTAGAATGAACCGGCGAGTTGCGACAGACTGCGAGGTTAAGGAGGAAAGACCGGAGCCGAAGCGAAAGCGAGTCTTAAGAGGGCGAAAGTAGGATGTTGCAGACCCGAAACCGGGTGATCTAGCCATGAGCAGGTTGAAGTTGAGGTGAAACTCAATGGAGGACCGAACCGACTACCGTTGAAAAGTTAGCGGATGACTTGTGGCTAGGGGAGAAATTCCAATCGAACCCGGAGATAGCTGGTTCTCCCCGAAATAGCTTTAGGGCTAGCGTCGGAAAGAACCTTAGTGAAGGTAGAGCACTGAATGTGTGATGGCCCCATCCCGGGGTACTGAATACAATCAAACTGCGAATGTCATTAAGGATGTCCGGCAGTCAGACTGTGAGTGATAAGGTCCATGGTCAAGAGGGAAACAGCCCAGACCGCCAGTTAAGGTCCCAAAATACAGGCTAAGTGGAAAAGGATGTGGGGATGCCCAGACAACTAGGAGGTTGGCTCAGAAGCAGCCATCCTTTAAAGAGTGCGTAACAGCTCACTAGTCGAGTGACCCTGCGCCGAAAATGTACCGGGGCTAAGCCTGATACCGAAACTGCGGATTGTAGGAAACTATAGTGGTAGGGGAGCGTTGTATACGAGCAGAAGCCGTACCGTGAGGAGCGGTGGATTGTATAGAAGTGAGAATGCCGGTGTGAGTAGCGAGATGTAGGTGAGAATCCTACACACCGAAAGCCCAAGGATTCCAGGGGAAGGTTCGTCCGCCCTGGGTAAGTCGGGACCTAACGCGAGGCCGAAAGGCGTAGTGGATGGAAAGCAGGCGAAAGATTCCTGCACCCGTATATGGAGCGAAGGAGTGACGGAGACGGATAGTGTGACCCTCTTAATGGATTGAGGGCGAAGCGAAGCGGCTGGTTACCAGGCAAATCCGGTAACCTTAAGGCTAGAGCGTGACAGGTAAGCGAAATCTTAGGAAAGTAGCGAAGCACATGATGACGGCTTCCAGGAAAAGCTTCTGGCAATGCATATGCGGCCCGTACCAAAACCGACACAGGTGGGCAGGGAGAGAATCCCGAGGTGAGCGAGAGAACTGTTGCCAAGGAACTCGGCAAAATGACTCCGTAAGTTAGCGAGAAGGAGTGCTTAAGCAATTAAGCCGCAGTGAAGAGGCCCAAGCGACTGTTTAACTAAAACACAGCTCTCTGCGAAGTCGCAAGACGAAGTATAGGGGGTGACACCTGCCCGGTGCTGGAAGGTTAAGAGGATCTGTTAAGAGC